>JAHLLR010000073.1 GCA_020444075.1 Deltaproteobacteria bacterium
CGCATGTACCGCGTGCGGACTTCCCGCAGAAAATCCTAAACCTGCCGGAACACGATCCGCTCGCCTTCGGCCTCGGCACTCAACCGGGCGCCTTCCATAATTTTGCCTTCCAGTATCTCCATGGCCAGCGGGTTTTCGATCTGCCGCTGGATCACCCGCTTTAAAGGACGGGCGCCGTAGACCGGATCGTAGCCCTGGCGGGCGATGAGGTCGCGGGCCGAATCGGCCAGGATCAGTTCGATGTTCTGTTCGGCCAGCCGATCTGCCAGTCTTTCCATCTGGATCTCTACGATCTTGCCGATCTGGTCCTGTTCCAGGTTCAAAAAGATGATGGTTTCGTCGATGCGGTTGAGAAATTCCGGCTTGAAGCCGGCGCGCAGGGCCTCGGTGACCCGGCGTTCCATCTCCTCGCGGTCGCGTCCGCCCAGGTCCTGAATATACTGGCTGCCCACGTTGGAGGTCATGATGATGATGGTGTTCTTGAAATCCACGGTCTTGCCGTGGCCGTCGGTCATGCGGCCGTCGTCCAGGATCTGGAGCAGCACGTTGAATACCTCGGGGTGGGCCTTTTCGATCTCGTCGAACAGGACTACCGCATAGGGCCTCCGCCGCACCGCCTCGGTGAGGTAGCCGCCTTCATCGTAGCCCACATAGCCCGGCGGGGCGCCGATGAGCCGGGACACCGAATGTTTCTCCATGAACTCGGACATGTCGATGCGCACCATGGCCTGCTCTGAGTCGAAGATGAATTCGGCCAGGGCTTTGGCCAGTTCGGTTTTCCCCACACCGGTGGGCCCCATGAAGATGAAGGAGCCGATGGGCCGATTGGGGTCCTGAAGGCCCGAACGCGCCCGGCGCACCGCATTGGAGACGGCTTCGATGGCCTGCTCCTGGCCGATGACCCGTTTGCCCAGACGCTGTTCCATGTGCACCAGTTTCTGCCGTTCGCCTTCCAGCATGCGGCTCACCGGAATGCCGGTCCAGCGTGAAATCACCTCGGCGATATCCTCGTCATCCACCTCTTCCTTGAGCATTTTTTTGTCGGACTGGAGCACTTCCAGGTCCTTGTTGGCCTTTTCCAACTGCTTTTTCAGTTCGTTGCTCCTGCCGTAGCGCAGTTCGGCCACCCGGGCCAGGTTGCCCTCCCGTTCAGCCCGCTGCTCATCGATGCCCAGCTGCTCCTGGGCCTCCTTGATCGCACGGATGTTCTGGATCAGACGCTTTTCATCTTCCCAGTGGTTTTTCATGCCGGCGATCTGGGCGTGCATCGCTTCCAGGGTGTCCTCCAGTTTGGCCAGCCGCTCCCGGGAGGCCGGATCGGTCTCTTTTTTCAGGGCCTCCCGCTCGATTTCCGCCTGAAGGATCTTGCGCTGGATTTCATCGATTTCCACGGGCATGGAGTCGATCTCAATGCGCAGCTTGGAGGCGCACTCGTCGATGAGGTCGATGGCTTTGTCGGGCAGAAAGCGGTCGGCGATATAGCGATGGGACAGTGCTGCGGCCGCCACGATGGCCGAATCCTTGATGCGTACACCGTGGTGCACCTCATATTTTTCTTTCAATCCGCGAAGGATGGAAATGGTGTCTTCCACGCTGGGTTCGCGAACCAGCACCGGCTGGAAGCGTCGCTCCAGGGCGGCGTCTTTTTCGATATACTTGCGGTACTCGTTCAGGGTGGTGGCGCCCACGCAGCGAAGGGTTCCGCGGGCCAGGGCCGGCTTGAGCATATTGGAGGCGTCCATCGATCCTTCGCTGGCGCCGGCACCTACCAGCGTGTGCAGCTCATCGATGAACAGGATCACCTGACCTTCGGCTTTTTCGACCTCTTTTAGCACCGCCTTGAGGCGGTCTTCGAACTCGCCCCGGTACTTGGCACCGGCGATCAGGGCGCCCATGTCCAGGGCCACCAGCTGTCTGTTTTTCAGGCTTTCGGAGACATCGCCGGCCACAATGCGCTGGGCCAGGCCTTCCACGATGGCGGTCTTGCCCACGCCGGGCTCACCGATCAGCACCGGATTGTTCTTGGTCCGGCGGGAGAGCACCTGAACGATGCGCCGGATTTCGTCGTCCCGGCCGATGACCGGATCCAGCTTGCCGCTGCGGGCCATGTCCGTCAAATCCCGGCTGAATTTTTTGAGGGCCTCATATTTTTCCTCGGGATTGGGGTCGGTGATCCGCTGATTACCCCGGATTTCCATGAGCACTTTCAAAATGGCGTCCCGACTCACTCCGGACGCGGACAGGATGCGGGATACCTCTCCCGCCTTTTTGTCGCACATGGCCAGCAGGATGTGCTCGATGCTGGTATATTCGTCCTTCATCTTTCCGGCTTCGGTGAATGCCGCTTCGAGAACCGCCTTGGCGGTGGATGAGAGATACACATCTCCCCCGCCGCTGACTTTGGGCAGTCGGTCAATGGCCTTGGCGGCGGCGCTGGCGATGCTGTCACCGGAGGCTCCCAGTCGTTTGAATACGGAGCGGGCCACGCCTTCCTTTTCGTCGAGCATCGATGCCAACAGGTGGTCCGGCTCGATCTGCTGGTTGCCGTGGGTGGATGCCAGGGTCTGGGCGTTCTGGATCAACTCCTGCGATTTTATGGTAAATCGGTCAAACCGCATCATTTCCTCCTTGCATGGGTAATGGGCAAAATTAAGTGTTGGTCTGTATTTTGCATTTGAATATAAACACCGCTCCGATGATGTCAAACCCATTGAACCCATAGATATCATATGGTATTCATAAGGCGGTCGCGGTTGTCCTCATCTTTTTTGCTCAGTTAGCCCCGCCTGACACTTGACGGCAAAAATCGATTGTGCCAAAAGCATGAAAAAAAAAGAAACCATCACGACGTATTGGAAGGCGTATCGATGTCCGGATTTGTCCCTGTTCGGTTGAATCAGTTTGTAAAACAATACCTGCGCAACCATAAAGGCGCCGACGGGGATGAGGTTCGTGCCGCCGTCGAAGACGCCCTTGCCGCCCGGCGCCAGGGCGTTCGTTGTGCCTGCGGCAAACCCCTTTGGGTGGCGGGCTCCGCCGTCGCCGGGTACGGCTGCTTTACCTGCATCACCGGATCGGCCGAACCGGATGGCGACCCGGAGATCGATGAGGCTTGTGATGGCTTGTTTTTTGAAAAGGACGACTCCGAGGACCGGATCGCTCAGGTGAGCGAGATTATAAAAAACCACCCCCATGACTATCGGGAGCGGCTGGAGGAAATCGGGTTTGAGTGGCGTGATGATGAGCCCGATCTACTTTACGAGGAAGAGGCCAAGGAGGAGTATGTGGCCGTGCCGGAGACTGAAAGCCAGCGCCGCCTGGTCAATTTCCTGGATACCGGCGGTCCCGTAACCCGAAAAGTTCTCGACGCCTACCTGGAAGAGCGTTATTCCGAGACGTCCAATCTTCCGCTGATCCGCAGATACTTTAAACAGGCCAATCCCAATTTGAAAGCGATCCTGTTGAAAGGTCTGGCCGACGATCCCACCGATCCGGATCTTCTGGATGACCTGTCCTACTTCAGCGAATTCGACAGCATGCTGGGTGAACTGATCCATTTTTACACCGATGCCTGTCTGAAAGAGACGGATATCGAGCGATTTTCCCTGCTGGCCCAGGACTTTCACATGAACACCTATGACCAGGGATATGATGCCCTGCATGAGCTGGTGACCCTTTTCCAATCGGGCACCAAGGGTGCCGTAGTCCAGCAGCTTTCCGAGACCATCGATGATTTTGAGGGGGCGGAAGACATCCCCTTTTAGTTTACAACCAGAAACGGCATCTTGCGGCCCGGATCGGCGTTCTCGCCTTTTGGAAATCCTCGACGTAGCGCTGCTACGCCTTCGGTTTCCAAAAGGCTGCGGCCTTGATCCGGACCACAAGCTACCATTTCTTGATGGGCACGTTACCATCTTGAAACAGATGCTGCCTGGCGGTGACCAGTCATCTCCATGAGCGCCTCTTCGAGCACTTCGCCTACAATTTTTACCGCGCCGGTGAGGGTTTTTTCATTGGCCATGGTGTAGTTGAGCCGCATGGTTTCCCTGCCGTCCCCCGGACGGGCGAAAAAATAAGTTCCGGGAACGAATGCCGTCATCCGGGCAACCGCCTTTTGATTTACCGTTTCCATATCCATCCCTTCAGGTCCTTTTACCCAGACGAACATGCCACCGTCCGGCACCGACCAGGTAAACGATTCCGGAAAGAACCGGGCCATAGCATCGATCATCGCCTCCTGCCGCGGACGATAAAGCGCGATGATCCGTGGCAGATGACGCTTCAAATGTCCTCCGGCCAGATATTCCGCGGCCAGGGCCTGATTGAAGGTGCTGGTGTGAAGGTCCACCCCCTGCTTAGCCAGAATCAGCCACCGGGAAATCAGATCCGGCGCCAGGCAGAATCCCATGCGCAGTCCCGGAGCGAAGACTTTGGACAGGGTCGAGATGTACACCACGTGATCCGGGACCAGCGTTTTGATCGGCGGCAGGAGCGTTCCCCGGTAGCGGAGGTCACCGTATGGGTCATCTTCCACCAACAGGGTGTCGAATTGCCGGATGATGTCGGCGATGGCCCGGCGCCGGTTCATGGGCAGGGTGCGCCCGGTGGGATTTTGGAAATTGGGCACCAGATAGATAAATTTGACGGGATGCTGTGACAGGGCGGTTGCCAACGCATCGGGCAGCATCCCCTGGTCGTCGGTGGCGATCTGCACATATTCCGGTTCGTAAGGGGTAAAGGCCTGCAATGCGCCCAGGTAGGTGGGTGCTTCCAGGGCAACGCGGTCGCCGGGATTGATGAGAATTTTTCCCAGACTGTCCAGCACGCCCTGAGACCCGCTGGAGACCAGGATCTGTTCCGCGGCAGCGGCAATGCCTTTTTCGAGCAGATAGTCCACCAGGGCTTCGCGCAAAGGCAGAAAGCCTTCGGTGAGGTCGTACTGGAATGCCTTGGGACCATATTTTGCAAATACGGTTTCGGTAATCTCGCGGATAATGGTCATGGGAAAGCTTTCCGGCGCGGGAATGCCGCCGGCCAGAGAAATCATTCCCGGTTTTGAAACCACCTTGAGGATTTCACGGATGGCACTGGCCCCCATGTTATGTGTGCGGTGGGCCAACATATTTTTTCTGGGCATTGCGGTTAACCTCCTTAAAAAATAAGACCGGTTGGTATTATAAAAGGGTTCAAGGAATCGAGGGGTCGAGGATTCAAGGGATTGATTATCCGGCCTTTTATCTTTACCGCAACAGATCCATTGAACCCTTATCCTTCAGCTTCGCAGCTGCCGGATGAAAAAGCGCAGCTGGTCGTTGGTCTGCTGCAGGACTGTTCTGTCGCGGGTGGACATGTACAACGTGGCGGCCCCGTTCAAGGTGATGACGATGAAATTGGATATTTCCCGGTAGTCCAGATCCCGCTTAAGCAGACCGGCGGTTTCCGCTTCTATCAGCCAGGACTGAAACAATTTGGAAAACCCCACGAAGCCTTTGAGGATGTGGCGGCCCATGGTGTCGGACTGGCCGGAAAGCTCCACCAGCATGTTGACGAAAAAACAGCCTCCGTCAAAAACTTCCCCGCCCAGGTACTCGAGCAGGACATTTTCAATCGTGCGTTCAATCCGTTCCAGGGGGTCGGTGACTGACCGCATGCTTTTGAAAACAACTGATTTCCAGATCTCCACGGCATCATCGTAAACCGCCCGCCACACCTCTTCCTTGCTCTTGAAATGGCAGTAAAGCCCGCCCTTGGTCAGTCCGGTGGCCTGGAGGATGTCGCTGATGGAGGTGTTGAAATACCCCTTGACGGAAAACAGCTGCAGGGATTTTTCAGTGATGTTGCGGCGTGTCAACTCTCCCTTGGCAGACATGGTGCGCTCCTTTATTAATACCGACCGGTCTTTATTATTGCGCCGAAGAGTAAAAGTCAACCATTGAATTTCGTAAAAATCGTGGAATCGAGAGTTCGATCCGAGCAGGAGAGGAAATCTGAAGGTAGAAAACAGAAGGTCCGGCGGCGATCTGAAGAGAACGGTACACGCACCGGGATTATTTTAAACGGAGGACTTGCTTCGGTCGCAGATGGATGGCTCTGAATGTTCAATCCGTGGGTTTTGCCAGACCGCCAGAATTTAATTCGTGATGCCCTTGTCAGGCGATCTGTTCCCGGTAGGTCTGAGTTTTACCAATAACCAGGCTCCGATAAACAGCGGCAACCAGATGAATTAAACCGGTGATTACACCCAGAGTGATAAAAGAGATGATAAAAAGTGTTAAAAAAGCGAAAAGTCCAGCGCCCAGTCCGGCAAGAATATAATCGATCATGGAGATTCTCCTTTTCGATGGTGCTTGGGGTCGATGAGTCGCGGTCATGGCCTCTGCTAGAAGTAAAGCAATTTTTTTGCCAAGCTACCATTTTATTTGTAATGATATGATAATACTATTATTTTTAAATAATCAGGATGGACAATTCAGGAAACGATCAGTCAGCATTGTGAAAAAAGAGCAAGTATTTGGATAAGAGATGGGAAAATAAGGTAATAGTTGAAGTTCGCCTCCGGGACATGTTTGCCAAACACCGTTTGACTCTCCGGCGGTGGTGATGGTATCCCGTTGGCTCTTTTAATGTTGCGATGGCGGAACACCGTTGCCTGCGAGCTGCGTGGTCGCTTAACCGCAGCGATGACAATCGATTTCCAGCCAGCTATCCGGTTGAAGGAAAAGCCGTAACGATGGACGATGCAAAAAGCGCTTTCCGGGCGGCGGTGGGCACCCTTGCCAGCCAATGGATGGAGACAGGGCTGCCTTCGCGGCAGGGTCTTGACGAGGCGGCAGGCAACCTGGAAGAATTGCGCAGTCGCCTGCACGTTAACGGCCTATGGGAAGATCCGCCGTCCATGGTTACCGCCACCCTGGACGACGGGCTGGGGCAGGGGCTGGCCGTTATCGAAAAATTTGCCGGTGCCGCCGGCATCCGCTTGATCTCCCTGGGCCTGATGCAGCCTCCCGAGGCCATCATCGATGCTTGTCGCCGCCACCAGCCGGATTTGTTAGGCCTGACCATTCTTCAGTTCGATACCGAAGACGATCTGATACGCATCGCCAACCATCTGCCCCGCAAAACCCGGATCGTGGCGGGGGGGCCGGTGTTTGCCGGTGATCCTGACTTTGCCGGCCGGACCGGAACCCATTTTGCGGCCAAAAATGTGGCCTATTTTCTGCGGTATCTGCTGGATATGCCTTAAAACCGCCAGGTGTGATTCAAATGGCTTCAGACAATACGGACATGACCCTTTTCCCCGGAGTCTTCATCATCTTTCTCACCGTGATCTTCGGGGGCAATACCGTGGCCATCAAATTGGCCCTGACCGGTATGGGACCCTTGACCAGCGCGGGGCTTCGGTTTGCGCTGGCGGCGGTCGCCATTGCCTGCTGGGCCCGTGCCACCGATCGCTCATTTTGCATTCAGACAGGCCAGGCGTTTCAACTGCTGATCGTGTCTCTGGCCTTTACGGTTCAGCTTGCCCTTTTTTATTTAGGACTTGACCGCACGTATGCCTCCAGAGGGGTGCTGATCTCCAACCTCCTGCCGTTTTTCGTATTGTTTCTTTCCCACCGGTTCATTCCCGGTGAACGCATCACGTGGAAAAAAATGGCGGGGATTTTGCTGGGGTTTATCGGCGTGACCTTCATGTTTACGGGGACACCGGGTGTTTCCGGATCGCTTCACACCGGTGATCTGATCATCCTGGCGGCGGTGGTGGTCTGGTCCTGTAATGTGGTTTACACCAAGCGCATCATCAATGACTATTCACCGTTTCATCTGGTCCTGTATCCGATGATCTTTTCCGTTCCGATTTTTCTGTCTGCCGGGTTCCTGTGGGACGATCGGATGCTTTTCAACCTGAATCCGACGGTAATCGGTGCATACGCCTACCAGAGCCTGGTCAGCGCCGCCTTCGGTTTCGTGGCCTGGAGCACGATGCTCCAACGTTACGGTGCTTCCACCCTGCACGCCTTTGTGTTCATCATGCCTATCGCCGGGGTGGTGTTCAGCGGGTTTTTATTGAATGAACCCATTACTCCCAATCTCGTTGTCGCGATGGTCTTCATTGCGGTCGGCATTCTGATGATTCACGTGGGCTCGAAGAAGCCGACTTTTTCCTTTCCACTGGGTCGGGGGGTGTGACATGCAATTTGGCGCCATGAATTTCCCGATAACGCCGGTACTGGATGAAATCGCCACTTTTGCCCGGCTGGGATTCGACTACCTTGAGCTGGCCATGGATCCGCCCAAGGCCCATTACAGCATTCTTTCGTCCTCCCGGGCGGCCATCAAGCGGGCGCTGAGGGTCAACGGCCTGGGGCTTGTCTGCCACCTGCCAACTTTTGTCACCACCGCCGATCTTACCGAAAGCCTCCGGCGGGCCTCGGTGACGGAGATGCGCCGTTCCCTGGACGTGGCTGTCGATCTGGGAGCAAAAAAGGTCGTCCTGCACCCCAGCATGGCCGGTGGCATGGGAGCCTTTGTCTTGGACACGGTCAAAGGCTACGCATTTGATTTTCTATCGGAAATGGTGGATGCCGCCCATTGCCTGGATGTGATGATCTGCCTGGAAAACATGTTTCCCAGAAACCGGCTGGGTGTTGAGCCGGATGATTTTGAAGAGATATTCACGACCTTCCCCTCCCTGAAGATGACCCTGGACACCGGCCACGCCCACATCGACGATCGGCGGGGTCGCCGATTAAAAGGACTGGTGAGCCGATTCGAAAAACGGATCGGCCATCTTCATTTCAGTGACAATCAGGGCAAGCTGGATGACCACCTGGCCGTGGGCCAGGGAACCGTCAATTTTGCGGAGCTGGTTCGGCGCCTGAAGGGTGCCGGGTATGATGACACCGTGACCCTGGAAGTCTTTGATGAAAACCGCCGGATGCTGGTGGAGAGCCGTGAGCGGATTAAAGCCATGTTCATGGAAGGATAGTCGGAAAAGCGGTCGAGGATTCAAGGGATCGGGAGCGCCGGAAATGTTTTTATTCCTTCCTCTTCAGGATGCCGGTCAAAAGCAGCTGACACACCCTTTCCCCCAAGGTTTCCACCTGCCGCTCCGTGGCGGCCAGGCGGCTCAAGCAGCCACCGGAGATCAGCTGGGCCAGGCCGTGGATGTCCGACCAGGTGGCCACCGCCAGCTCCATGGTGTCGCGGTCGAGGAATTCACCCGTCCTTTTTCCATTATTGATGATGGTTTCAACCAGTTGAAAAGCCGCCCAGGATGATTGCTTAAGGGCGCGCGGAGCGGCCCGCATGTTGATCACGCCGCCAAAAAGCAGCTGCGCCATGCGGGGATTTCTGACTCCGAAAAGAATGTACTGCACCGATGCGGCCACAAACTGCTTGCATGGATCACCCTCATGCAGCGAGGCCGCCTTGCCGGCGTGGTCGGTGAGCTGTTCGAATCCCACCTGAGCGATTGCCGCCAACAGACTACGGGTTCTTCCGGTTCGCGGTTTATATCTGATACCCTTGCCAGGGACAGGAAAGCGGGTTCGCAGGCGTGGTTCAGACAGGGACGTTTTTTTGCAGGATTTGTACGATGCGTTTCAGGTAGTCCGGCGCCTTTTCCCGGGAGAAGCGGCAGGCTCCGGCCCCGGGATGGCCGCCTCCTTCGAAGGAGGAGAGCATCTTTCCTACATTGACTTCACAGCCCCGGTTCAAGATGCTGTGGCCCACTTTGATACTGGCCAGATTCTCATCCTCGAAAACGATTTTGACATTCACCGTGCAGTCGGGAAACAGGGAATAAACCAGAAAACGGTTGCCGTTGGGTGCCGGATCAAGGTCCCGGAAATCGGTGAGGGAGACATGGCCGATCAGTGAGGTATTTGCCCGGAGGGCTTTTTCGTAGTCCAGGTTGGTCTCCACCACCCGCCGGCATCGCCGTTTCACCTCCGGATCGTCCATCACCCGGGCCAGGGAACGGGTCCGCAGCAGGCTTACCAGATGATCCCAGTAGCGTTCTTCGGACGGGTCGTGGTTGGTGATGGTCATCGACAGCAGGACATAGGGGTGGCTCTCCGGGTGAAGGATCTCGTCCAATGTCAAATCTGCCGAATCGATGCGATCGGTCTGGCGAATCAATTCGGTGTAATCCCGATCCAGTCGTTTCCGGTAGTGTTCATATATAATTCCAGCGGCCGACGGTGCAATTTTAAACACCCCGTCCACGGGGATCTCCGGTTGATTGGAATAGTGGTGATCGAACCACAGACTGCATTTTTCATGAAAAGGAAGGTTGGCAATGACATCGCCGTTTTGAATATCCGCCCGGCGGTGCTGCATGTCGCTAGGCTGGACCCACAGCACCGGCGGGTCGATATGCAGCGCATCCATCAGCAGGACGGCGCATACCACGCCGTCAAAATCGGGTCGGGTAACCACTCTCATCGGGTCTTTTCCTCTACCTGTTGAGGGAGCCCATTGCCGCCCTTCCCCGGCTAAAAACAGACGGACCATTCCGTTGGTTAACCAGCTGATGATAAAGGCCTTTCAAGCAAGGGGCCGGTTTTGTTGGCCAGGGTTCTACCTGTATCAATAATCGCGTTTAACCGCAATAGCCAGTGGCCGGTGCGGCAGGCTATCGATCGCAAATTTGGCTTGAAGTTTAGGCTGATCCATGCCAGACAGAAACGCCGTAGCCATGCTTTCGGGCGAAATGGTTCTTCCCTTTCCCCCGAAAGCCAAAGAAGGCCTGGCACCGGCGTTGCGTCACTGATTCCATCGTACCCGCATGAAACCATCGGCGTGCCTTGCATCCGAACCAAAATCAGGCACCCGATCAGCCCGATTCTTTTCTGCGGTCCTGAACCGCAGGACGGATAACTGCCGACAACAGGAGGGACAATCCAGATATGGCTGAAATCCAGCTGGCAAATCTGGTCCACATGGAATCCCCGCAAGCGGTTTTGGATGAGGCGATAATCGTGGTTGAATATCTCTCTCCGGATATGGATCCGGTGGCCATCCGGTCTGCCTTCAACCAAACCGTGTCCCTGTATCAGGGAGATTGGGAAGATATCCAGGGCTGCAATACCGATTATCACGACCTCAAGCATGTCACCGATTGCTTTCTGGCCATGGTCCGGCTTTTTCATGGTGCGTGGGAGACGGGAATCCATCTTTCTTCCCGACAGGTTCACCAAGGGCTGGTGGCGGCCCTGCTGCATGATTCGGGATACCTGCAAAACAGCGAAGACACCGAAGGCACCGGCGCCAAGTACACCTCCTGCCACGTGCGGCGTAGCATGGATTTCCTCCAAAAGCATTTCGCAGCCTTCGGCCTTCAGGAAAGTGAAATCCACGCCTGTATTTCGATGATTCACTGCACCGATCTCAATTGCGATCTGGCATCGGTTCCGTTTCCGGACAAAACCATTGAGCAGGTCGGCAAAATGCTGGCCACGGCGGACATCCTGGCCCAAATGGCGGATCGTACCTATTTGGAAAAACTGCTTTTCTTATTTTACGAGCTGAACGAGGCCCGCATCGACGACTATGAAGACGAACTGGACCTGATGCATCAGTCAAAAGATTTTTTCATCCGTATGGCGGACCGTTTTGAAACCCAACTGTCATCCTCGAACCGATTGATGGTCCACCACTTCAAGGTGAGGTGGAAAATCGATGAAGACCTTTATCAGCGGGCCATCGACAACCAGCAGGCTTACCTGACGAAAATTCTGTCGGCGGTCAGCGATGATCCCCGGGACCGGCTGCGCCGCAGCCGGGTCGTGGAGGCGGTGAAGAAAAAAGCTCAACTGATGACCTCGAATAACGGCTGTCGCTGACTTTTTTTATGATCAAGATGAAGGGACGGGTGGAAATGAAGCCCGCTGCCAGCACTCGTTCAGCGCAGCCTGTCATTGGGTTGTTCAGAGTGGGGCATGGCGGTTACTAATCAACCCCTTCGGGCATGGGGGCAACGGGCTCACCGCCCAGGGGGTAGCCGCCATCCAACCGGATCACGCTGCCGGTCATGAACGGGGCGTCATCCACTATAAATCGAATGGCCCGCACCACATCCTCCATCCGACCGGTCCGGGCCAGCAGGGTGTGATCCGCGATGGCCTGCCGCTGGCGGTCGCTCAGCAGTCCCCATCCGCGGGTTTCCGGCCCATGACGGGTTTCAAAAACACCCAGCATCAGTTCGTTTACGCGCACATGGGGGGCGCCTAACCGGGCCCAGGTTTCCGTGAGCAGGGATATGCCGCGGTTGGCTGCAGCATACCCTTCGTTGAAGAGATAGCTGGCCGGACCGCTTCGGCCGATGATGCCGGCAATGGAAGAGATGTTGACTACGGCGCCGTCTCCGGAAGCCCTGAGGTAAGGCAGGGCGGTCTCGAACACCCACTGTTTGGCCCTCAGGGTCGTGGCCATCTCCATGTCCCACTGCTCCCGGGTGTAACGGCCGTGAACCACCGGCCACCCTCCCCGTTCGATGTTGTTGATCAGGATGTCCAGCCGGCCGAATCGGTCCATGATCCGTTGCACCAGACCAGGAACGGCATCCGTGTCAAGCAGGTCGATGCGTTCGATCAGGTGGTCCGTTCCCGTACCGGCGAAATCGGATTGCATGGCTGCCAGGCTTTCCGGCCAGTCATGCCAGGTGGCCGCCACCCGGGTACCGCGACTCAGCAGGTCAATGCTGATGGCTTTCCCGATACCCTTGATGCCGCCAAGCACCAATGCCACTTTGTGGTTGGGTTTCATATTCACACCTTTTCCGGGACCCCCGTTAATACGTTTTTCCTGATCCATTCCGGGGCGATGAGCAGCAGATCCCGGTCACTGGCTGTTGGCCGGTCGAGGGTGTGGGTATCAGCGCTGGTGGCGAAGGTGGTTTCCCCTTCAGACAGAACCCTGCGGAATCTATCCAGGTCGTATAAGGCGGTAAAAACCAGGTTTTTTTCGGAAGGACTCAACGCACCTGGCCGGAACCGTTTTTTGAGGCTGATCAGTTCCAGCATCATATCGTTCATGCGGTTGTGGGTGGCAATTTGCTGGTCGTTCACCCAGTCGTTCACCGTCTGCCGTTGTCCGTTATTAAAACCCAGGCAATGAGGCTCTCGAATCAGTGCCCAGTATTCGGTCAACCGTCCGGTTTCCCGGTTGCGGGAGACGCCCCGGGCCAGGGGATAGGTACGGCAGGAGGCCGGCCGGGCCGGGTAAACGCGGCAGCCGGCACGGGTGACGAAGGGACAGGCCAGGTCATCGGCATCACTGAATCGCAGGGAGACCACCGGCAGTCCGGTCCCGGGGCCGGTGTTCTCCGTGGTGTACCTGTTGAGAAACTCGCTGGATGACATCTTCAGAAACTGTTTGAGGCACAATACATCATACGGGGTTAATACCTGGTTAAGGTTCCGGCAGCAGGCGTTGAAACAGGCCGCCTGCGGAGAGCAGGTGAAACAGAAGGTCTGATCATTTTTCAGCGGCGTGACGGCGGGTTGCATGGCCGGACTCCAGTATGGTTGCGTTCAGATCGGGTGGGCCAGTGGTAGCACGCTGGGCAAGCATGTCAACCGCAATTTTGATCCGCTTTCCTTAAATTGACTGAATCGGAAACCAATTCCAAACGAGTTGATGATGGGAGTCGTCGATCAGAATTTTCCACTACATATTGTACCTTTGCAGGAGGGTCCACCGATATGTAGCCTGTCGCAGGGTCGAATGTAAGTGACTGCATCTTTTAGGCTTTTATGTTTCCGAAAATTCTTGACAATGAATATGCTGGATGGTATTGATCTTACCTTGTGTTACACAATGACTATCTTCCCGAATTTATACGATATATTCAATCGAACAAATCAATGCCGCAGCGCATTGGATTCATGTCTGCACGTCGTGTTTTGAAGAAACAGGGTATGGGGTTTTAGGTTAACCCAATGTAACTGTCCGGGTCGAAACCATTCGGACACCTAATCTATGGAAGGGAGGTGCGACGAACAGGAGGTAACGCCTTAGTTTCGGAAGTAGGTTGAGTGAAATCTTTTTAACTAACCGTAGGAGGTATACTAAATGCCAAGTTTTGTAATTCAGGAAAAATGTGACGGCTGCAAGGGCGGCGATAAAACCGCTTGCATGTACATTTGTCCCAATGACCTGATGGTGCTGGATCCCAACGCCATGAAAGCTTACAACCAGGAACCGGATCAGTGCTGGGAGTGCTTTTCCTGCGTAAAAATCTGCCCCACCCAGGCCATCGAAGTGCGCGGTTATGCTGATTTCGTGCCGCTGGGAAGTTCCATTATGCCCATGATGGGTACCGAGGACGTGATGTGGACCTGTAAGTTCAGAAACGGCCTTATCAAACGCTTTAAGTTCCCCATCCGGACCACCCCCGAAGGCCAGGCCAATGCCTATGCGAGCCTCAAAGGCAAAGATCTTGAAAGTGGTCTGCTCTCCACCGAAGAAGCCGACGGATACGCCATCCCGACGCCGAAGGTCTAATCCAGTCCATTGGTTGCAGGTGATATTTTCATTAAGAATTCGTATTTCTACAGGAGGATAAAATATGGCATTACCGAATAAACCTGTGGGTGAACTCAAGGCCGTGCGGGATCCTGAAGTTGACGAGCGCGAAGTTGACATTCTCATCGTTGGCGGTGGTATGGCTGCCTGCGGTGCCGCATTTGAAGTTAAAAAATGGCTGAAGGACGGCCAGAGCGTTCTGCTGTGCGACAAGGCCGCCATGGAAAGATCCGGTGCCGTTGCTCAGGGTCTGTCCGCCATCAACACCTACGTTGGCGAAAATGCTCCGGAAGATTATGTTCGCATGGTGCGCAACGACCTGATGGGTCTGGTCCGCGAAGACCTGATCTTCGACCTGGGCTGCCATGTCGACGATTCCGTACACCTGTTCGAAGAGTGGGGACTGCCCGTCTGGAAGAAAACCGAGGACGGCAAGAACCTGGACGGCAAGAAGGGTCAGAAAATGGGGACCCTGAAGTCCGGCGCCAAACCGGTCCGCACCGGTAAATGGCAGATCATGATCAATGGCGAGTCTTACAAGCGTATCGTTGCCGAAGCCGCCAAGCTGGCAATTGGTGATGACAACATCATCGAACGCTGCTTCATCGTTGAGCTGCTGCTGGACGCCAAAGTGCCCAATCAGATTGCCGGCGCCGTCGGTTTCTCCGTGCGTGAAAACAAAGTATACATCATCAAATGCAAAACCATGATGGTTGCCTGCGGTGGCGCGGTGAACATTTATCAGCCCCGTTCGGTCGGTGAAGGTAAAGGCCGCGCCTGGTATCCGGTTTGGAACGCCGGTTCCACCTACACCATGTGCATGAAGGTGGGCGCCGAGCTGACCATGATGGAAAACCGTTTCACGCCGGCCCGTTTTAAAGACGGTTACGGCCCGGTCGGTGCCTGGTTCCTGCTGTTCAAAGCCAAAACCCTCAACGGTCTGGGCGAGAACTTTGCTGCCAGCGACGCTGCCAAAGCCGAACTGCAAAAATATGCGCCTTACGGCACGGCCGCGATTACTCCGACCTGTCTGCGTAACCACCTGATGCTGTTCGAAATGAAAGAAGGCCGCGGCCCCATCATGATGGATACCGTGACCGCTCTGGCCGAACTGGGCAAAACCATGGACAAGAAGGAACTCAAGCACCTCGAGTCCGAAGCATGGGAAGACTTCCTCGACATGACCTGTGGCCAGGCCAACCTGTGGTGTGCGCAGGACTGCGAGCCGGAGAAGAAAAACTCCGAGGTCATGCCCACCGAGCCTTACCTGCTGGGTTCCCATTCCGGCTGCTGCGGTCTGTGGACCTCCGGCCCGGATCTGGATTGGGTGCCGGCCAGCTACAAGATCAAAGCCGCCAACGGCAAGGTCTACAACCGTATGACCACCGTAAACGGTCTGTTCACCGCCGGTGACGGTGTGGGCGGGTCCGGGCACAAGTTCTCTTCCGGGTCCCATGCCGAAGGCCGTATCGCCGCCAAACAGATGGTGCGCTACGCCACGGATTTCGCTTCTTTCACCCCGACCCTGAAGCAGTCCAAGGACGAACTGGTCGCGCTGGTCTACAAGCCGGTCCGCACCTTCCTGGACCACAAGGACTACACCACCGCCATCGACATCAACCCCAACTACATCAAGCCCAACGGCATGATGTATCGCCTGATGAAGGCCACCCATGAGTACGGTGCCGGAACCGCCACCTACTACATGACCACCACCAAATCTCTGGAAGTCGTCATGGATCTGCTGGCCACCATGCGTGAAGACTGCGAAAAGATGGCTGCCGGGGACCTGCACGAGCTGATGAGATGCTGGGAAATCAATCACCGCATCTGGACGGTGGAGGCTCACCTGCGCCACATCCAGTACCGTAAAGAGACCCGTTATCCGGGATTCTACTATCAGGCGGACTATCCGGGACAGGATGACGAGAACTGGTTCTGCTTCGTCGACTCCAAGTTCGATCCGGAAAAGAAACAATGGGATGTCTTCAAGAAAGACTACATCAAAATCATCCCGTAATGGAATGTCGGCTATCACCATAGTCGAATAGGAAAGCACCTCCAGGTGTCCTTGTGACACCTGGAGGTTTTTATTAACGGTGATCGGTTATCCATTTTCGGGTAGTACCCATCTGGGACGTTGCCTTCACGGTTCCTCATGCCGACCGAGGTTCTTCCCGGAGTGAATTGGAGCGTGAAAC
Organism: Deltaproteobacteria bacterium; assembly: GCA_020444075.1. Lineage (GTDB taxonomy): Bacteria > Desulfobacterota > Desulfobacteria > Desulfobacterales > Desulfosarcinaceae > Desulfosarcina. The sequence goes on from JAHLLR010000073.1 coordinate 16,731, forward strand.
CGGCATCTGGAGGCCCGGGCGTATCGGCAGGGCGGTTTCCAGCTCCCCGTTTCCAGTTTCAATAAACGGGTATTACCCGAAACCAACGGCAGTTTTTTATTAACAATATGTTTTCATGACCTTTTAGAAACGTTGATGCACGGAGGGATAGCATGACAAACGACAAAGCAGCCCCTGCGAGTGGAAGCATTATGGTAGTCGGCGGCGGCATCGCCGGTCTGACCACGGCCATCGAGGCCGCTGAAGTGGGGTATGAAGTGTTCCTGGTCGAAAAGAATCCTTATCTGGGCGGAAGAGTAGCACAGCTGAACCAGTATTTTCCCAAGCTATGCCCTCCTACCTGCGGACTGGAGATCAATTTTCGCCGGATCAAGGACAACCCGAGAATCAAGGTGTTCACCCTGGCGGAAGTTGAAAAAGTAAGCGGCAAACCGGGCAATTACAGTGTCAGTGTGAAAATCAACCCCCGTTATGTAAACGAGAACTGCACCTGCTGCGGCGCCTGCGCCGATGCCTGCCAGACCGAGGTGTCCGATGATTACAACCTCGGCATGTGCAAAACCAAGGGTGCCTATCTGCCCTTCGAAATGGCCTTCCCGGCCAAATTCGTCATTTCGCCGCAGATTATCGGCACCGACGATGCCAACCGGGTCAAGGAGTCCTGCAAATACGATGCGGTGGATCTGGAGATGCAGGCCAAAACCGTCGACCTGCCCGTGGGCGCCATCGTCTGGGCCACCGGCTGGGAGCCATACGACGCCCACCGGATCGACAACCTGGGCTTCGGCCAGTATGACAACATCATTACCAACATGATGCTGGAGCGCCTTGCTTCCAAATCCGGCCCCACCCAGGGCAAGATCGTTCGCCCGTCCGATGACAAGGCCCCGGAAAGCGTGGCTTTCGTCCAGTGCGCCGGCTCGCGTGATGAAAATCATCTGCCCTACTGCTCCTACATCTGCTGTATGGCATCCCTGAAACACGCCACTTACATTCGGGAACAGTATCCGGACACCAAGGTGTATATCTTCTACATCGATATCCGCTCGCCCGGCGACCGGTATGAAAAGTTCTACAACAAGATCAAGGAAGACAAGAACGTGTTCCTGATCAAGGGGAAAGTTGCCGAAGTCAGCGAAGATCCGGCCACCAAGAACATTACCGTGGTTGCCGAAAATGCAGTCACCGGGGAAAAGATTCACCAGACGGTGGAGATGGCTGTTCTGGCCACGGGTATGCAACCCACCGCCGCCAACGCCAAACTGCCTGCCGATTTGAAGACCAACGATGACGGATTCTTCATCAATGATTTTGAAAAGGGCGGCATGTTTGCGTCAGGCTGCGCCACCAAGCCGGCAGACGTGATCTCATCCAACCAGAATGCGACCGGCATGGCCCTGAAGGCCATTCAAACCCTGGTGAAAAGGTAGGAGGTAACCCATGGATAAAAAGTATGGTGTATATATCTGCGAAGGTTGTGGCATCGGGGAATCCCTTGATGTAAAGGCCCTGTGCGGGGTTCCTGAAGAAGAGGGCGTGCCTGTCAAAACCCATCCGTTCCTTTGCGGCAAGGACGGGGTTGAATTACTGAAAAAAGACATTGCCGACGGCACCAACTCCCTGGTCATTGCGGCCTGCTCCCGCCGGGTAAATTTCGATATCTTCCGCTTTGACGGCTGCATTGTGGACCGGGTCAACCTGCGTGAAGGCGTGGTCTGGTCACACCCGCGCAGTGAGTTCCCGGCGCTGACCGAAGAAGAGAAGGAAGACGAGGACAACTTCGACCGCGTTCAGATGATGGCCGAAGACTACATTAAGATGGGCATGATCCGCGTAGAGAAGATCAAGCTGCCGGAGCCCTACGTAGTCGAGAACCTGTCCAGGAAGATTCTGGTCCTGGGTGGCGGCATCACCGGCATGTCTGCGGCAATTGACGCGGCCAAGACCGGATACGATGTCACCATTGTCGAAAAAACCGCAGCCCTGGGCGGCTATGCGGCCAAGGTGAGAAAACAGATCCCGGTTTCCGCGCCCTACGATGCGCTGATTCCCCCTGTGGTGGCGGCCAAGATTGCGGAAGTGGAGTCCCTTCCCAACATCACTGTTAAAACCGAGACCGAGGTTGCCCGGATTGCCGGTCAGCCCGGCGAGTTCACCGTTACCCTCAAAAAACCCGGGGAGAAGATCCCCTTCGACGTCCCTTTTCCGCTGCCCCCCGAGATGAAACTGGACGAAAACGGCAAGGAACTGGACGCCGAGAAGCAGCACGAGGCCTACCTGGCCTACAACGAGGGCAAAAATGACATCCTGCAGCTTGATCCCAACGGCGAACTGTTCGGCGCCGTCATCCTGGCCGCCGGATGGCGTCCTGACAAACTGAAAGGCGACCAGTACGCCCATCTGGGGTATGGTGAATTGCCCGACGTGATTACTAACCATCAGTTCGAAGAGATCGCCAAGGCCGGTAAGATCGTACGTCCTTCGGACGGTAAGGCCGCCAAATCCGTGGTTTTCGTTCAGAGTCCGGGCAAAGGCGAATCCGACAGCGACTTCGCCTATGCCGGCGCGGTCACCAGCATGGTTTCGCTGAAGCAGGCCAAGTACGTCCGGGAAGACTACGATGACGGCAAGGCTTTTATTTTCTACCAGCACATGCGTACTCCCGGGTTTTCCGAACTGTTCTACAAGGGCTTGCAGCAGGATCCCGGTATTTTCATGACCAAAGGCGCCGTGATGAGCGTAGCCAAGAACGGTGACGGCATGATCGTGGATGCCGAGAACACCCTGCTGGGCGAAAAACTCCAGGTGAAGGCGGACCTGGTGGTATTGGGCGCCGGTATGGTTCCCGTAACCAACGATGACCCGGTGATCAACCTGGCCTACCGCCAGGGTCCGGGTTTCCGCGATATCGGCCTGTTCAACGGTTATGTCGATTCCAACTTCATCTGTTTCCCCTATGAGACCCAGCGGACCGGTATTTACGCTGCCGGCGCCATACGCCGCTCCATGACCATGGAAGAGGCCATTGAAGATGCCTCCGGTGCGGCGCTGAAGGCCATCCAGTGTCTGGAGTCCGTCAACCGCGGTGTCAGTGTCCATCCGCGCTCCGGTGATATGACTTTCCCGGACTTCTTTTTCCAGCGTTGTACCCAGTGCAAGCGTTGCACCGAAGAGTGCCCCTTCGGGGCCCTTGACGACGATGAAAAAGGGACCCCCAAACCCAATCCCACGCGCTGCCGCCGCTGCGGTACCTGCATGGGGGCCTGCCCCGAACGTATCATCGGGTTTGCCGACTACAACATCGACAGCGTCGGCTCCATGGTCAAGGCCGTGGGCGTGCCGTCCGAAGACGACTACTCAGAACCGCCGTATCGCATCCTGGGACTGGTCTGCGAAAACGACGCCTACCCGGCATTGGATATGGTCGGTCTCAACCGGCTATCCTACTCGGCGGACGTCCGCCTGATTCCGATCCGTTGTCTGGGATCCATGAACGTGATCTGGATCAAGGATGCCCTGTCCCAGGGCATGGACGGTGTCTTTCTGCTGGGGTGCAAACACGGTGACGACTACCAGTGCCACTTTGTCAAAGGCTCCGAACTGGCCGAGATCCGTATGAAAAAGATTGGCGACGCCCTGGCCAGCCTGGCTTTGGAAAATGAGCGGGTGGCCCAGTTTGAAGTGGCCATCGACGACTATGACAAGATCCCGCAGATCATCAATGATTTCGTGGAATCGATCGAGGCACTGGGTCCGAACCCGTTCAAGGGCTTCTAATAATTTTCTGATACGATGGAAAGGCGGTGAATGCCGCCTTTCCCACCCATTTTTTGCCAAGTGAGGAGGTTACCAATGGCGGATTCATATCTGGTTGAACCTGATGTGGGTTTTATTAAAGAAGTGGGCAGACTGGGAGGCGCCGATGTTAAAAAGTGCTTCCAATGCGCGACCTGTGCTGTGGCCTGCCCCATCTCCCCGGATACCAAGCCATTTCCCAGAAAGGAAATGATCGCCACATCCTGGGGGTTGAAAGACCGGTTGATCGGCAACGGCGACGTCTGGCTGTGCCACAACTGCGGCGACTGCTCCACCCTGTGCCCCCGCGGGGCTCAGCCCGGTGACGTCCTGGCGGCGGTACGTGCAGCCACGGTCATCGAGTATGCCACGCCCAAAGCCCTGGCCAGAATGGTCAGCGACCCCAAGAAACTGCCTATTCTGCTGGCCATTCCGGCCATTATTTTTCTGGTGGTGGGTCTGCTGCTGAAGATGGTGGGCGTGAACTGGCTGAACTTTGCCCCCACCGGCGACCACCTGTGGCAGGCGGATTACATCGGCAACTACCTGGTGGACATCATCATGATTCCGACCTTTTTCGGTGCCGTAGCTGTCTTTGCCCTGGGCCTGAAACGGTTTTTGACCGATATGCATGCCAATGCCGTTAAGGAAGGCAAGACCGACAAGGCGAAAATCGATCCCGCCGGCTTTGTCCAGGCCCTGATCCGGACCGTGCCCACGATCCTGAAGCACCAGAAATTCAACGAGTGCGGTGAAAACCGGGATCGGTCGACGGCTCACATGATGGTTCTTTTCAGCTTCATCGGCCTGTTCGTCGTTACCAACTGCTTTTTTGCCGCCGAGTGGATTTTCCACATTGAAGGTCCCTACAGCCAGATCAACCCGGTCAAATGGCTGGGCAACATCAGCGGTATCGCCCTGATCATCGGTGGCATCCTGCTGCTGAAAAACCGCCTGGGGAAAAAGGATCAAATTTCCAGTTATTGGGACTGGTACCTGGTGGGCCTGGTACTCTGCCTGGGTGCAACCGGTATGCTGACCCAGATGCTGCGTCTGGGCGGGATGTACAGCCTGTCGGCAGTCGTCTATTTCCTGCATCTGATGTTCATCTGGAGCCTGTTTGCCTACACCCCGTTTTCCAAACTGGCCCACATTGTCTACCGCACGACAGCCATGACCTATCAGGAGTACAGCGGACGCAAGTAGATCGCTACATTCTTTGGTGTGTTAAAAAGGGGAGCCTATCGCTCCCCTTTTTTTTAACCTACCGACCTGAAATGAACCGGCGCCATTCATAGAGGGCGATGGCGGTGGCCACGGCCGCATTCAGTGATTCCACACCGGGAGCCATGGGGATGGCCACGGTTTCCGCCTGCCAACGGGAAGGCAATCCGGGGCCTTCCATACCGGTAAGCAGGCAGAAGGCTGTGGGAAACCGGGTTTGAGACAGCGGTTGGCCCGAGGAGGAAAGGGCGATCACCGTCAGGTTTGGGGGGATTTCAGACAAAGACGGGCCCTGGAACAGCCTGGCGGAAAAGACGGTCCCGGCTGAGGCGCGTACTGCCTTGGGGTGGAACGGATTGGCGCTTTCGGCAAGCAGAATGATCCGATCCACGTCGAATGCCACGGCAGAGCGAATGACGGCACCCACATTTTCCGGGTCTTGAAACGGAACCAGCAGGCTGCAGCCGGTAAGCGGGCCGTTTTCAGGATGCCAGGGTTCGGGGGCAGGAATATCGAAAAGAACGATGGGATGTTTGGTTCCGAACGTGTCCAGAGACTGAAACAGGTCCGGTGCCAGTTGAACCCACTCCAGATCGGAGGGGGCCTCGGATGGCGGCGGTTGGCGGTTGCCGCTGGTGATCCAGGCTCGGCAGCGCTGCGGGGATCGTTCCATTGCCTCGGCCACCAGCGTGGCGCCGCACACCAGGGTTTTTCTCTGTTTCTTGACCCCGCGGCCGCTCAGGAGTTTTTTAAGATCCTTGAAAATCGCGTTGCTTTCGCTTTCGATGATCTTTATGCGGTGTTTTTCCATAATTTGAGGCGTGACCCTGGCAGGGGCCGGCCGGGTTTTTCGTCGAAAAACCACCAGGCGGCGTCGATGCGGGGTGTGAGGGATCTGGTAGGGAATGTCCTCGGCCAGCTCATATGCCGACGCAAACATTTTCGCGGCCTTTTCGATTTCTTCGTCGCACCGCGGCCCTTTCATGAAGATGACCATGCCGTCCTGCACCAGACAACCGGCAATACGCGCCAAGGTGTCGGCGATGGGTTCGACGGCCCGGGTGATCACACCGGCCACGGGTCGTTCGTAGTCCGGGGCAATCCCCCGTTCGACCACATCCAGACCGGCCAGGCTCAGCACGGAGACGGCCGTTTTCAAAAAGTCGCTGCGGTGCTGCCGGCTTTCGGCCAGCAAGATATGAAGATCCGGCCGAAAAATTTTAAGCGGGATGCCGGGCATGCCGGGACCGGTGCCCAGGTCCAGCAGCGGTGAAGGCAGTGGCGCATGCAGGGCCGGCAGGATGGAATCGGCGTAGAGCTTGACGACCATATTTTCAAAATTGCGGATCCTGGTGAGGTTCAATTCCGTATCGTGTCGCCGCAACAGCTGATGGTAAGCCCACAGCTGTTTGAGCTGGGAAGCAGCCAGGTTGATGCCGCAGCGCTGCAGCAGCGCATCCATCTGCCCGGGGCCGGGGGTCTTTTTCCGACCACGATCCCCCGCGGTTTGAGAAGGCCTTGAACCTGCTGTATTCACATGCTACTCCTTGTGGCTGAGAATTCTCGAAGCCTTATCGTAACATTAAAATTCGCTCATCGGATAGAAACAATGCTCGCCAACCCCGCCGAAACCGAAGGCCTTCCGTTCTTTGACTCCCGTTGGCCGGTCATTTACGAGGACAACCATCTGCTGGCGGTTTATAAACCATCGGGACTGCTGGTGCAAGGGGATCGTACCGGCGACGTCTGCCTGCTGGACCTGGGAAAACAATGGCTCAAGGACCGCTACCACAAACCGGGCAAGGTGTTTCTGGCCATGGTTCACCGGCTGGACCGCCCGGTCGCCGGGGTGGTCCTGTTTGCCCGCACGTCCAAGGCAGCGGCTCGTCTGTCCAGACAATTCCGTGAACGGTCGGTCGAAAAGCATTACCTGGCCGTGGTCAGCGGGGCGGTTTCCAGGGAAGCCAGCCGGCTGATCGATCACATCGAGCGTCGGGATCGCCTGAGCCGTGTGGTCCCGACGCCCACGGACCGCAGCCAGGAGGCTCGGCTGCGCTATGCCGTCCTCGGCAGGGACTCAGGAAAAAGTCTGTTGAAAATTTCCCTGGAAACCGGCCGGCGTCACCAGATCCGTATTCAGCTGGCCCACATGGGGCACCCGATCCTGGGAGACCTGCGCTACGGTGCCGATGCACCGCTCCCCGACCGGCAGATCGCCCTGCTGGCCCACGAGTTGGTGGTGGACCATCCCACCCAGGGAGACCGTTTGGTGTGTCGCAGCCCGATCCCTCAAGAATGGCCCTGGCCGGTTGACGATTCAGCGGATAGTCTCCGCCCTCCCTGGGATTGGCGGGCTTTTGAGTCGACACTCAATGACTTCAAATGACGAAGGAAATGTGGATGGATACTAGGGTTCACCCCATCTATTTGGACTACAACGGCACCACCCCCCATGACCCGGAAGTGATTGCGGCCATGCGGCCATTTCTGGAAACTGAATTCGGCAACCCTTCCAGCTCGCATTGGTTCGGTATCCGGCCCAAACGAGCCGTCGAGGCCGCCCGGCGGCAGGTGGCCGGTCTGCTGGGCTGCCTGCCGGAAGAGGTATTCTTCACTTCCGGAGGCACTGAATCGAACAACCACGCCATCAAGGGCATGGCCCGAACCCTTAAGGAAAAAGGCCGCCACCTGATTACCAGCACCGTAGAGCACCCGGCGGTGCTGGAGGTCTGCCGATACCTGCAAAAGGAAGGCTTTGAGACCACGTTTGTCGATGTCGATGACACCGGCATGGTCAGTGTCGATGATGTGGCCACCGCCATCCGGCCGGACACCATCCTGATCTCCATTATGCATGCCAACAACGAGGTCGGAACGATTCAGCCTATCGAAGCGATCGCGAAAATTGCCACGGAAAAAGGGATCTGCATGCACACCGATGCGGCTCAGAGCCTTGGCAAGATTGTCGTTGAGGTTGAATCGATGAAGGTGGACATGCTCTCGGTGGCCGGGCATAAACTTTACGCCCCCAAGGGTATCGGTGCGCTTTACGTGAGAAAGGGGCTGCAGCCCGAAAAATTCTGCCACGGGGCAGGTCAGGAGATGGGCTGGCGGGCCGGAACCGAAAACGTGCTGGAGATCGTGGGATTGGGAAAGGCCTGCGAGATGGCTGACCGCAATCTCGATTATGCCGGTCGTCACCTGAAGGCCATGCGGGACCGGCTGCACGCGGGCCTGATGGATGGCATGGCGGACATTCGACTGAATGGCCATCCTGAAAAGCGGCTGCCCAACACCCTGAGCCTTTCTTTCAAGGGGTTGGAGGCCAACCGCATTCTGGAAGAGATCGGACTGGAGGTGGCCGCATCGGCCGGTGCGGCCTGCCATTCGGACACCGTGACCCTGTCCCATGTCCTGGAAGCCATGCGGGTGCCGCTGGAATGGGCCAAGGGCACCGTGCGTTTTTCCACGGGGCGGACGACCACC
>JAHLLR010000074.1 GCA_020444075.1 Deltaproteobacteria bacterium
TTAATTTTGCATCCTAAGCCCCTTATTTTTTGCCTCATATCCGGCAGGTGCGGATGTCGGTGACGATAATTCCCTTGGCCCCGATTTTGGAGAGGCTGTCCATGATCTGGTTCACATCCTTTTTTTTGGACATGGATTTGACCGCCACCCACCCTTTTTTGCTTAACGGGGAGACCGTGGGAGACTCGATGCCCGGGGTGATGACACAGGCCATCTCCAGCATGCTTTCGGGGATGTCGTACTCGACCATCACGTACTCCCGGGCCACGACGATACCGCGGATCCGGTCCAGAAATGTGCCTACAGGCTCCTGCCGCTCGATGTCTCGGGTCCGGGCGGCCAGGATCGCTTCGCTGTGCAGCAGCGGGAGCCCAACCACCTTGAGTCCGGCCGCCTTGAGGGTTCGCCCGGTCTGGACCACATCGGCAATGGCATCGGCCACCCCCAGACGGATGGAGATCTCCACGGCCCCGTCCAGTCGGATAATTTCCGCATCCACACCCCGGCGTTTCAGGTCTTCGATGACCAGTCGGGGATAGGAGGTGGCGATGCGCATTCCGGCAAACTGGTCCGGAGCCAGACCCGTCTCGGCGGGGACGGCATAGTGGAAATCGGACCTGCCGAATCCCAAGGACAGCAGTTCCACCACATCCGCCCCGCTGTCCACGGCCAGGTCACGGCCGGTCACGCCCATGTCCAGAATGCCTTTGCTCACATAAATGGCGATGTCCCGGGGGCGCAGGAAAACAAACTCCACCTGGTTGGCTTTGTCGAACACGATCAGTTCGCGGCTGTAGCGGCGGCAGTTGTAGCCGGCCTCCCGGATCAGCTGCACGGCGTCTTCGGAGAGCGATCCCTTGTTGGGCAGGGCGATTTTTAACATGATAAAAAGATTCCTTTTAAGGCCATCGGGTCACTTCGGGGCAACTATTACCTGTTATGGCTTTAATGTGTTAGCGATAGATGAGCGGTCGTAAAAAATCCGGATTCCATTCACAGAAGGTAGATTTTGGGTCAGGCCAAGGCCGCAGCGATGACTTCCCCAGAAAAAGCAACAGGTGAGATAATTATCACCTTACCCTGTCAGACGGTGTCGTAAAAAGTTCGAGATCAAGGCTTGCGGGCCGCGAAAGCGAGCTTGAGCGAGCGAACTATAAACAGATCATCGTCTTTACGGCGAACATTCATGTTCAATCCCGAGGAATGAGGCGTACTGAAGGTACGCCGCAGTGACGAGGGATGAAGCGTAACGCAGATATCGGACTTTTTACGGCGCCGTCACAGGTGGCGGTAGACATCCTCCAGCTCCAGACCGCAGGCAATCATCATCACCTGAACGTGGTAGAGCAGTTGGGATATTTCCTCGGCAGTGCGCTCCCGGCCTTCATGCTCGGCGGCCATCCACACTTCACAGGCTTCCTCGATCACTTTCTTGCCAATGGCATGAACCCCATTTTCCAGTTGACGTACGGTTCCCGAATGGGGGTCCTTGCGCGCGGCCTTGTCCTTGAGTTCGGCAAACAGGGTTTCAAATGATTTCATCAGATGGGGCGTTCCTTCCGACCGCCACGGACCACCGTTAGCAAATGCGGCTTTATGGGTATTTTCATTTTCGGCATCTCTTAACAGAAAAACCGATATCCCACAATGATTTGCGTCATAACCCGCCGGCACGCACAACTGGTCGAAAAGATCGGGGGCCATATAAAAGGAAGGGCGGCTCTGCTGTTGTGGGGTAGTGTAGCAGAGCCGCCAAGGGTAGAGGGATTGAATAATACTTATGGGGTGTTGAATACAAGATAACTGGATCCCCTCCCTCTGTCAAGGAAAAAATACCACATTGTGGTAATTATTTTGTCTGTGTTGAAATCTCCTTCTATTTTTTAGAATTTTGTTGCCCGGCAGCATCAGGCGATGCTGCCATGATTTCGATGGGATCTCCGCAGGCAATCTCGCCCCCCCGGATCACCCGGGCGAAGACCCCTTCCCGCGGCATGATGCAGTCGCCGGCCTGGTAATAGATGGCGCAGGGTTTGTGGCAGACCTTGCCGATTTGAGAGACTTCTACGATAGTCGTCGTACCCAGCTTCACCCGCGTTCCCACAGGCAGGTTTTTCCAGTCGACGCCAACGGTAGCCACATTTTCTGCGAAATCCCCGAAGTCCACCTCGAGTCCCTTCTCCCGGGCCTCCTGAATGCTTTCCGAGGACAGAAAACTCACCTGACGATGCCAGGGGCCGGCGTGGGCATCCCCGTCCAGACCATGGTTTTGAATCACCCGGGCTCGATCCACGAGGGTTTTTCGGGTTCCCTTTTTTCGGCTGACAGCAATGGATACAATCTTCACGAGGTCTCCTTGGCGATCAGAAACAGGCCGTACGTGGCAAACAGGTCCGGCGAAAAGCGGACAATCCTTCCGGACCGATCCCGCCGGTCGGTGTCGATACCCACCTCTTTCAAAATTCTGAATCCCACCTGCCGGGCGTATCGCCTGAAGTCGGACAGGGTGATCACCCGGATATTGGGGGTATCGTGCCACTGGTAGGGCAACTGCGGCGTCACCGGTGCGTGCCCGGTTAACGCCAGCATCAGCCGAACCCGCCAGTGGCTGAAATTGGGGAAACTGACGACACTCTGACGGCTGATCCGCAGCATCTCACGGATCAGCGGCGCCGGGTCGTAAATCTGCTGCAGGGTCTGGGCCAGGATCACGAAATCAAAGGCATCGTCCGGATAGTCTCTGACCTCTTCGTTGATATCCCCCTGCAGTACGGTCAACCCCCGTTGGATGCAGCGGGCCACGCAGCCTTCGTCGATGTCGATGCCGGTGCAGACCGCATTCTTGCGGGTTTTCAGATAGTGAAGCAGGGCGCCGTCTCCGCATCCCAGCCCCAGCACCCGGGCCCCTTGGGGAATCCAGGAAGCCACCAGCTGAAGGTCATAGCGAATACCGTTGCCCCCATTACTGATCGTTGTCACCGTCCAAAAACCCTTTCATGATGCCGGACAGCCGGTCGCTGGGAAGCAGGAAGGCATCGTGTCCCCACTGGGCCTCGATTTCGCAGAAGCTCACATTCAGGCCGTTTTTTTTCATGGCCTTGACCATGGTCCGGGACTGGTAGGTCGGATAAAGCCAGTCTGACGTAAATGAAAGCACCAGAAACCTGGCCCGTGCGCCGGAAAAGGCGGCCACGGCAGATCCATCACCGTATTGCCGCTCGAGGTCGAAGTAGTCCGCAGCCTTGGTGATATAGAGAAAGGCGTTGGCATCGAACCGGTCCACGAATTTGCGGCCCTGATGGCGCAGGTAGCTCTCCACCTGGAAATCCGCGTCGAAGTTAAAGGAAAAATCCGCCTTGTCCTGGAGCCGCCGGCCGAACTTGAGCCGCATGGATTCGTCGGAGAGATAGGTAATATGTCCGATCATCCGGGCCACGGCCAGCCCCAGGTCCGGCTTTTCCCCATTGTGGTAGTCCCCCCCGTTCCATTTGGGATCGGCCATGATGGCCTGTCTGGCCACCTCGTTGAAGGCAATGGCCAATGCGCTGTGCCGGGTGGTGGTAGCCAGAAGGACGGCGGATTCAACCCTGTCCGGGTAACGCACGCTCCACTCCAGCGCCTGCATGCCGCCCACGGATCCGCCGATTACCGCATGCAGCCGATGTACACCCAGATGATCCATGAGCTGCTTCTGGGCATCCACCATGTCTGCGATGGTGACCACCGGAAAACTCAGTCCGTAGGGCTTGCCGGTCGTCGGATCGATGGAGGCGGGGCCGGTCGACCCCATGCAGCTGCCCAGGATATTGGTGCAGATCACGAAATGGCGGTCCGTATCGATCCCCTTTCCCGGCCCCACCATGAAATCCCACCACCCCGGTTTGTCGTCGCTGTCGGTGTAAGTCCCGGCGACATGGGCATCACCGGAGAGGGCATGCAGAATCAGAATTGCATTGGTCCGGTCTTCGTTGAGACGGCCGCAGGTTTCATAGGCGAGGGTCACCGGACCGAGGGTAGCACCGCATTCCAGTCGCATGGCTGCCGGCGGCCGGGCGAAAGTATACGTCCGCTTTTCCACCCGGCCCACCGACGATCCCTGCTGGTCATGCTGAATATATTCACTCATCGTCGATTTTGGCCAGGGTTGCCTTGAACACATCACAGGTGCGGCACAGCTTCATTTTCTCCTTCCAGGAACCGTGGACCATTCCGTCACAGATCGTGCCGTTGATAAACCAGCACAGGTCTCCGGTGGAAAATTCCCAGGCCGGGCACTGTTCGCGCTGTTCCGGGGGACAGGTGCGAGTGTCCCAGCAGGGTTTGACACCGTTTTTACCACCCCATTTGCGGGTGAGCAAAAAATAGAGTTGACGCTCCACATGCACGGGAATGGTGCGCCAGCCCTGCTCATAGCTGTGGATGGCCTTGATGGAGGTTCCCAGAAGCTGAGCCATCTGTTTCTGAGTTTTTTCCAGTCTCTTTCGAACTGCGCTGAATTCTTTGTCTTTCATGGCTTTACGTGTCTGATTCCAAAATCGTCAATAGCTGCAACCGAAGGGTGAATACTATAGTGGCGCTCCAGGCCACGATCAACAAAACGCTCCAACCAGATAACAATAATAAAAATAACCTATCGAATTTACGGGCAAAAAATCATAAGGACCCATTCCTGCCACATCGTGGTATAAATGTCAACGGTTTTTGCCGGACCCCGCGGGTAGGGGTCAACCCACATCCTGTTTGATATCGATCCCGAGCTTCTTCATCCGCTTCCAGACGGTCACCCGGCTGACACCCAGCATCTTGGCCGCTTTGGACTGATTGCCGTCAGCCTTCCGCAGCACGTGAATCAGGCTGTCCCGATCCTTGGCGCACCCCGGGTCCAGTTCACAGGTTTCCCTTGGATCGAGGGTGCCGTGAACGATCTTGTGGGGCAGATGCTGAGTACCGATGCCCCCGCTCTGGCAAAGGACAAAGGCGTACTCGATGGCATTTCGCAACTCACGCACATTGCCCGGCCATGAATAATTCGTCAGGGTCTCCAACGCGTCAGGAGTAAGTCCGATGATTTTTTTGCCGCTGCTCACCGCATTTCTGCGGATGAAGCTCTGGGCGATCAGTGGGATGTCCTCCCGACGCTCGGATAAAGTCGGGCAGAACAAAGGGAAGACGTTGATCCGGAAATAAAGATCCTCCCGAAAGAGGCCTCGTTCAATCAGGAGATCCAGATTCTTGTGCGTGGCGGTAATCACCCTCACATCCACGGGGATGGACCGATTATCCCCCACCCGTTCGATCTTGCGGTCCTCCAGCACACGCAGCAGCTTGATCTGGATGGCAGGGGGGATGTCGCCGATCTCGTCCAGAAAGAGGGTCCCCTGATGGGCGGCTTCGAAACGGCCCACACGGGTACGGTCCGCACCGGTGTAGGCTCCTTTCACGTGACCGAATAGCTCGCTTTCCAACAGGTTTTCGTTCAACGCCGCACAGTTGACCTTGACATAGGGCTTTTCGCTGCGGCCGCTGGCCCGGTGGATGGCCCGGGCCACCAGTTCCTTGCCGCTGCCGCTCTCGCCCTGAATCATCACCGGGGTGTCGGACTGCGCCACATTCTCGATCATCTCGAAAAGGTTCAGCATCGCCGGGGACTTGCCCAGGATGCCGTGGTACCCCTCATCCAGGTGAAAGGTCTTGCGCAGGTTGCTGATCTCCTGCTGCTGACGGATCCGTTCGGTGATGTCGGTCAGCGTTTCGACGGCACCGATGACTTCGCCCGCTTCGTTGCGCAGCACCGATGCACTCTTGATGATGTGCACCGAATGGCGGTCCTTGTTGGTGATCAGGCACTTTTTCTCTTTGATGGCACCCCGGTTGAAAAGGCCGCACCACTGGGCGCCGGCCCCTTGACCGATGATTTTGCATCCGGTACAATTCAGTACTCGGCAGGATTTCCCGATCAGTTCATCGGCCGTATAGCCGGTAACCCGCTCTGCTGCTGGATTAGCTGCAATTATTCTACCCTTCGGATCCACCACCATCAGACCGTCCTGCAGTGTGTCCACGATAGTTTTCCAGTATTTGGCAATATCCATGACGCCTCCGTTCACATGTTAACGTTGTCAAGGCAACATGCTAACCCGTTAACTTAACACTTGTTAACTTAAACGGTTTCAAGCCATTTTGCAAGCAGCTTCTGAAAGTCTATTTTATTGTTTATTATCTTGTGGTTGAAACTTTTTTCATGCAATTCGGGCCGCTGGCATACCCGTTGCTCAGAATGTACCGGGTAAGAACAGATGATAATAGTTTACACATTCCACAAGGAGGAGACATGAGACAGAAAGGATGGAAGCAAACCACCATCGGCACGATGATGGGAATCTTGTTCCTGTTAGGTGTGGCCCTGCCCGGCATCGCTTCGGCGGAGGAAGATGTGAAGCTGTTGAAGCAGCGCCTGGAGCAGATGTCAAAGGAGATGGAGGCCGTCCAGAAAAAGCTGGAGGATATTGAAAGGAAAAGCCAGGACAAGGAAGAGGCGATCGCGGAGATGGACGACCGGCTCAACAAGGCCGAACTGCACACGGCAACGGACAAGGTTGCCTTCGGCGTGGAGTTACGCACCCGGGCCGATACCCTGCAATACGATAACATTCAGGCGGCGCCCGGCGCCCTGATCAACGGTTTTTTCACCGATTATGCCGCCGGTGGATTCAACAACGGCACCCTGGCTGAAATTCAGCAGCGCATGGGCCAGATGGCCGCTGCCGGCATGATTCCGCCTACCGAAAAATACGACGCCACCAACGACATCATCCTGACCAACAAGTTCCGTTTGAACATGAGTGCCAAGGTCAACGACCAGCTCAGCTTCTCCGGTCGTCTGGCCGCCTACAAGGTCTTCGGCGACAGCACCGAGGTCAAGTTCAACCAGGGCAGTCTGGGCGACGTCACCCTGGACGGCAACACCTCCAGCCTGCCCCACGGGGATACCATCCGTCTGGAACGGGCCTACTTCAACTATAAGCAGGACCTGGGACGCGTGCCCACCAACTTCTCCCTGGGCCGCCGGCCCTCCACCGACGGACCGCCCCTGGAGTACCTGAACAACAGCCTCGAAGGCGGCTCTCCGCTGGCCACGATCATCAACTGGCAGTTCGACGGCGCCTCCTACAACCTGGGCCTGGAAGATGTCACCGGCATTCCCGGTGCAGCCTTCAAGATGTGCTACGGCGTCGGCTTCGAAGGCGACTGGGGCAACACCTATTCGCTGGGCAACCAGCAGCCCGATGTGGATGACGTGCACATGTTCGGCGTCATCGCCACCCTGTTCGACAACGACTCGACCAGTGCCGTGCTGAACTGGGCCCATGCCTGGGACATCACCGACGGGTTCACCGGGCTGACCGTCATGCCCTTCATCGTCACCGAGAATGCTGACAGCACCTTCACCTTCGAACAGAATACCGGCGGCTACATTTCACGACTGCAGCCGATGACCGAACTCGGCGACTGGGATGCCGCCTCTCTGCTCTTGCGAACCAACCTGACCGAACGGTTCGACAAGGACATCGACCTGTTCCTGTCCGGCTCCTGGAGCCACACCCAAGCATCCCGGACATCGGCCAACCCCTTCTATAAAATAATGGGGATGGGACTGCTCAACTCAAACGGCGAGTTGGAAGATCGGGACGGCTACATGATCTATCTGGGCGCCGTCTTTCCCATGCCCTGGGATGCCAAGTTCGGCCTGGAGTACAACTACGGTTCCCAGTACTGGTTCAACTTCACCGGCGCCGAGGACTCCCTGGTGGGCAGCAAGCTGGCCGTACGCGGCAGTGTCTATGAAGGCTACTGGCATCAGCCGATCTTCAACGATAACTTCTTCGCCACCATCGGCGTGAGATACTACGACTATGAGTATACGGGCAGCGGCAATCCCATGGGCGAACCCATGAAGATCGCCGAGCTGAATTCACTCAATGCCCTCAATCCGGTGGTCGACGAGGTCTGGGACGGCTACATCTCCCTGACCTTCCGTTACTAGCCGTCGACCGGAACCTGAACCCGTCCCGTGCGGAAGCCGTTTCTGACTTCGAACCTGAAAAACGATGCGGATGGCCGCACGGGACAGATGAGCGTATCAAGCATGAAACAGGCAGCGATTATCATCAAGGATCTCCAGCAGCAGTACGAAGGCCTGCGAACCAGCGTCGGTCTGCTGCTGGAGGGTATGAGGGTCCAGATGTTCGTGCTGCACTATGAAATTGAAGACATGGATGAAGCCTACCGCGACAACATGGCATTTCTGGACGAGATCGGCGGGGTGCGGTTTTCCAACAACTCGGAAAACGCCGAAAAGTATGGCTTTACCCACGTGACCATCGCCCAGGCGGCGGAAAAGATCCAGCACGCGGATATTGTCATTCCGTTTTAACCATTTACCTAAAAAGATGCCCAAAAAGGTTGCCGGTGAAAATTCTTCACATCTTACGATCCGAGCCGGACGAAACGGTGGAAAAATTTACCGAGGCCATGTCCATGGACAACACGGCATCGGTGGTCATGCTTTACGAAGACCCGGTAGACTGGCCGGCGCTGGTGGACAAGATTTTCGAAAATGACAAGGTGATCTGCTGGTGGTGATTACCCAAGATAGTGCGGCCGTATCCGCGACGGCGTCCCTGGCCATTCTGGTCAGCACCGACAAGCATCTGGACCATGTGGTCAACCTCACCACGGCCGCCTTTGCCAAAGGCAAACAGGTGAGTCTTTTTTTCACTGGAAAGGGTGTCCTGCTGACGATCAGACCGCAGTTTAAAAAACTGGTGGGCAAGGCCACATTGAGCATTTGCGATGTCAGCTTCCGGGCCAACGGTCTGCATGGCCGGGAAGAAGAGGTGCCGGGGGTAACGATGAATGACTTCGCGACCCAGGCAAAAAACGCCCAGATGCTGGCCAGCGCAGACCGCCATCTGGTTTTATAGGGGCTTGAAAACCGTCATGAGCCCGTGTCAGGCAAGGTATTTGCCGTTGAAAAATGATTCATTCGATCCGAATGCCACGTGGTTGGACCAGACGCCATCGTTTTTCAACACCCGGATGATAAATATCGAAACCAATTCGACCCTGAAACGATTTATTCCAATGAAGGAGGCAACATGTTTAAAAAAGGACTTTTCATCGTAACCGCTCTGATTTTTCTGTTCTCCGCTGTCGGCGTCACCTTTGCCCTGGAAAAAGGCAACGACCGCAAGGGCAAGTACACTTACCGCAAGGTCTACAAGGCCTGCAATGAACGCGGCGAAGTAAACTCCCCCAAACCGCCCATCAGCCCGGATGCCAAAACCCAGGCCCAGTGGACCCGCGTGTTCGAAAAAAAGGATTTCGCCGATTTCGGCTGCAAAGCGGAGTGGGACAGTCTTTCCGAAGCGGACCTCATGGACATTTATGCTTACCTGCACGACCATGCAGCGGACTCTCCCACGCCTGCCAAATGCAAATAGGCCTGGCTGGTTGTTAACCACCGCGGGCAACCCGACTCCCGGTCGGGTTACCCGCAATCCCATGCAGGAGAAAAATACAATGCCCCATCGAATCATATCCGCGGCGTTCGCCATTCTCTTTATCATCAGCGCCCTTACCGGATGCGCCACTCAGCAGCCTGCGGCACCGGTCCAGGTAGCGGCCGACGCATCGGCCGAACCCGCCTTTGAACCGTTTCACGACATCGTGGACATGGCCTTTGTCGCCGGGCACGTCACCATCCCCATGGCGGAAAACGTCATGCTCATCGATGCCCGGCCTTACAAGCCCAAGTACATCCAGGGACACATTCCCATGGCCGTCAGCATCCCCGACAGCCAGTTCGACAAGATGACCGACAAACTGCCTGCGGATAAAAACAGTCTTCTGATCTTTTACTGCGGCGGCCTGAAATGCAAATTGAGCCACAAGTCCGCCATGAAAGCGGAAAAACTGGGGTACACCAATGTCAAGGTCTTTGCCGACGGCTACCCGGTGTGGATGGCGGATAAGGCGCACTACCCCGCGGTATCGGCCGAGTGGGTGAAAAGCCAGATCGACAAGGGTGCCGACATGGTGCTGGTGGACTCCCGGCCCAAAAAAGCCAAATATGACAAAGGGCACATTCCCTCGGCAATCAGCATCCCGGACACCTATTTCGACGATCAGAAGGACCAGTTGCCTTCAGACAAGAATAAACTGTTGGTCTTCTACTGCGGCGGACTTAAATGCAAGCTGAGCCACAAGAGCGCCGCCAAAGCCATCGACATGGGCTACACCAACGTCAAGGTCTTTGCCGACGGCTATCCGGCCTGGGTGGCCTATGCGGGCAAAGCATCGACGGCGACCGTTGCCGCAACCGCCATCAAGGGAGGCGTCGAGGAGGGCAGTATCGATCATGCTGAATTTCGTCGGATCGTCACCGAGAATCCCGAATCGATCTACCTGGTGGATGTTCGCGATGCGGATGAATTCAAGAAGGGCAGTCTGAAGACGGCCGTCAACATCCCGGTTGACAATCTGGAGGAAAAGATCAAGACCCTGCCCGCAGACAGGCCCATCGTCTTCATTTGCGGCACGGGTGCGCGCAGCGGCGAATCGTTTTACATGGTCCAGGATGTCCGGCCGGAACTGAAAAACGTCTTTTACCTGGACGGTGAAATGAGCTTCAACAAAGATGGCTCGTTCGACCTCAAAAAACCGATCTAAACCGATTATTTTCAGGACCCAAAAGGGGGAAACGATGAAGTCAACCAGAGGGCGCCATTTAACCGTGCCATGCACCCTGCTCCTGTTCATGCTCACGCTTCTTTGTACGCCCGCGGCCTTTAGCGCGGCGAACGAAGAGACCGAGGACAAGGCGCCGGGCATTACCATGGCGGACCAGGCCACCAAAGAAAAAAAGCTGTGGATCACCACCGATCATTCCCGGCTCAAGGAGCTTCAAAAGGACTTCCGATCCGGTCCGGAAATCACCCAGGCCTGCCTCTCCTGCCACACGGAGGCGGCGGATCAGTTTCACAAGACCATCCACTGGACCTGGAAGGCGTATACCGACGACAAGGGCCGGGTTTTCGGCAAAGGCGGCGATTCCATCAATAACTTCTGCATTTCGACCGACCACATGCAGGACAAGGGCTGCCTGAACTGCCACCCCGGCTGGGGCACCAAAACCGAAGTCGTCAACTGCCTCAACTGCCACGGTCAGAAATCCATCAACTGGGAAGAGTCTTTCGAGGACCTGGAAGCATTCAAGGAATCCAAGGACCCCGATGAAAAAGAGATCGCCAATGAAATCCGCGGCAACATTCAGGCGGCCGTGCAGGCGGTGGTCCGCCCCGAACGCCAGAACTGCGGCGCCTGCCACTTCAAGGGCGGCGGTGGTGACGGGGTCAAACACGGCGACCTGGACACCTCGCTGACCAAACCCAACAAAGCCCTGGACGTGCACATGGGCAGCGACGGCCAGAACTTCGAATGCACCCGCTGCCACACCACCACGCTGCACAACATTGCCGGCCGGGTCTACACCAAACCGGCGGCGACGGAGCGCAAGAGTCTGATCGAAGATGACCTCACCACCAAGATCACCTGCGAATCCTGCCACAGCAGCACGCCGCATAAATCCGATTCCAAGGCCAACGACCACACGGACAAGGTGGCCTGCCAGAGCTGCCACATCCCCGAATTTGCCCGGGTCAACCCCACCAAGATGTCATGGGACTGGTCCCAGGCAGGCAAAACCAAGGACGGGAAACCCTACACGACCGAAGACGAATTCGGCAAACACAACTACATGTCGATCAAAGGCCAGATGAAATGGGCCAAAAACGTCAAACCGGAGTACTTCTGGTACAACGGTTCCATCAGCAGCGTCACCGTCAAGGACCCCATCGACCCGGGCCAGGTCGTTCAGGTCAGCCATCCCCTGGGCAGCCGGGATGACGCCAATGCACGCATCTTTCCCTTCAAGGTTCACCGCGGCCGCCAGCCCTACGACAAGGTCAACAAGACCCTGCTCGGGCCCATGCTCTCCGGACCCGACGGCTACTGGACAACCCTCGACTGGGATCATGCCCTGACCGTGGGCAACGCCGCCTTGGGCGTTCCCTTCTCAGGAGAGTTCGATTTTGTCGACACCACCTACGTCTTCCCCATCACCCACATGGTGGCACCCAAGGAAAACGTGGTCGCCTGCAACGAATGCCACACCCGCGACAACAGTCGCCTGGCCAGCCTGGCCGGATTCTACATGCCCGGACGGGATCAGTTTTCACTGCTGGATTCACTGGGATGGATCCTGGTGCTGGGCCATCTGCTGGGGGTTGCCATCCACGGCCTGACCCGGATGTTTACCAACGGCAGAAAGGAGGGCAAATAGCCATGTCTGTCAAAAAAATGATCACCATGTACCTGTACACCCGTTATGAACGCTTCTGGCACTGGCTGCAGATGGTCCTGATCTTCGTGCTGCTGCTGACCGGCTTCGAGGTCCACGGCAGCTTCCATTTCCTGGGCTTCGACGAGGCCGTCGAGGTTCACAACACGGTCGGCCTCACCTGGCTCGTCGCCTTCGCCTTTTTCATGTTCTGGGTCTTCACCACCGGTGAGTGGAAGCAGTACATCCCCACCACCAAAAAAATGTTCCAGGTGGTCCTGTACTACAGCTACGGCATATTCAGGGGCGAAAGCCACCCGGTACCCAAACGCAAAGAAGCCAAGCACAACCCCCTTCAGCGCCTGGTCTACCTGTCACTGGCCGCCTTCCTGCTGCCCGTGCAGATGGCATCGGGGTTTCTCTACTGGGGATACAACTCGTGGAAAGCCTGGGGAATTGACTGGCTTACGCTGGACACCCTCGCCTTTATCCATACGGCCGGGGCCTTCGCCATCTTGTGTTTCATCATTGTCCACGTCTACATGACCACCACCGGCCACACCGTCACCGCCCACGTCAAAGCCATGATCACCGGTTGGGAAGATGTGGAAGAGGGTGAGGTGCAGGAGTGGGAGAAGGCAGGAACGAAACAACCCGCCGCCTGACCGCCATTCACCGCATCATATCAAGTTAAGCCCCGCCAGCGGATGCAGCCGCTGCGGGGCTTTTCTGTGTCCATGCTCTGGTTTCTGTTGGCACACGCTATATTTATCCGGAAACAATAGTTTTGTTATCTGCGGAGCGACGGCTTTCGATTCTATTCCAGACAGCAGCTGAAGGATAGGGGCACCCGCCGTGCCAAACAGAGGATTTCCGGACCTTTTATTGGGAGTCCCCGTAGGAACTTAGCGACACAAGGCGATCTCGGAAACCAGTTCCCGGAGAATCAGCCCATCACGGACCATCTCAGCTAAAATGCTTTTGGCGGCCTTTTTCCAGGGTTCGAGGTCAACCGTCAGGTAGACGGCACCATGGGTTTGGATGTTTTTGACTTCGTTCTCGACCTCGGCATCGACAACGCCGGCGCTGAACCGATCACCGGCCGTATCGGCGACACGGCATAGAACTTTTTGGATCGTCGGCGGAAGGACTCTGAATTTGTTTTCATTGATGCCGAGGCCAAGAACCGGAGATATGTCGCCCAACCGAGTCACGTATCGGGCATGGCTGCAGAATTTCAGCGGGAAAAGATGCGATTTGTGGGTTGCTGCCACATCGACGATACCTTTCTGAAGGGCTTCACTGACGTCGGTCCAGGGAACCGTTACCGGCACGGCACCCATCCTGCGGAAGAACTGATCGAGAATCGGGGCCTCAAAAATCCGAATACGTTTGCCGGCCAAATCTTCCGGGGAAACCACCGGGTGGCTGGATATCAGGACCCGCTCGATGCCCCGATGCCAATTCCAGCAGGGGGTCAGCATCCGAATGGCATGGTCGCCCAAAGGCGCCAGAAGCGTCTCCCTGAAATAGCGGCCTTTCAAAAATGCCTGCTGGTGATCGGAATTCTCGAAAACATAGGGGAGGCTGAAAATTCCGAACCCGGGAACGAATTTCCAGTAATGATAAAGTTCTTCGATGAAGATATCGATGTGTCCGGATGCAAGTTGGGCGACTTGGTCCAGACCGCTGCCCAATTGATGCGCTTTGAGGGGAACCAGGTTGATCTGTCCATCGGTTTGGTGCGCCACTTCCCTGGCGAACCACTCGATGCCCTGGCTTTCGGGGCCCTCCACCGTGGTCAGCGTTCCCAGAACCTTAGGAATTTCCTCTTCTCTGCGGAAAAAGTAGCTGAGGGACCGGTTCAAGCGTTCGCACAACGGCAGCAGGCTCTGCACGGACACGCCGGTCTTGCCGTTCTCGATCCGGGACAACTGCCCGATCGAGATGCCCATGGATTCCGCCAGCGCCTTGATGGTCAATCCTTCAGTGAGTCGCAGTTCGCGAATCCGCTGGCCGACCAAAGCCTCAATGGAAAGCCGGGCGTTTTCTGGGGATGCCGTTTTCATGGGATGCCATTCTGGTCGAATGGTTGGCGGCGAACCTGCATGCCTCTTTTTACCAACTCCCCGATGACCGCATCCGGGTCAACGTCCCCAATTGGAGAGAGAACGCCCGGTGTCGAAATGGCGCCCGAAAGAATCATCTGAGCCCCGATGCTCGTGGTAAACCCGACGGTTCGATTCATGGCGAACAGGCCGCTTGTCAGATCGCGATAATCGACCAGTTCATAGGTGACGCCCCCGACGGCACCGTTTCGCTGCCCCCACGCCGTAACGCGGATGACGGCCACATCCCGCTCATGCGCTTCGAACTGCATTTTCGGCGTGAGAAAATCGATCAGAAAGCGCCTCGGGGAAATCGACGTGCCGTTGGTCGCGAAAGGCGTGTCTTCGGTCAATCCCAACTGGATCAGTTTGTACCAGAATTCGGCGTGCCCCGGATAGCGCATCGCGAATCTACCCATGTGCTTCAGGTCGTCGCCGAGACCGAACATCGGAATGTAGTGGGTCGCGTCGCCGTTGCGGTAAGCCTGGAGATTGCCGAGGCCGTCTACGCTGACCCGGTGGAGGTTGTCTGGATGAAAGATGTCCCTGCCGTCCAAGGCATGCACCTCACCGTCTTCCAGATATCGGGCGGGACGCTGATACGCGTTCAAGACCCCGTCGAAGCGCCAGGTGATTTTGTAGTTGAGAACGTTGTTGGCCGCGGCGGGCTCCGGCAGACCGGCGCCGTATGAGTACAATCCTTCGACCCGGTCCAGTTCGGACAAGGCCTTTTTGCCCAGGAGCAGGTCGATTCCCGGATCCATACCCATTTCGGGAAGGATGACAACCCCTTTATCACGTGCCTCGATATCCAGTTCCTCGATCCTGCCGGTATAGCTGCTGCTGACAAAGGGCACACGGTTTTCGATGCACGCCCGGGCTACCGGGTAACCGAATTCCGGTGGAAGCATGCACACGACGATATCGGCCGCACTGTGCCGGATACCCGAGCAGAGCTGCGCGTAATCGCCCGCATTGATTTTGAGGGCTGTGGTCTTGTGGAGCCGATCCCGCACGATTTGGCTGCGAATCTCTTCATGATTCAAGTCGGCCACGACGATTTCCCGCACCATGGCGCATCTCTCGAGGTCGTGAACCACTGCCTTTCCCTGAAGCCCCATTCCAAGGACCAATACTTTCATGTTGCTCTCCTCACTCTTATGGCTGCGGTCATGTCACCCGCCGATCAAGGCCCTCGAATCCTTCCTTGGACATCGGTCGTCGATCGGCTAAGACTCGCACTTGTCCTGGAAACCATAATCGGACAGGGCGGCCTCCGGTGAAACGAGCCCGTTCTGGATGTCCTGACGGATCGCCTGCGGGTCCCGCTGGTATGGATCCCCGTAACCGCCGCCCCCGGGCGTGATGAAGGTGACCGTGTCTCCGTAGTTTAAAAAAAGGGGATCTCCCATTGCATGGGTCAGGCGTCTTTCACCTGTTCGGCCCTCGTTGATGATCCATTCGGAGCAGCGCCCCGGTTTCCCGCCGAAGAGTCCCTGGGGAGGAATCCGGGATTTCTGGGACAGGAAGGAAAACTGGGTTTCCGTTCCGAGGGTTCGCCAACGGGTTCTCTGGGCGAAACCGCCGCGAAACCGTCCCGCTCCGGCGGAATCGGGTTCGATCGCACGTTCGATGAACAGGACGGGCGCCTCGATTTCCTGGGCTTCGATGGGTGGCAGCGCGCAGTTGGTCACGTTGCAGGACATGACGGAAATGCCGTCCTTTTCGGCCCGAGCCCCGAGGCCACCGGGAACGACCTCCCCCCACCCCGAGTTGTGGTCCGCTTCTCCTTCCCGCGGGTGCGTGTCCGAATTTCTGGCCGATGCGAAGTTGTAGAGACAGCCGCACGATTCAGCCATTACCCGATCAGGGATCGCTTCGGCCATGGCGCCCATGACCAGATCCACGATGGCGTGGTCGGTCACCATCCTTTCGTAGCAGGCGGTCGGGAACGTGCAGTTGACCAGGGTTCCCTCGGGAGCCGTAATTCGCGCCGGGCGATAGCAGCCGGCATTCGTGTGGATCTCAGGGTCGAGCAGGCATTTAAGCACATAGTATGTGGCCGATATGGTGGCCGACAAGGGTGAGTTGACCGGCCCTTTGACCTGCGGATCCGTGCCGGTGTAGTCAAAATGGATTTCGGAGCCCGCCACCGTCACCCGCACCTGGAGCCGGTAAGGCCCCCCCCGGTAACCGTCGTCGAGGATCTGATGATGTGCCTCGTAGACGCCGTCGGGGATCTTTTCGATTTCCGAACGCACGAACCTCTCGGAGTAGTCCAGAAGGCTTTCGACGGCTTCCTCGACCTCCAGGGGACCGTATTTATCGATGATCTGTAAAAAGCCGTTTTCGCCGGCCTTGCAGCCCGAGACCTGGGCCATCAGGTCGCCCCTCAGGTTACGGGGGGACCGGTTGTTGGTTTGCAGGACCTTCATGAGCGTTTCATCGAGCTTGCCGCCGCGGTAAAGCCTGGCCGGCTCGATCAGGATCCCTTCCTGCCAGACGTCGATGGTCCATCCGTCGTGGGTCCAGGCCCCGCCGATATCGTTGTGATGCAGCATGGTGACGGCGAAGCCGACCAGGCGGTCACCCTTATGGAAAATCGGCGCCACGGCAACCATGTCCTTGGTGTGGTGCGGGCCTAGGGATTTGCCGCCGGCGTAAGGATGGTTGGTAATGATGATATCCCCCGGCTGGAGCGTCTCCCTGGGGAAATAATGCGTCAGTACGATGTCCAGAACCGGTTCGAGACAATTCAGATGTATCGGGATGTTGGCCCCTTCGGCGAGAAGCCGGCCCTTGGCATCGAACAGGGAAGAGGAACAGTCCCGCATTTCCTTGACAATGGTCGAATAGCTGCTGCGCACCATGACCTCGGACATCTGGTCGGCGACCGATCGCAACGCATTTTTCATGACTTCCAGCAAAATAGCGCTTTTCATTTGATTACCCCCACGTGCCTTAGAGGCATGAGTCGTGATGACGAGATTCATAAACGCATCTACTTCGACCGTCTGACCGGGATAGACGATGGTGGTGGACCCCATTTCACATACGATGGCCGGCCCCTCCATCCGATGCCCGCAGGCCAGGGAAGCACGGTCCATTACCGGCACCGTGTGTTTGCTTCCGTCGAAAAACACTTCCGCCGATACATCCCTTACCGTTTGTGGACGCGTTTCCCAGCGCCTTTGCTTTAGGTAGGCAAATTTTCTCAGCGGCCCGATGGCGCTGACCCGATGGTTTACATATTCAAGGGGTTCGCGCATGGCATGTCCGTAAATCCGCCGGTGGGTCTCATGGTAGTCCGCAGCGATATGTTCAAGGGTATTCTCGTCGATGGGCCCACTCGGCATGGGGATGTTCAGCTCGAAGGATTGGCCGTAATAACGGATATCGCAGCTCCGGACCAGAATCCGCTGACCGACGTCGACACCTTCCCGGTCGAGCTGACGATTGGCCTGCTCTTCGAGGGATTCGAAAATTTCGTTCAGTTCCGATGGGTTAAGCTTGGTCTGTGAGATCAGGCGGCTGGCCACGAAATCGTACTTGCTGTCGGACATCAACAACCCCTGCGCCGAAAAGGTCCCCGGGGAGAAAGGAACGATGACCTTCGGGATTTCGAGCTCTTCGGCGAGGCGGGCCGCGTGGAGGGGGCCCGAACCCCCGTATGCGATCAGCGTGAATTCTCTGGGATCGTATCCTTTTTCCACTGATACGTTTCGGATGGCGCGGATCATATTGGAGTTGACCACCTGGAGGATCCCTTCGGCCGCCTCCATGACGTCCATGTCCAGAGGGGCGCCTATCTGCCTGGAAATGGCGTCGATGGAAAGGGGCACAGCCGCCGTGAGGTCCTGCAAAAAGGTTTCCGGGCGGATGCGGCCGGTGACCAGGTTGGCGTCGGTGACGGTCGGCCGGTCTCCTCCCCGGCAGTAACATACCGGTCCGGGGTAGGCGCCCTGGCTCATGGGCCCCACCCGGAGCGCTTTGCCCGGATCGATCCAGGCGATGCTTCCGCCGCCGGCCCCGATGAAGCTCAAATCGACGGCGGGAATGCTTATGGGGTAGCCTTCCACCCGACTGTCGGAAGTGTATTTGATCGTGTTGTTTCGGATCAGCGACACGTCGGTGCTGGTTCCGCCCATATCGAAGGTGACCAGATTGGCGATGCCCAGCGTTCTTGCCAGTTCGTTGGAGGAGATGATTCCCGCGATGGGACCGGAGTTGGCCGCCGCCACCGGTTTTTGGGCCAGCGCTTCGAAACTGGCGACGCCGGCGTTGGCCTGCATCACAAAGGCGGCGGGTGCCATTTGTTTGTTTCCCATCATGGATTCGAATTCTTGAAGGTGCGTGATCATGGCCGGCATCATGGCCGCGTTGATCGCCGTCGTCGAGGTGCGCTCGTATTCCCTGAACTGGGGGTTCACCTCCGAGGAAAGCGATACGAACAGTTCCGGATAGATCTCCCGGAGGATTTTTTGAACCACCCGTTCATGCTCCGGATTGGTGTAAGCATGCAGGAAACAGATGGCCACGGCCGAAACCTGACGACGTCGCAAGTCCTCTGCCATGCGCCGCACCTCGTCCAGGTCCAGCGAGGTAACGACCTGACCCCGGAAATCGATCCGCTCGGTCACTTCATACCTCAAGTGGCGCTGAATCAGGCACTCCGGTTTAACCATCTGGATGTCGTAAATATTGGTTTCGCGAAAGGCCCGTCCAATCTCGAGAACATCCCGAAATCCACGGGTCGTGATAAGGGCTGTATTTCCCAGCTGGCGCTGGGCGATCATATTGACCACGATGGTTGTCCCATACACCAGCTCCCCGATGCGGCTCGGATCCTGTCCGGCGATCGCGAGGAGTTTGTCGATCCCTTCGTCGATGCCCGATACGAGGTCAGGTGTTGTGGACACCTTGGTGGAAAAGGTCTCGCCCGTATCGACATCGGCCATTATCAGGTCGGTATGTGTGCCTCCTGTGTCGATTCCAATTTTGTACATACCAATCACCTCCGGTTTTTCCGCCACCAGACGGATGGATCCATTTCTAATCCGTAGTCAAAACATACGCTTTGCGAAAGATGCGCTTGAACGCACCGACCATGCCCATGACCATGCCAATAAAAAAGGGGATGGTGAACCAATAGTAATGGATGGGCACCGTGGTGATAGACGTCAGATAGTCTCCCATCTGCATGCTTTTCCAGCAGGCCCACACCATGACGGCTGTAAATCCTGCGACTGCCAGGGTGACAAAGACGTCGACGGGCAGTTTCAGTCTTTCAGGAATAACGTTTTCGTAGAAGTAGGGAATGACGATGTCGTCGTTGCGGTAAAGATATACGCCGGCCATGAGAAAGATCGCCCAATCGGACAGCAGGGTCACGATTCCGGGAAGCCAGTTGAGGGGACAACCAAAAACATATCGGCTGAAAATCGCGATGCAGACACCTGAAAAAATAAGAATCGAAGCCAACACCGCCAGATGAAAGATGCCATCCACTGTTTTGTCCATCCAATAGATTATTCTTTTTTCCATATTCATTAGGTGACTCCTATTGGAAAATGAGTCTCGGTAAAATAGTGGTGATTCCCGGAAAGACGACCAGGCATAACAGGGAAACGAATAGCATAACAATAAACGGCAGCAGATTCCGAATCAGCGCTTCGTATTTGACCTTGGTGATGGCCATCATGATGAAGATTCCGGATCCTATCGGAGGAGTGACCATTCCGATCATGTCATTGAGCACGATCACAACACCGAATTGAAGCGGATCGATACCGAACTGGGGAAGCAACGGTGCGAACAGCGGAACCGTGATCACCAGCGTGGCGATGCCGGGAACGAAACACCCGTTCAACAGGTAGAATACATTTACCAGAAGCCAGAACAGGTATCGGTTGCCATCACAAATCGAGATAATGATATTGCCCAAATGGACATAGACCTGCTCTCTGCTGAGAATCCAACAGAACGCCGCCGCGGCAGCCAGAATGAACATGATCTGGGCCAGCGGCAGGAGGCTGGCCATGAATCCTTCGCGATACAGCTTTTTCCAGGTGGTTTCCCGACGAAACACGGCGATGATGATCGTGTACAAAATCGCCAGTGCGCCCGATTCACTGGGGCTGACCACACCGAATGCAAATCCGCTCAGCAGGATCAGCGGCGCCAGGAGTGCCGTGAAGTTTTTGCAAAAAGAGACGCCTTTCTCGCGAACCGTCGTTCGAATCGGTGGCGGGATGTGGACCCGTTTAGTAGCGGCCAGGAAATAGACCAGCACCATCATGAGCATACCGATGAACAGGCCGGGAATCAGGCCGGCCAGCAGAATCTGGGCGATGGAGACGTTTGCCAAAATGGCATAGATGATCAGGGAGATGCTGGGTGGAATGATGGGACCGATGACTGATGAGGCCGCTGTCACCGCGGCGCTGAACTCGGGTTTGTAGCCGTAATCGGTCATTTTTTTGACTTCGACGATCCCCAGGCCGGCGCAATCCGCGATGCCGGAGCCGGACATCCCGGCGAAGATCATGCTGGCCAGGATGTTGGCCTGGGCCAAACCGCCTTTGACACTACCGACCATGACAATGGCAAAGTCGAATATCCGTTCGCTCAGCTTGGTCGCATTGGCGACGTTACCGACGAGGATGAACAGGATGATGGCAAGGTAGTTGGAATTCTCCACCGTGTTCTGCATGATCATGGGGATCATTTGGACCGGATGACCGGCCAGGAAAAACCCCAGAATCGCACTTATTCCCATGGCCAGAGCCACAGGCGTCCGCAGCACGACCAGCAACAGAAAAAGGATGAGGATTCCGATTCCTATCATTCTGCACCTGTTTTCTCTTCTCTATCGGGTGGAACGCGTCGGCTGCACACCCTGCGGCGGCCGACGCGGGACCGGGTTTAACGGACGGCGTCGATGGCGTCGAGTACTTCCCAGAATTCCTTGGGCATGGATTTGTTGGCGCGGGCGGTTCGGTAATAGTTCTGGGCCTTGGCGATAAAAGGCTTCATGTCGATCACAGAAAACTTCGCATTGTACTTGGCTTTCGCTTCGTCGAGAATGTTCTCCGCAAGGCTGTCCAGTTTAGCAGTAAATTCAGCGCCGGCCTGGTTGCATGCGCCAACCAGCGCCTGCTTCTGGGCCTCCGTCAGGCGGTTGAATTTGCCTTGGTTCATGAAGAAGGCGATCGTCTGGGGATATTCGTCCTCACGCGTAACGTAGGGGCAGACCTCGACGAACTTGGAGTCGAGAATCAGGGTGACGGGAGAGGTAACGGCTTCGACGATTCCCTGCTGCAAGGCAAGATAGGTTTCCGACCAGGGGATCACCGTCGGCGTGGTCCCCATGGATTTCCAAACGTTGAGCTCCAGGTTGCTGGGGTAGAAGCGCAGTTTCAGACCATCGAGATCCTCGACGCCCTTGATCGGCTTTTTGGTGCACAGCACGCGGTAAGGTCCCCGCCGCCAGGTCCAGTCGGTGTTGAGCATGACCACGTCGGCTTTGTTTCGAAGCGCCTCCCAGCGCTGTTTGGCAAAATCACTCTTACAGAAACGGATGAAGTGTTCGTAGTCGTCATACACGAATGGGGGAGTGAAATAATCGAGCTCCGGAACATACATTTTTGTGGCGATGTTCAGGCTGCCGACGAATACGTCCACCGCTCCCATTTTGAGTCCTTTGAATACCGTCTCGTCGTTTCCCAACACTGAAGATCCGAAAATGGAGATTTTCAATTCCCCGCCGCTCTTTTCTGCAACAAGTTCGCTGAACCGCTCCAGCGCTTTGTACTCAGGGCTTTGCGGGCCCATTTTAGTGGCAATGCTGATGTCGATCGAATCGGCCATGACTGGAAGAATACCGCAGCTGAGCGTAAAAATGGCCGCAAGGGCGAGTGTTGCCAAACGTGTCCTCATTTCTTCCTCCTTCTGGTTAGGCGTGAGTGGTAATTCGTGAGTGGAAAGACCGAACGGTGGCACCGTTTATAACTGTGATGACATCTTTCAGTTATAAATTTATGCATATTTTATGTTTTGTTGCATGTCAAGAAATTTAAACATAATTCAGACAATAATTTTTGACATAAATTTCCCAACAGGACAATCATTCGTGTTCCCCCGCGCCGGAGGATATTTTGATATCCGAATGATCCGTGGCGGCATGGGTGACGGCGTCACCGATAGGTCCGTTTCGGACGACGGTTTAAAAAAGCCGAGGCCAAGGCGGGGTTGCGGAACCGGTTTGGATTTCGCGTGGTGTCACTAATTTATTGGAATAATAATTATTGATTGTGTTTGTTTGGAGAGGACGGCGGCTATTCCGCCGAAGCGGTTTGCGAAACGCTTCGAAACAGCGCCTTGGAAAGAAGGCCTTCCCTGCGCAATTCCTCAAGGGTATGGCGTGCCTGGTCTTGCCAGGGAGTCACATCAACTTTCAAATAGGCGGCTTTGAAACTGCGGATGTTAAGCGGTTCATTCGTCTGTTCGGCTTGGTGTACAAGGCGTGTAAAATATTCCCCTGAAGAATCACAGGCGGCACGAAGCCCCTCCTGCAGGTCAGGAGGAAGCGCTAGGTACTTGGCCTCATTGATGGCCAGCCCGAGCACGGGTTCCACATCCCCCAGCAGGGTAACGTATTTTGCATGGCGGCAAAATTCGAGGGGGTAGAGGTGGGTTTTGTGGGTAGGCAGGATGTCGATCTCCCCCCGGTGCAGCGCCTTGGCCACATCCGTCCATTTCACCACGACGGGGTGCGCACCGAAGGCCGACCAGAAGCGCTCGAGGATCTCAGACTCGAAAATGCGGACGCGACACCCCCGAACATCCTTCGGGCTGAATATGGGCTTTTTCGAAACCAACACCCGTTCAATCCCGCGAAGCCAATTCCACCGGCTGTTCAAAAAGCGGATGCCTTGATCGAGCAGTGAACCCAGCATCTCCTTCCTGAAGTGATCATGGGACAGAAAAGCCTGTTGGTGCGCATCATCCCGAAAGGCATAGGGCACTGCGAACAGTTTGAAATCCGGCGTGTACTTTTGGTAATAGGTCAATTCGTCGATGAAGAGATCGATAACGCCCTGCCGAAGTTTTTCTACCTGATCTCCTGCAGATCCGAGTTGAGAAGGGCTCAGCGGTATCAGGGAGATTTTTTCCCGGGTCAGACGGCGGATTTGCCGGGACAGTTCCTGGATCCCCAGGCTCTCAGGGCCATCCACCGTCGCCAGGGTTCCCAAAACCCGAGGAATTTCTTTTTCGTTTTGAAACAGGTAGGATATCGGCCGCTCCAGTACACTGCAGAGTTGATCGAGGGTCTTGACTGAAAGGGAGACTTTTCCGTTTTCGATCTTGGACATCTGCGCCTGGGAGATCCCGACCAGATCAGCCAGATCCTTGGATCGTATTCCCCGCGACAGCCGGAGTTCACGAATCCGGCTGCCGACTTGATCCTGGATCTGTTGTTCCTGTTTCTTCTTATGCATAGATGTTGCTTGCGTTGTTGACACCTATCTGATTTTTTTGCACAGCAAACGATTCATCGGGTGGATTCTCCCTGTTGTCGAAATTCTTACCAAGAATACCGGTGAGATACAATCCTAAAAAGGAGCCGGGAGGCTTGGGAATATAGCCGGTGCCTTCGCCATCTTGTTTTTTATCAAGGCAGATATTGCATAAAACTTCCAGGTCCCCCCCCCTCAATGCCCCGACTCCGGTTCGGGCCGGCCCGGGGCCTGCCCGACACTGCTCCATCGTTTTGTAAAACTTTTGTAATTATACAGATTAATCATGTACTTTCAAGATGTTGTGCGATAACTTACTGTCGATACCGTTCCCGTTTTTCCTTATCGGAGGCGCAACATGCGAGAATCGTGCATCTATGCCATGCTGCGGACCATCAAAGGGCTCAGCCGGGTATTTTACCGATTCGATATCGACTGGGTCCATCAGCCCCCCGCCGACCCGTGGCGGCATCTCCGGCTGGTGGCCTTTCTCAATCATACCAGCCTTTACGAGCCTCTGTTCGTCGGCGGATTTCCCAACGAATTTATCAGACGCATCGCTTTTATGGGCCTCATGCCCGTGGCCGACAAAGCCACCCGTCGCCCCCTCATGGGATTTTTTTTCCGGATGGTGGCCAAAAATGTGGTCGCCGTCACCCGCAAAAACGATCGCACATGGAACCAGGTCCTGGCCACCATGCAGCCGGATACCATGGTGATCATCATGCCTGAAGGCCGAATGATGCGGGCCAATGGCCTGGATAAAAGCGGCCGGCCCATGACCGTGAGAGGCGGGATCGCCGATATCGTTCGGAGCATCCCGGAAGGCCGGATGCTGATGACTTACAGTGCCGGCCTGCACCATGTGCAGATACCCGGCCAGCGTATCCCAAAACTATTCAAGACCCTGCGCATGCGGTTGGAAAGCATGGACATTGCCGACTATCGCAACCGGCTGATGGACCAGTATGGACCGGTCGGTTTCAAGAAAGCTTTGATCCGGGATCTTGAAAACCGCCGGGACCGCTATTGCTTTGGCCTGGAGCCGGCCTCCGCGCCGGTTTACGCAACCTCCCTTGGGTAATCCCCCTTATCGCCACATCCTGAGAAAACCCTTCCCTTGAGCCTTGCCCTCTACAATCTGG
>JAHLLR010000075.1 GCA_020444075.1 Deltaproteobacteria bacterium
GAGCATCGGATTCCTAATCCGTGTGCCGCGTGTTCGAATCACGCCGGGGGCACCATTTCAAGTTAATATTGATGGGTCCGTTCAAGCGCCATAAAAGTTTTCATCCCTGGGCCTATGATGGATTCCGGGTCGATGCCGTGGCGTCGACATTCCTTCACGACCTGAACGGCATCCTCACAATCCTTCAATGTTGCCGCCCCATTGAGTTCTTCCCACATGCGTTTAGCTATCTCCCGGTCCTGTTCACTTAACTCGATTAGCTCTGGCATACCAAGCCCCTTTCGCTGAAAGGCAAATTTCGTTAACCATTCACTGCCGTAAATGCATATAGGAATTCCCCGCCCCATCTGCTGGAATTCCCCCTTATAGTGGTCTTCGACGCCCATTCATGTTGCAATAGCCGCGCCGTCAAATAAGTCTATGCCCGAGACAGGCGCAGACACAATCATCAAGGATGATATGGATCTGTATTTACAATAAATCGATTCGACCCGCCCGATAATCATTTTGGAGCGAAACGGCTCAGGGGCGATTTTATTGCCATGCCCGGCCGAAGGGAAAAACCGGTTTTGGTTCCGCCAGCAACGAAAATTGAACAAGTTATGGGCAGTGGGCAGCTTTGACATTCTCCAAAAAACCGGAAACAATAGGCGAGAATGACCGGCAATAAACGCACGGCTTTATCAGTCACAACGGAGAGACATGAAAGAGAACCTAACCCCCGACGCGGTTACCCATACCGTTTACCTGTGCCAGGTGAGCCCCAACGTCTCCTGCGGCGCTTGCTGCGGGCTCTATAATGTCGCCGATCCCGATCCCCGTGCGCTGGAAGTCATGCTGAGGCGCCGGACCCAATGGTTCGCCGACGTTCCGCGCACCGTGGCCGGGATCGATGCATTCAAAGCGCGGGTCGAAGGCATTGAACCGCAAGAGCGCCCCTTTCCAGATTTTCACCATTGTCCGTTCCTGGGAATGATCGAGGATACGGGGCGGCGGGTAGGCTGCCTGCTGCATCCCCTGGCCCCCGGAAATCACGGCCTGGACTGGCGGGGATTGAGTTACTACGGCGGAATGGCCTGCCGCACCTACTTTTGCCCGAGCGTCCGACACCTGCCTGTCCGATGGATGACCGCCGTC
Source organism: Deltaproteobacteria bacterium (assembly GCA_020444075.1). Classification (GTDB taxonomy): domain Bacteria; phylum Desulfobacterota; class Desulfobacteria; order Desulfobacterales; family Desulfosarcinaceae; genus Desulfosarcina. Next base: position 1,138 of record JAHLLR010000075.1, read on the forward strand.
CGCCAGAGCATGGACCACTGGTACCTTCACGGGCTCATCGTTACCGAACGAAGGCTGCTTTCCGCGTTCTTCAAAGAATTGGAGAACCGGATCGGCAGGCCTGTCAACGAATCCGACTTTTCAGATGGGTCCGACACAGCCCTGCTCTTCAGAACGTTTGCCACCCTTAAGCTGAACTGGCCGTTTCGGCGAAAAGGTGCGCCAGGCGTGTGCAACTATTTTTTCGAGGACGGGCAGTATCTTCGGCCTGCGGTGGGAAAGACAGCGGACGGAATCCCCGCATCCTCTTTTGAAACCATTTTTCGGGAACTGGATTCCGGATTCTCTTCAACTCGTGAAATTCATGATGCCGCTGAGCGGATTGAAGATATTTTCAGACGAATTGAGGGATTTTTGAGCGCCAGGAACCCGGAAGACGGACATCCTGTCGGCCATAAAGCCGGAATGCCGTCAACGTAGTCAGCATCCCGGCATTTTTTTGAACGGTGGGAGGTTTTATAGCATCTCGTCAATGGGCGTGTATGGCATGCCAAAAGCGACGGCGCGGTAAGTGACCTTGCCGGCTTGATCGCTTTTAAAACAGCGGTTGGGAGCTGTTTTTCAGCGCTCGAGCGTACGTTGGTTCTGGTTCAGATGCAATTTCCCAGTTTTTCCCGAATAACGTCTTCAAGGGTCGGCTTGCTGTTGTCCCGGTATTCATAGCGCACCCGGATGACCGGTTTATTGACCGAAACCACTGCTGTAAGATCAATGGGTGTGGCCGAAAGCACCAGATCGCACAGGCAATCGTTGATGGTCGCCTCCAGGTCCTTGATTTGACCGGGGCTGTAACCCATAGCGGGAAGCAGCGTGCCGATATGGGGATAGGTTTTGAAGGTTTGCGCCAGGGTTCCCTTGAGATAGGGACGCGGGTCGGCAAGCGAAGCTGCACCAAACCGGCGGGCAGCGATGACACCCGCACCGTAGGTCATTTCACCATGGGTCAACGTGGGGCCGTCCTCCACCACCAGAACCCGCTTCCCCCTTATCAGTTCCGGATCGTCAACTAAAACGGCCGAATCGGCAAGGATAATAATCGCCTCCGGATTATTTTTTTTGATGGTTTTTCTGACCTGCTCCACCTTTTCGGGTTCGGCGCTGTCCACTTTATTGATCACGGCGACATCGGCCATGAGCATGTTGGTCTCGCCGGGGTGGTAACGGGTTTCATGTCCGGCACGGTGGGGATCGAACACCACGATGTTGAGGTCGGGTTTGAAAAACGGGGTGTCGTTGTTGCCCCCGTCCCAGACAATCACGTCGGCCTCTTTTTCCGCCGCTTCCAGGATCAATCCATAGTCAACACCGGCATAGACAACAGCCCCCATGTCAATGACCGGTTCGTATTCCTCCCGTTCCTCGATGGTGCAACGCTGACTGACTAAATCTTCACGGGAAGCGAATCGCTGAACAATCTGCTGGGTAAGATCACCATAGGGCATGGGATGGCGCACGCAAACGACCCGTTTTCCCATAGCTTGTAAAATCTGAATGACTTTCCGGCTGGTTTGTGATTTTCCGCAGCCGGTGCGCACCGCGCAGACCGATATCACCTTTCTGCTGGATGCCAGCATGGTGTAGGGGGCGCCGATGATGATAAAATCGGCACCGGCAGCAGTCGTCTGAGAGGCTTTGTGCATTACTTCATCGTGGGGGACGTCGCTGTACGAAAAGGCCACCAGGTCCACCCGGTGCTGTTTGATCAGTTCCACCAGACGGCTGTCCGGATAAATGGGAATGCCTTCGGGGTAGCGCTTGCCGGAGAGTTGGGCCGGATACACGCGACCGTCGATATCGGGAATCTGGGTCGCCGTAAAACCGACCACATGGTATCGGTCGTTATCCCGAAAGTAGACGTTGAAATTATGAAAATCCCTTCCCGCGGCCCCCATGATGATGACATTTTCCACCACAATACACCTCCTCTCAAGCTTAATGGGTTCAAACCCGGTGGATCCGGCAGCAGCAATGAAATGGTCGCGGACGCCCACCGTTTTAGAAAAGGGACCATCAACGGGTGAGCATCGGCAAGGGCATTGGCGTTTCAGTTGCGGACCAATCCGCTGCTGTTGACGGCCGGCGACACGATTAAACGGTTAAATTTGAGGTCCGGGGTGGAAAGAAAAGGCGCCGGTCGTATCCGGCGCCGATTATATCAGTTGGATAGCAAAAAGAAAGGCTCAAGGTGAGAGGAATATCGTGGTCATGGCGTGGCCAAGTCGTATCCTGCCTCCAGGGATCCCATCAGCTCTTCGACGGAAACGATCCTGTCTACGCGGAAGGCATTGGCGCCGGCAAAGGCGAACCCGTTTTTCAGTTTGCCCCGCCTGGCCGACGCCAGGGCCATGCCGATGCAATAGGGGCTCTTTTCCGGATCACAGGTCTTGATACAGTGGTAAGGGCAGCGAAAGGGACGCCTGATACCATCGGCCACGTCCAGCAGGAACTGGTTCCGCAGCGCCCTGCCGGGAAGACCGACCGGGCTCTTGATCACCATCAGGTCTTCTTCCCGGGCGTCTACATAGGACTGCTTGAAGGCCATATCCGCATCACACTCGTGGGTGGCGACGAATCGGGTGCCCATCTGGACGCCGCTGGCTCCCAGTTCCAGAAACCGTCGGATATCACCGCCATCATACACACCGCCGGCGGCAATCACGGGGATTCTGACGCCGTGTTCCGCCTCGACCTTCTTCATTTCGGCAACGACGTCTGCAATCAGATTTTCAAGGGCAAACTGGGGATCGTCCAACTGATCGGCCTTGAAACCCAGGTGGCCTCCGGCTTTGGGGCCTTCCACCACGAAGGCATCCGGCAGGTACCCGTAGCGCTGGTACCATCGTTTGCAAATCAGGGCTGCGGCTCGGCCCGAAGAAACGATGGGCACCAGCCTCGTCTGGTCACCCTTTTTCAGGAATCCGGGCAGGTCTAACGGCAGACCGGCGCCGGCAAAAATAATGTCGATTTTCTCGGCAATGGCGGTTTTTACCAATTCGGCAAAATGGGTCAGGGCCACCATGATGTTAACGCCGAGGATCCCCCGGGTCTTCTCCCTGGCTTTGCGAATCTCCCGTGAAAGGGCCCGGCAATTGGCCTCTATGCCGTTGGTGGATATATCCTTTTCGGTAATACCGGCCATGGCGCCGGCAATCACGCCGATTCCCCCGGCATTAGCCACCGCGGAAGCCAGGCCGGACATGGAAATCCCCACACCCATGCCCCCTTGGATAATAGGAAGCCGACTGATCAGATGACCGATTTTTAACTCAGGCATTTTCATGGATATCACCGTTTCACGACTTTAAGTTGGTTCGATAAAAGCGAATCGTTTAAAAACGGTGTATCCATAGCCGGGACCCGGGCGGGCCACAAGCAAGAAAGGCGAGATGACAAAAGTTTTACATGTATTTGTCCCGCAAAGCGGTTAACCGGGTGAGATAGCGTTCCCGGTAGGTCAGTCCCTTTTGGTTGGAAATATCATAGAAAAGGTAGTCGATATAGGGGCGGACATCGATGCCGTATTGGTTGAACTTCTCGTCGTTGGCCCGGTCGATGATCAAAATGGCGTAATAGCTCACCAGCATACGAACCTTGGAGTCCCGCCGCAGCAGGTAGCTTCGCCCACCCAGGGTATTCAGAAAATAGCCTGCGTAATCATACAGCCGTTCTATGGACAGGGGCTGCGTGTCCCCGGGCAGGGGCTGACTGCATTCGGCGATCCGGGAATAAAACACCGCCATGGCCGGTTCCAGTACACGATCTTCAGTGGCCAGGATGTCCTTGGCCAGCATCAGTCGGTCTTTTCCCAGCACCCGGTAAAAGTGGGTCACATTTTTCACCAAACGGAACATATCCTTCATTTCGGCAATATTCGCCGGTGGATTGGCCATTAGCAGCCCCGCACTTTCCCGGAATAGGCCGGCACTGCCCCCGTCGAGGTTCCGGTTCGACAGGTAGGCTTGGCTGTCCAGATAGTTGAAAAAGGCGTTCATCTGCACCTCCACCTTTGCACAGTCGACAGGCAGGCTGTCGGCATCCCGATCAGGAGCCGGTGTGCCGAAGACCGTGGGAAAATCTTCGTCACCCGGCCGCATCTGGCGCTCGCTTTCCAGCTGAGCCCGCATCTCTTTCAGGTCGGCATCCATTTTTTGGATCACTTCCAGGCATTCCTGCTGAGCCTGCTGGCGGCCAGAGGCCATCTGGTTCTGGTGCCATCGGTTAACCAAAAAATAGGCCACCAGGCCGATGACAATCAGGGCAAAGACAACGGCTACGGTCGCGACGGTCCTGTTCATGGAATTCACATCAATCTCCTTATCTCCTGATCATCAGTCCAAGGTGGCCTTACGATTCTAAACAGTGCCTGGATGTCGGCCTTCGATGACCGGCCATCCAGAATATCCACCACTGCCTGAAAAGCTATTTCGGCTTCGCGCAAACGGTTCATGAATCGGTCCGGGTTAACCCGGTTCAGGTCGGATGCACGGGTTATCTCCACCAGGTGCCGCCCGCCGAGGGCACGCCTGCCCACGTGGGTGATCAGCAGACTCGATACCTGCAGCGCGTAATGGCGACAGGGATCGCCTGAAACCGCATCGGAAATATGGCGGCACAGAAACTCATAACAGACCGGTGGATGTCCCGCAGCAAGCGCGCAACCCGTTGCGGTCAACCAGCCGTGGGAAAGGCTGAACACCGATCGATCCGAAAAACGTTTGACCACCCGCCTCAAAAAAACGCTTTCCCGGGTTTCCACACAAAAATGGACTCGGCAGCAGACGTGTCGGCAGACGGAACAAAATGGCCGGCACCATCGTTCCGTGTGCTGCCGGAGCCGTTGCTCGAAGTGTCCGTAACGGTCTACCAGCCGGGTAATATCCGACTTCATAGAACTGATCAATTCCCCGTAGGGGATGGAAAGAATAGGGTCACGACCAAGGCTGCCCTCCGCACGAACTTCAGCCGTCGCGCATTCTTTTTGTAATCCACATCGGCCCGCATTTCAACACATAAGGTGCAGAATGAATCAACCAGGCGTCCATCCGCCATAAAATAGAGACCAGGCAAGTAAAAGGGCGAACGCCGTCTGAAGCAACCGCATGCCCCGCCGTCGGAGCCTCCAGGGAGGCAGGGAAAAGGCGACAACAAAGCCGTTGGCCGCATACAGGGGGCTCAGCACAGCCAGACTGTCCGGATGCCAGGCAACCACCAGGGCCGCCAGGTAGAGGTATCCTGTCCATGCCACGCTCACGGCCTTGAGCCGCCGCGGTCCCCTCACCAGGGCGTATACCATCGCCGGCAGCACCAACAGCAAGGCAAAGGGACCGAAGCCCATACGGCCGCTGCCTGAAAAAATAGGGGTAAACGAACCATCCAACCCGGCATGACCGAACACCGGCACCACCAGGCCGTTGTATACCGCCATCACCAGACGACTCAGGTCAAGTCCCACCACCCACACCAGCATCCGCTGCACCGGTTCTGTGGGATCGCAGCTTATAAAAAGGTAACGGATCAAATTGGCGGCGGCGCCACGGATACCGTCGTTATCGAAGGCGATCGGTACGCCGAAAAGCGGGTGATCATGGGTCAGGTTCAATGCGAAAGCCGGCATCTGGGCCAACATCAGGGCCGGTAGCAGGGCCAGCAGGTTAAAAAGTGGTTTGGCCGCCATCAATTCCCTCAACATGAGCCATCCGTGCCGGCGAATCATGACCACCATCAGCAGGAGTATCATCACCGGGACCAGGGCCATGCTCAAGGGATTTGCATAAATGGAAAACAGGATGCAAAGGAAAAAAAATCGAAGGTCCCCGGCCTGGTGCTGCTCCAAGAGGCGATAAATCAGCACCATGGAAAAGGCCATGACCGACGTGGATACTAGTTCATCCGAGGGCCATACCCCCAGGAAAACCAATCGGGGCATGCTCAGCACCATCATGGTCACGGTCAGCGCCATGGGCGGCCACGTATACCGGCGGGCCAGGGCATAGGTGGAAAGCCCGACGGCCATGTGGGCCAGCAGACCGAAGCCGCAGGCGTTGGGTCCCAGGCCAAAACGTGCGGTGTGGTAAAACAGGGCCGTGGCATTAAGCGGGAGTATCGAATCGCTGCCCGCCATTGGGAATAGCCCACCGGATGCCCGACCGGTCATCAGGCCGTTCCATGGATGGGCGGTCGGCAGGTGATCCGTCGACAACCATCCTCCCACTACCAGACCCGCCATTACGATCCACGCGGCCGCAATGGTCAATCCCGAGAAGGTTTCCTGGTTCACCAGGCGAAATGCCGATGCCAGCTTTCGGAACAGGTGCGGCAAACGGTGGATTCCAAAAAAAAGAATGGCCCCCAGGGCGATTGTTTCCAGGATGAAACCGGACAGATTGGATCCGATGAAAAGAGAGAGCTGATGGATCAGGGAGAGGCCCATGAACACCGACACGACCGCACCGGCGCCGGCTTCGGCAAGGGTATATCCCATGGACAGAAACCAGGAGCTTCCCACCAGAATAAAAACCGCCGTCTCGGCGGTTAAACCCAAGGCAACCCAGGCCATCATCTCAACCCGCCCGTCTCGCGACCCGGCACCGCCTGTCCACGGCCCCTCACGCTTTTTCCCCGCTTTCCGCCGCCGCTTGCCGGGCCTTCAGGTGGTCGACGATCTCGACCATGAAGTCCCGCATGTTGCGGGCCAGTCGTTCGCATTCCGGGCAGTAAACTTTTCGAAACATCTTGCCGTGGGCATCGTTCTGGTGCCAGTACCATTCTATGTACGGCGAGCCTTTGCAGAACTTTTTTCCCGTATACTGGGCAATCGGGCACCCTGCGCAGATAAGCACATAGAAAATGCGGCAGGGGGGACAATCGAGGACGCCGCCGTCGGTGCCTTTGCCGGCGATGATCCGATCCCACTTGCGGACAGACGATTCCATGATGCTGATTTTATTCATACAGTCACCTAGGCTGAGGTTGGAATGCTATCGTCTCGGCATTTTTTCCTTTTACCTGAAGATTGCCGGCGACCTATTCCCGGACAAGGCCACTCAAAACCGATTATCAATAATGGCCGTAAACCAGCTGGTTTTATGCCTGCCCGGATCAGTTGGGAAACTGATCGTCCAGTTCCTTCCAGAACCGCCGGTGGGTATGGACGCATCGAGTCACGACGGTGTTCAGTCGGGCCATATCGGCACTTGCCGCCATGGCATCCACATCGGTCGAGGTCCGGCCGGTGAGTTCATCGATCATGGCCAGGGCCGAATCGGCCAGCGCGTCGGGATGGTATCCCCCTTCCAGACAGAACACCACCCGACCAGCGCAGGTCTGTCGGGCGATATCAAGGATCAGCCGGGTCAGGCCGGCAAATCCCGCCGGAGTTACCTTCATCCCTCCCAGCGGATCGGCAGCGTGGATATCGAACCCGGCAGAAACCAGGATCAATTGCGGTTTGAAGGCACGCGCCACAGGTGCAAGGAGTCGTTGGTAAATGGCCACAAATTCACCGTTCCCACAGCCGCGTTTCAACGGAATGTTCATGGTGGTCCCCTCCCCCGGTCCCTGCCCGGTGTCGGTGAAGTGGCCGGTGCCGGGATAGTGGGGAGACTGGTGAGAAGAGAAGAAAAAAACCGAGGGGTCCCGTTCGAACATATGCTGGGTGCCATTGCCGTGATGAAGGTCCCAGTCCACCACCATCACCCGCGCCAGGCCCATGGCCGTGCGCGCCGCCATGCTGCCGATGGCCACATTGTTGAAAATACAGTAACCCATGGCCCGGCTCCGCTCGGCATGGTGGCCGGGTGGACGGGCCAGCACCAGCGCATGAGACAGGGATCCGGCAACCACGCGCCGGACGGCCTCTATGGTACCGCCGGCAGCAAGGGCCGCCACTGTGAAAGAACGGTCACAGGTCAGGGTGTCGGCGCTGAGAGCCGACGCTGCACGGGTCGCGGTCGCCTTAACCTGGTTCAGGTAGGACGGGCTGTGCACCCGAAGAATCTCTTCGTCGGTGGCCGCGGGCGGGACAATGGTGGTGAACCGGCAGTTCACCAGGGGATCTTGCAGGAGCTGATAAAGGGGTTGGAGCCGACGGGGGTGATCCGGGTGACCTTCATCGGTTACATGCTCCAGGTAGACTGGGTCCCAAACCACGCCGGTGGCCGTCATCGACGATCTCCTCCGGTCTTGATGGGTTCCACCGGCTCGGGCACGGTCAACACGCAGCAGGGAGAGCGGCGCAGCAGCGTCTCGGTCGTAGAGCCGGATATCCAGCGGCTCACCCTGCCGGAAGAGCGCACACCGACCACGATGATATCCGAGGCCTGCTCACCGGCGATCTGCAGCACCATCTCCTGGGGAACACCGGGAGCGATCGTCACGGAAAGCTGATCGGCATGGGGAAACATCCGCCGCCCCTGTTCGTTCAACTGACGGTTCAAGCGATCCTGAAGCGCCTGCTGAACCTGGCCATAAGATGCCGCATCGGAATCCGTCATCACTTTTTCCATGGGTCCTTCCATGGCATGAACCATGTGGATTCGGGAAGCGGTATCGGGCTGAAGCAGGGGCAGCAGCGGGGCCATCCGCTGCCAGTACCCGTAGCTGTCACAGCTGACCACCGCTGAACGAAAACCGTTGAACCGGTCGAGGTCTTCGCCATCGCCCGGCTTGACCACCAGCATGGGATGCTTCAGTGCACGCGTCAGGCGTTCCACCACCGTGCCGATGAAAAGACGCCGAAAGCCGGATACCCCGTGACTGGCGGAGACTACTAGGCTCGGTGGAAGGCTGTTGACGAAGGCAGCGGTCTGCTCCACCGGTTCCCCGAAGCGCACCACCGCTTCCCAGTCCACATCGGCATCGGTCATCAGTCCCTGAATTCGCTGCCTGGCATCATCGGTAAGATGGGCCAGATCCCCTCCCCGCTCGAATACTGCTGTCGGGTGTGCACCGTCCTGGGGATCGTGCACCGCATGGATCAGGTAAAGGCGCACACCGGCCCGTTGGGCCAGGGCCGCACCGTGGCGGACCACCAGAGGGCTGAAGGAAGAAAAATCGACCGCACAGACGATGGCTTGAATGGTCAGCGGCATGATGGGATTCCTTTTTGCGCAGCGTGGACAAGATGTTTGTGGGATGGGATAGAAACCTTCCCGGTCTGCATTTTTCACATTGAATTGTAGGAAAAAGCCTGTATCCATGTCAATGCGAATGTAAGGATGCCGATTGACCTTACTTTCATGAGTTCTCTCGGATGCATTTTTCAGGAACGGTCTTTAAACCAGGAAATCCGGGTAATAATGGGTTGAAGGGATTCATGGTACCAATGAAACAGATCAGATAGTACGAGACGGGTCTTTGTTTATTCCCAACTGAGGGTAAATAGATATGGCAAGAAATACCTTTAAGAAGAAGCGGTATATCAGGGACATTAAAAGTGGATAGAACCCTTTTTGCGGAGAGTCGAAGAGATTCTTCACCGCTAGGATGACTGTCGATTTCCAATCCGCCCAATAACCCCGCTTCCAGCAAAGGCAATGGGTTCAATTTGTGATTCGAGCCGATGTGGATTTTTTTTCATACATTCCATCAGTACCTGAAAAAAAAGGACTAAACTGTGGCCCTTGCAAAATATCATCGCACTGCCGGACCCCATCAAGGCCGGTTGGGGATCAAGTTCTTAAAAGGCATTGATTATCTTAGTGATTTTTCCAGACAGGTAACCTAATGGAAGCCATGATATGGCCGGAAAAAGATATTTTTTGAAAGATTGGCTAAAAATTTGCTTGTTGTTTGATTACGGCTATCATAACAATCTTGCCTGATTATGGACCCTGTTCTCTTTGTTGCTACAATTGATGCGCCATTTTGTTTAATTGATAGTTTGAAAACGGAATTACATCGATGGATGAAAATAATGGCTCAATGCGAGTGCTCTACGGTGCCATACTAAGACTTTTGCGCCCCCTCGTTAAACTGTCACTTAAAAAGGGGATTTCCTACGGAACCTTCGCTTCTCTTTTGAAATGGGTATTTTATGATGTCGCCAAAAAGGAACTGACCCTCGAAGGCAGGAAACAGACCCAATCCCGAATTTCAGTCATCACCGGCTTTTCACGTAAAGAAGTTAAACGCTTATCGGAATTAGACCCACCTTCGATGCGACGCCAGAAGGAACAATACAACCGGGCTACACGGGTGATATCCGGGTGGAGAAGGGACAATGATTATTTGGATGCGCAGGGGCAGCCGATCGCCATCCCTATCACGGGCAACGGCGCGACATTCGAAATGCTGGTCAAACGTTTCAGCGGAGACATGCCGCCTCGGGCGGTTCTGGATGAGCTGATCCGTCTCGGGGCCCTCGAAAAAGAATCAGACAATCGTGTCCGGCTGGTTCAGGAGGCTTTCATGCCAACGGCTGACGAAGCGATTAAATTCCACATTTTGGGCACCGATACCGAACTGCTCATCTCAACCATCGATCATAATATCAACCCGGACAAAACAACTCCCTTTTTCCAGCGTAAAGTTTATTACGACAACCTGCCGGATGAAATCCTGGCCGACTTCAGAAGAAGGTCCGGGATTTCAGCTCAAAAGCTCCTGGATGATCTGGACAGGTATCTGGCCATTAACGACCGGGACGTTAACCCTGAACTTGAAGGCACCGGTCGAAATATTGCCGGTATCGGCATCTACTATTTCCAAAAGCCGTTTTGCGAAGAGGATTGAAATGGAACGATCATTAAGAAATTCGCTGCGGATGGGGTTTTTCCTGATTCTTGCCGGTGCCGTGATATATGCCTGCGGAGGCGCGGGAACTATCGATCTGGCCTCTTCCGGAGGAGGCACAGGTGGGACAGGAATCAGTGTCGGCTCTGTCTCCGGCTTCGGAAGCATATATGTCAATGGGGTACGATACGACACCAGCAATGCGGAAATCTACGTCGAAGGCCGGAGCACAGGTTTTGGCGACGCGACGGTTCTGGCTCAGCTTGCGGTGGGAATGGTCGTCCGGGTAGAGGGTGATATCGAGGATTCCTTAAATGGCACGGCTCACAAAGTTTATTTCAACGATGATCTCAGGGGACCGATAAAAGCAGGATCAATCCAGGAGATTGATTCCGTAACCACGGAATTGATCGTGCTGGGAAAGACGGTCATCATTCAGGATATTACCAAGTTAAAGGATATAGACCTCGATTCACTGGCAGGAGGTGTTTGGATTCAAGTCAGCGGTTTCGAGGATGCCGAGGGACGGATTCACGCCTCATTCGTGACCGAAAGCACCAGCAGTGCAAAGGCGAATCTAAAAGGAACGATTTCGGCTGTGGATTCATTCAACAGGATAATTACAATTAACGGGATCGATATCAGTTACCAGTCTGCTGACTTGATCGGCATGAATCAGCTGTCCACGGGCCAGTTGGTCGAAGTGACTGGGGACATTCCACCCGCGGGTCCATTAGCGATGACGGCTGATACCATCGAAACGGTCGATTTTTTGGGAACCGACGATGCCGATATGATCGAGCTGCAAGGCATCGTCTCACTAGAAAATTCACAAATACTGTTGAATGGAGTGCCTATTATTATGGATGCCCAGACCGTCTACAACGGCGGCGATGCTTCGGACATTGCCAGCGACGTTTGGGTTGAAGTCGAAGGGCAGCTGATCGACGGGACGCTGTATGCGGAAAGAGTTATTTTTCTTACCTTTGCAAAAGTGGAAGCCGATGTTGAAGCAAAGCATACGGGCCAATCGGTGATTATTCTGCGGGGGTTGACAGACATCCCCATCCGTTACAACGAAATCACCAAGGTTACCGGAGCAGTCACTTCGACAGACGATATCGATGTAACGCATCATGTGAAAATAATAGGTCTAAAACTGCCGCCGTCAGAACCGGAAACCATGCTGGCAGTTCACATCATAACAAAGAGTACCTTAGACGAGAAGGTCATACTGCAAGGGGCTCTGGAAAGCGATCCGCCACTGATCAAAACCGATATAACTCTCCTCGACCACGTGATCGATATCTCCGGCATCCCTGACGGAAGCTTCGAATCACCCGGAGGGATCGGTTACACAGCCTTCAGCACTTCGACCGAGGCCGGGGACATCGTCTCTGCAAAAGGTACAAGAATCGGTAACACCGTTCAGTGGCAAAGCATATCCGTTGAATAACGGTCGTTGTGTCCAGTCATAATTGATGGATTAATAAGGCGAGGATCTATAGCAATCTGAAACTTCTGGATCCCCGTCTTAACGGGGATGAGGCGAATAGAGGTTTTTTTAACTAAACTCAACATACACAGCATCTGAAAACAAATACCCATTGGCGAATTGCCATGGGTATTTGTTTTTCAGGCCCTGGCCAGATTTTTCAGCCGCGTGAGCACTTCCCAGGAAAAGGTTTCGCTCCGGCAGGGGAAGATGGCGTTGTTGGTGAAGATGGGGTCCGATTCAAGGTCGTAGCGCGAAGCCGCCACCGCTGCCTTCCACATGGGGGTATGGGGGATGGGGGTGTAGTGGGCGATCACCGGGGTCACACCGGCCTGTTTCACAACGGCAATAGAGTCCTCGACTCCCTTGAAACCCTGGCCGGGAAGGCCGGCCAGCAGGTAGGCACCCACCTGGCCGGAATTGAAGCCGGCATCCTTGAGAAAACCCACCGTCCGAAGAAATTCTGCTTCGGTCACTTTTCGATCCATCGTCTGCCGCCCTTCGAAAGCCGTGGTTTCCAGACCGAGTCGGATCGTGTGAAAGCCGGCCTGAAACATCAGCCGGGCCAAAGGGCGGGTTATTTCCCGGATATGCAGGGCGTTGGGGGTGTGGAACCGCACGTCGATGTCCGTGGCGACAAGCCTTTCCAGCAGGGGAATAATGTGACGGTCGGCATCGACCAGCAGGGCGTCATCGTAAAAAGCGAAGTCGCGGACACCGTGACACTGATGCCAGTGGACGATTTCGTCCACAACCGATGCTGGACTGCGGCGCATCATCCGGGGCTGAAGGCGGTGGGAGGCGCAATAGGCGCACTGGAACGGGCACCCGCGCGAAGTCAGCACCGGCACATGCACCAGACGGTGTTCAAGGTCCAAAGCCGGCCGGGGGAACGAATCCAGGTCCTGCGGGTCGAACCGGGGAACGGGCGACCAACCGGTAAGTTCGGCCGCCAGCTCCAGGATGGCGCTTTCTCCCGGGCCGCTCACCACTCGATCCGCGCCGCAGGTGCTGCGCGCATGATCGGCACATAACGTGGCATAAACACCGCCCAGCACTACCGGCACATCCGGGAAAACCGATTTTACCACGCTGATCGTTTCACGAACGCCGGGATACCAATAGGTCATCAGGGAGGTGACCAGCACCAGATCCGGCGGATCGAGGGCGGCCAGGTCTTTTCGGAACCAGTCCGCAGGGATGCCGTAGCGGCAGAAAGTGCGCGGGATGTCACCCAGCCCCGGTGGTTTGGCGATAACCGTCTTCAGGTAAGGACCGCGCCCGCAACGCGCAGGCGGTGGCGGCCCAGCCCCGGAGAAGGGATGAAACCGATCCAGGCAATCCAGGAAGGAAATCCGGGCTCCGTGTTCCCGCAGGATGCCCCCCAGGGTCAGCAGTCCCAGGGGCTTAGCCCAGAAATCATAGGCCGCAAAATCGTGAATCCAGGGATTGACCAGCAGGATGTGGGGGAACTTAGATCGCATCCGTAAAATACGTCATGGAAATCTTTTTCAGCTCCCGGCGGCTGAAGAGCAGTTCGTAGGTGGAAACCCCTGCCTTTTCGGACATTTTGCGGGCCGTCTGCCGGCAGTCTTCTTCGCTCCTGCCGTGGATCATGGTATACAGATTGTACGGCCAGCCATCGGCCGGGTCGCGTCGGTAACAATGGGAAACGGCCCGAAACGTTGCCATAATTTTGCCCACCGCCTCGATTCGATCTTCCTCCACCTGCCAGGCGGTCATGGCATTGGCCTGGAACCCGGACTTCTGATGCCGTAACGTAGCCCCGAAACGGCGGATGACCCCCCGGTCGGTAAGGTCTTGAAGGGTCTGGAGAAAGGTATCTTCGGGAATGCCGATCGCTTCGGCAAGGATCTGATAGGGGCGCGATACGATGGGAATATCACCTTGGATGGCGGCGATGACTTTCTTTTCAAGGTCGGTAAGCATGGGCATTTTTATGGAGGGTTGTCATTGGGTTGTCAAGGACATAGTCAATAGGTACGCTGACATCAGAACTCGGGAAACAATTCATGTATGTCTGCTTTGCTGGCGCCGCAGATGCCTCTTTCGGTGATAAAGCCGCTCACCAGCCGGGCCGGGGTGACATCGAAGGCGAAGTCCGCCGCCGGGCTGGATTCGGGGGGAACCAGCACGCGGGTAATCCGGCCGTCGGCCAGTCCCTGGGTGTAACGCACCTCATCTGGGCTGCGCTCCTCGATGGGAATCTCTGCCACCCCATCGGACAGGGTCCAGTCGAAAGTGGACGACGGCAGGGCCACGTAGAAAGGGATATGGTTGTCCCTGGCTGCCAGCGCCTTGAGGTAGGTGCCGATTTTGTTGGCTACGTCGCCGGTGTGGGTGGAGCGGTCCGTGCCCACGATAACCATATCCACCCGGCCGTGCTGCATGAGGTGGCCGCCGGCGTTGTCGGTGATTATCGTGTGCGGCACCCCGTGTTTGCCCAGTTCCCAGGCAGTCAGCCGTGAACCCTGGTTCAGCGGCCGGGTTTCATCCACCCACACGTGAAGGTCCACCCCCCGGTCAAAGGCTTCGTAGATGGGAGCCGTGGCCGTGCCGTATTCGATGCAGGCCAGCCAGCCGGCATTGCAGTGGGTCAGGATGTTGACCGTTTCACCTTTTTTCTTTCGGCTGATTGCCTCGACGAGACCGGCGCCATGAACGCCGATGCGGCGGCAGTTCTCCGCCTCCTCCTCGGCAATGGCAGACGCCTCGGTGCGGGCGGCGTCGATGCGATCCGCCGGTGAACCGGCGCATAGCACCTTTTCAAGCACCCGATCCACCCCCCAAGCCAGGTTGACGGCCGTGGGCCGGGCAGCCTTGAGCCGTGTGCACGCTTGTCTGATGAATGCCGCCTGGTCGGGTTCGTCCTCTCCGTTAAGTGCCGCAATCATCACCCCGTAGGCGCCGGTGGCGCCGATCAGGGGTGCACCCCGAACGAACATCTCCCGGATGGCGTGGATCACCTGATCCACAGTGGTCAAATCGGCCACGACAAACTGGTGGGGCAGTTGGCGCTGGTCGATCACCTTCACGGTGATCCGGTCCTGGTCCAGCCATATGGGCCGGATCTGTTGTCCGTCAACGATCATCAGTTTATCCTTTTCTGATTCTTTTCAAAATCGAACACATGATTCGATTGCCAAAGGCAAGTGATTACCACAAATCACCTCTTTTGGAAAGAAAGGTAGCCTATTGTCATATCGAAGAATACTTTCGGCAATGGTCACATTGCGTCCCGGCATATTTATCTTGACATCAAGATATATCATCTTACCTTTGCTCCATGTAAACCGTATCACCCTTATGAATAGTTCTTTGGAAAGCGGCCTGAGCCTTTAGGACGTCGCCCTCATGGAGGCGCCGCTCTAGACGGGACCGTTGCCCATCACACCTATCGGCAAAAAAACAGCCGGTGTCCCGACGGCTGGAGAGCCAGCAAAACTTGTGCGTCAGCTGAAAGGAATCGGCCTTCATGCAGAACAACTGGCCAAGGGCGACTGACTTTCTTTAAACTATTATTTCGATATCATAGCGAATATAGAGGTGCCTCTCATGAATACACCCAATGAAAACCCTGCCATCAGCGGCATTCACCATATCACGGCCGTGGCCGCATCAGCCGCGGACAATTACCGTTTCTACACCCGCGTGCTGGGACTGCGACTGGTCAAGAAAACCGTCAACTTCGACGATCCGTTCACCTATCATCTCTATTACGGGGACGAAACGGGCCGCCCCGGCACCATTCTCACCTTCTTTCCGTGGGAGCAGCTTCCCCGGGGAAAACCGGGGACAGGCATGGTATCTGCCATCGCCTTTGCCGTACCCCGCTTTTCAATCGACTATTGGAACCGTCGCCTGAATGAATACGGCATTGCTGTTGACACCGAAAGTCGATTCGGAGAACCGGTCATCCGGTTTAACGACCCCCACGGCCTCCCCCTCGAACTCATCGGGACGCCAGCCAGTGCTGACCTGAATTCGGATGGGGCGGTTTTGCGGACGGCCATCATGGGATTTCATTCAGCGACCCTGCTGTTGGATCGGATCGATGCCACGGAAAAAATCATCGTGGAAGGCATGGGGATGACACCCGTCCTGCGGGAGGGCAGCCGGTACCGGTTCGCCATGCAGGATGACAACGCTCCCGGCCACCTGCTGGATGTGCGCGTTGACCCGTCTGCCGGCAGGGGACGGCCCGGCGGCGGCACGGTCCACCACATCGCCTTCCGTACCCGGGACAACCGTGAACAGCTGTCATGGCGCCAACGGATTCGGCAGCACGGCTTATCCGTCACCGACGTTCGCGATCGCAAGTATTTCCAATCCATTTATTTTCACGAGCCGGGCGGTGTGCTCTTCGAAATCGCCACCGACCCCCCGGGCTTTGCCGTGGATGAAGATCCCCGCCATTTAGGTACGACCCTGAAACTTCCCCACCAATACGAAGCCCTGCGCGGGCAGATCGAGGAGCAATTGCCCCCATTGGAACTAACCGATTTCCGGCATGTCTATTTGCCCCCCGAACCCGGAGCAAAGCATGGAGATTCCATCGTTGCCCTCCACGGTACCGGCGGCAACGAACACGACCTGATTCCCGTCGTTCGGCAGATCAGCCTCTCGGCACCGGTCATCAGCCTCCGGGGCAATGTGCTGGAAAACGGCATGCCCCGGTTCTTCAAAAGACTGGCCGAAGGTATGTTCGATGAAAACGATGTTCGTTACCATGCCCATCATCTCAGTGATTTTCTGGCTGAAGCGGCGCGTTGCTATGGCCCCATGGACAACCACCGCATTGCCCTGGGATATTCCAACGGTGCCAATATGGCTGCAGCTATCATGCTGCTGAGACCCGACGTTTTCTCCAGGGCCATTCTCTTTCGCCCGATGATGCCCCTGAAAATGACCCCCGGGCCGGATTTAGCATGCAAATCGATACTGATCACCACCGGGCGATTCGACCGGGTGATTCCTTCAGCGGAGACACAGCGGTTGGTCCACACGTTGAAAAAGGCAGGGGCATCGGTAGAGGTGGTCGATATGGATGCCGGCCATGAACTCACGGCGGGAGATATCGAGGCGGCACGATCATGGCTGGGCAGAGGTCCTGGAAGGCGATGCGCCACGACGCCATCCCGAATAAAAAATGCCGCCTGATCCCGGTTTGGCATGTCCTGCCGGATCAGTTTCGCAATGTGTGCAATAATAACCAACTGGCAGGGCAATTCAGCATTACCGATTCGCAAAAACCGCAGCCAGCGGGCGCTCGACGATACCAAGGAGAATCCTTATGAATACTACCGCCATCGAAAAAATGTCACCGAAAAACGTTCACCAATGGGTTAAAGCGGAAAAGTCCTTTATCTTGATAGACACCCTCACCCATGACCATTTCAAGGCAATCCACCTGCCGGGGGCAAAATCTGCCTGCGTCTTTGAAGTGACCTTCCTGGATCAGATCGCTGCCATCACGACGGACAAACACACCCGCATCGTCCTTTACGGTGCCAATGAGCGAACCATGGATGCGGCTGTCGCCGCCGAAAAGCTGCAGCGGGCAGGATTTGACAACCTTTTTATTCTTGACGGCGGCATCAACGGCTGGCGGGCAGCGGGATATCCGGCTGAAGGGGAATCGGTCGACATGCCTCCCCTGCCGGAGAACCTGCTGGCATTGAAGGACGGAACCTATAGGGTCGATATTGATCAGAGCATCATTGAATGGGCCGGCCACAATCCCAATACCAAGCACGACGGTACGGTTCGCATTGCCAAAGGAGAAATCGGGGTAAAAGACGGGAAGCCCTTCGGAACGTTTGTGATTGATATGAATGCCCTCGAAAACAAAAGCCTGGCAGGAGATGAACTGCAGCCGGTACTGCTGTCCCACCTCAAATCGGATGACTTCTTTTTTACCCGACTGTTTCCCACGGCAACGTTCACGATCAAATCGGGCCTGCCCAGAAAAGATCCCTATCTCAGTGCGCCCAACCTCGATGTGCAAGGTGAACTTACCCTGAAAGATGTCAAGGCGGAATTGTCATTCCCTGCCACGGTCTACCAGGCCCACGATAGCACGATCACGGCCAAAGGCCGCTTTGATCTGGATCGGACACGCTGGAACATCATCTATGGCTCCACCCGTTTTTTCGAGCATCTGGGCATGCACCTGGTGTTCGATATGATCCATTTCGAGGTTAAGATCGTGGCACTGAGAAACGCCTGAGCAGGGGCAAAATCCTCCATTCCTTCATGGGCATCCGTGCAGGCTATGTCTGAAACAGGGCCCTCGACGCCTGGCCGCATTCCCTTCCAGGCGACCGGCAATAGCGTACAACGTCAATGCCGCGGCAATACGGGTAAACAAACTCTCACGTGGGCCTGGCCATCGAGGCCATCGCCGTGTCCAGCATCCGGTTGGCAAAGCCCCACTCGTTGTCACACCAGACCATGAGCTTGGCCAGATCGCCACCGCTCACACGGGTCTGGGTGCCGTCAACAATGCTCGAATGGGGATCATGAATAAAATCAACCGAGGCCAGGGGGATGTCGCAGTAGTCCATGATCCCGTGAAACCGGTCCAGCGCGGCTTTCTCGAGCATACCGTTAATTTCCGCCATTGACACCTTTCTTTTCAGGCGAACATTCAAATCCATGGCCGTCACGTTCTGGGTGGGCACCCGCAATGCCGTCGTCTGGAAACAGCCTTTAAATTCAGGAAGGATTCTTTCTATCCCCCTGGCCAGCTGCGTGTCGACCGGAACGATGGATGGACCGGCCGCACGGCACAGCCGCAGGTTTTGACGACAGGCATCGATTACCGGCTGGTCATTCATCGCCGAATGAATGGTGGTAATGTTGCCGCAGACAATACCGAAGATTTGGTCCAGGGTCACAATAACCGGAATAATACAGTTGGATGTGCAGGACGCATTGGACAGGATCGTCTCCTTGCCGGTCAATCCGTGATGATTCACACCGAAGACAACGGTTGCATCGACCCTGGAATCGGCCGGATTTGAAATCAGCACCTTCCCGGCGCCGGCATCCAGGTGGATCTGGGCACCGGCCCTGCTTTTAATCCGGCCGGTGCATTCGAAAACCACATCGACCGCCAATTCGGCCCAGATCCGCCGCGACAGTGCTTCCTGGCGAAGCAGTTGAATCGGATAGCACGCCACGTGCAGTTGGTTTTCTTTCAGTTCGACCGGAATCTGAAAACGACCGTGAGTGGAATCGAACCGGGTCAGGTGCGCTATCGCCTCGGGTTGAGCCAGATCATTGATGGCGACGATTTCTATGGGCCATCGGCGGTACTCGAATAAGGCCCGCAGGATGCTGCGGCCAATGCGGCCATACCCATTGATTGCACAACGAACCGGTCGATCAGATATAGACATGAGTACTCATTCCCATACAGGTGAATAAAGGGGTGGAAAAAAAATTTCACGTCACACCATTCCAACGGATTTTAACGGCAACGGTCTTGTATAGGACAAAAAAGGAAGGGACGCAATTGTTCTGTTGTGCCCACCCCAGCAGAGCTGGATTCTTATCCAAAGGCAAGATGGCGGGGACCTGAGTGCAGGACAGCGGATGGGTCGACGGGTTAGGCGAAATACTGATTCTTTCAGTGATGCACGTCAGGAGGGTCTAGAATGGAGCGAATCTTATTGGACAGTTCCTGGAGGGTAAAAGGCTTCTGGATAAATCCGTTGCAGCCTTTTTTCAGCACAGCCTCCGCCTGTCCGTCCAGGGCATAGCCGCTGGACAACAGGACCCGCATGGTCGGATCGATCTTGCGGATCCGGTTATAGGTCTTGCCTCCATCCAACCCGGGCATGATCAGGTCGAGGATTACCAGATCCACCTTTTCTTTCATTCCGGAAAGGAGGTTGATGGCCTCTTCGCCGTTGCCGGCGCGGATCACCTGGTAACCGAGCTTTTCAAGCATGGAACCGCCCACAACGAGGATCAACGCCTCGTCATCCACCAGAAGAACCGTTTCCGTTCCCTTTTGCAGCGTTTTCGCAATGGGCGCGCTTCGGATCACTTTCTTGGTGGAAGACCGAAGGTAAAGGGTAAAGGTCGCCCCATGCCCTTCCTGGCTGTCTACAGTTATAATTCCACCGTGATTTTTTATGATTCCAAACGCCGAGGCCAGGCCCAGACCGGTCCCCCGGCTTTTCTCCTTGGTAGTGAAAAAAGGATCGAAAACGCGGCTTCGAACGGTTTCGTCCATACCGATGCCCGTATCGGCAATCGAAACACAAACGTAGGATCCAGGTGCAACCTGGTAAGGCCTGCAAAAAGAAGGACTCAGGTCAATCTGCTTGGTTTTGATAAATAAATCACCGCCGTCGGGCATGGCCTGCCAGGCATTGACGAATATGTTCAGCAGAACCTGTTCAATCTGTCGCTGATCTGCTTCCACAGACGGTAGTTTGTCCTGGAGCCGGGTGTGGATGCGGATCTCCTTTTTCGTGCGCGCGAACATATCGGCACAGGATTGAACCAGTTCGTTCAGATTTATCGGTTTGACTTCGTATTTGCCGCCCCTGGCAAACCCCAACAGTCGCTTGGTTAAATCGCCGGCACTGTTTACGTATTCCTCAATTCCCCGGACATGTTCAAAAAATGGGTGGCCGGGGTCCAGATCCATGGCCATCAGCGAGGCCCGCCCCTGAATGCCCATCAACAGGTTGTTGAAATCGTGGGCGATGCCGCCGGCCAGGGTGCCCAGGGACTCCATTCGCTGAGCCTGTTCGTATTGGGCCTGAAGTAATTTTCGTTCACTGATGTCAGTCAGGCTGACTGTCATTCCCGCGGGTATGCCGTCCGGCCCCTGGATCACCGCTGCACTGACGATGACATCCAACGTACGGCCATCTTTGGTCAAGCGTTTGGTTTCAAACCGGGAAGTGGACCTGGAAGCGTATATGTTTCGTATCTGTTCGGCTGTTATTTCCTTCTGGTCATCGGGAACGAACGGAATCCGCTGGCCCTTCAATTCTTCGAGCGACCAGCCGAACACGTCGGAAAAGGCCGGGTTCATGTACTGAGGAACCCCGCCGGTATCGTACATCACCATGGGATTCGGGCTGGCCACGAGGATGGTCCGCAGCCGCTCCTCCCGCTCATGAACGATTCTTTCCGCCTGCTTTCGAGCGGTTATGTCCGTATGGGCACCCACCAGGCCGACCACCCGGCCATCTTTGTCCTTGATGGAATAGGCCCGCAGCAGGACGTTCAGGACATTGCCCGCCGAACCGAACATCTCCACTTCACCGGCCCACTGGCCACCGGCCATGATTGTATCGAAAATCTTTCTTCCGATCTTTTCGTCCACGTACAGACGTGACGGTGGATCTTGACCAATGTCACCGAAAAGCCGGTCAAATGCCTCATTCTGATACCAGTGCCGACCTTCCGGCGTAGACATGCCGATGGCGTCGGAGGAATGCTCCACTGCCGTCTTGAACTGGACCAGTCGCTGCTCCATTCGCTTTCGCTCGGCGGTTTCTTTTTCCAGTTCCCGCAGGCGCTGGACCAGTTGGTCATAGGTGGGGTCTTCGGACATGGTCACCCGCAAAATAGGTGCACATTAAAAAAGAGATGCGACAATGCGTAACACCAATACTTCCGCCGCCTTCTAAATGATGGGAACAGGTTCATGATAGTCGCAAAATCGAAAAATTGCAAATATTGCTTGCGGCTGCGGCAACCTGCACCGGCCACGGCGTCGAAGAAAACAATCAGGTTTTAGGAAGGCGGGCTTGCGGAATGGTTCCGGAGGCCACAAGGGAGGACTTCAATTTATGGAGAGCGAATAAAAATGGCGGGGTGTATCCCCGCCATTTCATTTGCTTATGATGGGGTTCCGGCGATCAGCCGTGGACCTCTTCTTTGACACCCACGGCCATCTTGTAAAGGACGGTCAGCACCAGGGCGCCCATGGCATATACGCCGAGGGTTATGCCGATTTCCGGCATGGTCGGGACGTATTCGTTGACCTCATGCAGCGGGTTGGGCACGAAACCACCGGAAATCATGCCCAGGCCCTTGTCGATCCAGGTGCCCATAATAATCACGATGCAGGCGATCATCAGGGAGGTTTCGTTCTTGCGCGTGGCCGGGGTGACGGTGAGCACAATGCCGGCGGCCATGAGGATCATGGAAGCCCACATCCAGGGTACCAGCGCACCGTGGCCATGCAGGCCCACGAACAGGTACTTGAGATGGGTGGTGTGTCCGGGGATTTGGCTGTAAAAGGCCACGAAGACCTCGCACAGGAAGAAAAAGACGTTGATGCAGATCGCGTAGGCCACGGTCTTGGCCAGAGCCTGGATCTGCTGCCTGCCCGGATCGAAATTGGTGAAGCGCCGGATGAACAGGCACAGCAGAATCAGCAGGGCCGGTCCGGCGGCAAATGCCGAGGCCAGGAAACGCGGCGCCAGAACGGCGGTAAGCCAGAAGTGGCGTCCGGGAAGACCGCAGTACAAGTAGGCGGTAACCGTGTGAATGCTCACCGCCCAGGGGATGGAGATGTAGATCAGCGGTTTGAGCCAGCCCTGGTAGTGGACGCCGTTGCGCTCGGCCTCCAGCACATTCCACCCGATAACCAGGTTAAGGAACAGGTAGCCGTTGAGCACGATGGCGTCGTAGAACAGCACGCTGTTGGGTGTCGGGTACAAAAGGACGTTGAGCGCCCGCATGGGCTGCCCCAGGTCGACCAGAATGAATAACAGGCACATGACGATGGAGGCGATGGCAAGAAACTCACCCAGGATGGTGATCTTGCCATAGGCTTTATAGTCATGAAGATAATAGGGCAGCACCACCATCACCCCTCCGGCGGCCACGCCGACCAGGTAGGTGAAGTTGGCAATGTAGAATCCCCAGGAGACGTCGCGGCTCATGCCGGTGATACCGAGACCGAACTTGAGCTGCATCAGGTAAAGCCCGAAGCCGGCACCGATGACACCCAGCAGGACGACCACCCATCCCCAGTACCATTTATTTCCTTTTACGGCTAATTCAAGCATGCTCACCTCACACGATGTAGTAGACGGACGGCTCTGTTCCCAGGGTCTGTTTCCGCCTGATGGTGTAGTTTTCCTTCAACAGTTCCCGGACCTCCGAATGCTCATCGTACAGATCGCCGAATGCCAAGGCGCCATTGGAGGCCTCCACACAGGCAGGCATTTTACCGACGGCCAGGCGCTCTGCGCAGAAGTTGCATTTTTCAACCACACCCTTCATGCGGGTGGGGAATTCCTTGTTGTTGACTTCGATGAAAGGGCGCGGATCCCTGAAGTTGAAGCTGCGTGCACCGAAGGGACAGGCCGCCATGCAGAACCGGCAGCCGATGCAGCGATGGAAATCCATCATGACGATGCCGTTGTCGTTCTTAAAAGTCGCCTGGGTGGGGCAGGCCCTCACACACGGCGGGTTCTCGCAGTGGTTGCACAGGACCAGAAAGGGCTTGTGCTCCACCTCTTCGTTGAGGAAAGAATTGAACTTATCGGTAAAGACATTGTGGTAAGGCGCTTCCCAGATCCATTTGATCTCGTGATTCTTGTTCTCGATGGCCGTGGGAATGTTGTGAATCTTGCTGCAGGCATTGATGATGGGTTCAAGGTCTTTGGCCGTCTGCAGCTTGCGGGTGTCGATGACCATAGCCCATTGTTTGGCTGACAGGGCATCTTCGCCCTTGG
>JAHLLR010000076.1 GCA_020444075.1 Deltaproteobacteria bacterium
TTTGACCTTTGACCTTTGACCTTTGACCTTTGACCTTTGACCTTTGACCTTTGACCTTCGACCTTCGACCTCAGCTCACTTCAGCGCCCTGACAAACGACTGAAGCGTGCAAAGTGCGTCCTGTCCCTGTTTTCGGGCGGCGATTCCCTTGGCGGCAGCCAGCGCACCGGCCGGGGTGGTGATATCCGGAATGTTATATCGAATAGCGGTCTTGCGGATATAGGCGTCATCCTGCTGGCTTTGACTGCCGCTGGGGGTGTTGATTACCAGGGCGACCTCTCCGGTCTTGATGCCGTCCACCAGATCGGGGCGACCGAAGCCGAGTTTTTTTACCAGTTGGGCACCGATGCCGTTTTTTTTCAGAAACATGTGGGTACCCCGTGTGGCCAGGATGCCGAATCCCATTTCCGTGAACAGCCTTGCCGGCTCTAAAATACTCGGTTTATCGGCGTCGGTAACCGTGATCAGCACATTTCCACTCAGGGGCAGGGGGGGACCGGCCGCCTCCTGGGAAGTAAAATAGGCCATTCCGAAAACATTTGCCAGAACCATGGCCTGGCCGGTGGATTGCATCCGCGGGCCCAGCAGGGGATCGGTCTCCCTGAAGGTATCGAAGGGGAAAACCGACGACCGGATACCATAATGGGGCAGCAACCGGCGGGGCAGGTCCATCTCGTCCAGGGTCATACCCAGCATGATCTCCACCGCCCGCTCGGCCATGGGAACGTTGCAGATCTTGGAAACCAGGGGCAGGGTACGGCAGGCCCAGGGACGGGCCGCTAACAGGTAGACCGTGTCGTTGTAAACGGCGAAACGGGTATTGAGCACCCCCTTTACATGGAGTTCCAGGGAGATCTTTTGTATGATCGCGCTGATTGTATCGAGGTGGCGCGGCGGGGTGCTGTAGGGGGGGATCACCATGGCAGCGTCTCCCGAATGAACGCCGGCCAGCTCGATATGCTCCATTACCGCCGGCAGGTAGATCGTCCTGCCGTCACAAAGGGCATCGGCTTCGACTTCGATGGCGTATTCCAGGAACTGCTCCAGCAGCATCGGCGACTCGGCCGAAACGGTTGTTTTCATCAAATCCTGTTCTAACATGCGGGCATCCATGACAATGCTGTAACGATTCCTCCGCCTGTCTGCCGGCACACTGATTACCAGGGGGTAGCCGATGGTTTCAGCCAGATCCATGGCCTGCTCCGGGGTATGGGCCATACCGATGTGGGGGTGGGGAATGCCCATGTTTCTCAGCAGGCCGCTGAACCGCAGGCGGTCCTGCGAGAGATTCACCTGCTCATGGGCTGTTCCCCATACCGGGATGCCGGCCTCACTTAAATCCTGCGCCAGATCCATGGCTGCATATCCACCGAATTGGAGGATGACACCTTCGGGATTTTCCAACCGGTAGACAGATTTGAGATCGGCCGCTGTCAGCGGTTCGACATAGGTGCGGTCAACATCACTCAACCCGCCTGCGGCGGCAGGATTGGCGTTGACCAGGATTGCCTGGCGACCTGCGGTACGCAGGGCTTTGGCGCCGTGTACACAGCAGTGGTCCAGTTCGATGCTGTGGCCGATGCGACCGAAGCCCGGGCCGACGATAAGCACGCTTTTTCCTGTGGGGGAGTGCCGGGTCTGCCCGCCGGCGGATGAGTTGAACCAGACCCGGGACGGTCCGTGGTCATTGGCTGCCCGAGGCCGGATTCTGACACCCGCATCGGACAGCAGGCGGTCGGCAGATTCCGGCGATATTTCCAGCAGACGGGCAAGACCGGATTCGGAAAACCCGGCGGCGGCAACCTGGACAATCAGGGCTGCCGGTGGTGTCTTGCCTGCCAGATCGGTCAACTGCGTTTCCAGAACCGCCAAATCAGCCAACTGATGAATCCATTGGATATGGATACCGGTGACCGTGGCCAGCGCTTCCGGCGCGGCGCCCTTTTTCAGGGCTTGGTGCACCATGCACAGACGCTCCGGCGACGGCAAGACCAACCGGCGCATCAGGTCATCGACACTGAGCGGGATCAATTCCGGCCTGAGGCCCACAAGCGGGTGCTGAGGAGATCGGCAACGGAATGCTTTCTGAAGGGCTTCCAGCAGGCTGCGGCCGAGCCCCATGACTTCTCCCGTGGACTGCATGCGGGCATCCAGCCTGGCCGTTTCCCCTGCAAAGCGTTCAAATTCCCAGCACGGCAGGCGGACGGCCACCGTATTGCCGGTCATGATGCCCGCGATGGGTGACTCCTCTCCGTCCAGAACATCGTCCAATCCCGTTCCCAGGCTGAGACGGGCGTGGATGGCGGCAAGATCGATGTCGAAGGCTTTGGCGCAAAAGGCGCTCATGCGGGAAAACCAGGGGTTTACGGCCAGGACCAGCAGCTGATCCGCAGCCGGCCCCACGGCAAATTTTATGTTCAGCGCACCGGTTACCCGGATCTGTCCGGCCAGTTTGCATGCCGCCGTTTCAATCTGCCGGCGGATCGGTTCCCCGAGGGTTACCGGGGGGATGGCGGCTGCAGAATCACCGCTGTGAATGCCCACGGGGTCCATATTTTCGGCCATTCCGACGATCTGTACCCGGTTGCCTGCATCTCGCAGTAGTTCCACTTCCACTTCACGATACCCTGAAAGCGCCTGTTCGATGCGCAATCGGCCCACCTTTTCGGACGGCAGGCGTCCGCCGGAAGCCAGCAGGCGTAACTCTTCGACGTTGTAGGCGATGCCCTGGCGCATCGGACCAGCTGGATCTGTAGTGCGCACAAAAACAGGATATCCGATGGTCTCGGCAATGGCCGCCGCATCCGATACACTGTCGGCGGATTGTCCGTTCGGTGCAGCCAGGCCGAGGTCATTCACGACATCGAAAAATGCGGACGGGTTATCGATCAGGGTGAAGGACCTTTCGGAAGCGCCCAACAGGTGGATGCTATTGTCTCTGAGCAGGCCGCTGCGGTCGCATGCCTTGGCCAGAGCCATTGCCGTCGGCCCGCCGACGGTGGGCAGCAGCGCATCGGGCTTTTCCCGCAAGACGATTTCCGTCAGTGACTGCAGGGTCAGGGGCGCCATGTAGGTGCGGTCCGCCGTTTCCATGTCTGCAGCCAGGGCGGACGGGTCGCAGTGGATCATCACCGTTTGAAGTCCCGCTGCTCTGTAAACCTCGCAAGCCCGACAGGCGGCGTCGTCGAATGCGCCGGTCTGTCCTATTTTGACAGGGCCGGAGCCGATGATGAGAACTTTTTCCATGGGGGGGTGGGACGACATGGTCTCTCCTTAAAAAGTTTTTGGACAAATATGAAATCAACATATTGACCTAAAACCGACCCGTTTTCAAGGAACAATATCGGGAAATCCGCCTTTCTATTGGCTTGACATGCACCGGCTTTCAAAGTAAAAATCTTCGTTTACCATGAAAATTCCGATACGGAGGCATAGATGGATTACAAGAAGACCCTGAACCTTCCAAACACCGGCTTTCCCATGAAAGCCAACCTCGCCGCTCGCGAACCCAATCAGCTGGAAGCCTGGGAAGCCATGGGATTGTATGGCCGTATCCGAAAAGCGTCCAAGGGACGGCCCACCTTCACGCTGCATGACGGTCCGCCTTATGCCAACGGTCATATCCATATCGGAACGGCACTGAACAAGATTTTAAAGGACATCATCATTCGTTCCCGGCAGATGGCCGGATTCGACGCCGCCTACGTGCCGGGCTGGGACTGCCATGGTCTGCCCATCGAACACAATGTGGACAAAGAGCTGGGATCCAAAAAACAGGAGATGACTCAGGCTCAGGTTCGCCGCCGTTGCCGGGCCTACGCTGAGAAGTTCATCGATATCCAGCGCGACGAATTCAAACGTCTCGGTGTGATGGGCGAGTGGGACAATCCCTACCTGACCATGAACTACCGCTACGAGGCGACCATTGCCCGAGAATGCTGCAAGTTCGCCCTGGACGGCAGCCTGTTTCGCAGCAAGAAACCGATCCACTGGTGCTGCAGCTGCAAGACCGCCCTTGCCGAGGCTGAGATCGAATACCACGATGAGACATCGCCCTCGGTGTATGTTAAATTCGTGCTGAAAGATAATCCCGGAGACATTGCCGCGGAGTTGGCCGGAAAACCGGTTTCCGTGGTAATCTGGACCACCACCCCCTGGACATTGCCGGCCAACCTGGCGGTAGCCCTCCACCCCGATTTCGATTATGCGGCTGTTGAAACCGGAGACGGGCAGGTTCTCATCCTGGCCCGTGACCTGGTGGACGCCTGCATGAAGATTTTCGGCATCGCCGACTACCGCATACTGGTCGATCTCAAGGCCCGTGACCTGGAAAACAAGCGCTGCCGGCACCCTTTTTACGACCGGGAATCGCTGATTATTTTAGGCGACCACGTTACCCTGGAAGCGGGCACCGGTTGTGTACACACCGCTCCCGGCCATGGTCGGGAGGACTACGACGTGGGGCTCCAGTACGGACTGGACGCCTATTCGCCGGTGAATGACAACGGTGTGTTTACCGACGAGGTGGAACGGTTTGCCGGGCAGTTCGTTTTCAAGGCCAACGAGGACATCAACCAGACGCTCGCGGACAAGGGCGCACTGCTGGCCAGAGCCGACATCAAACACAGCTACCCCCACTGCTGGCGCTGCAAACGGCCGGTCATTTTCCGCGCCACCCCCCAGTGGTTTATCTCCATGGAGAAGACGGGCCTGCGCAAAAAAGCGCTTGAGGCGATCGATCGGGTCCAGTGGATTCCCCACTGGGGCAGGGAACGCATTTTCGGCATGATTGAAAACCGGCCGGATTGGTGCGTCTCCCGCCAACGGGCCTGGGGCGTTCCCATTACGGTATTTATCTGTGAACACTGCGACACCGTCCACATGGACGAAGCGACCATGCAGCATGTGTTTGACCAGTTTGCCGCACACGGGGCCGATGTGTGGTTCGAAAAGGAGGCGGCCGACCTGATGCCGGAAGGTGCGGTGTGTAAAAGCTGCGGCCATGCCACCTTTGCCAAAGAGACCGATATTCTGGATGTCTGGTTCGATTCGGGGGTCAGTCATGCCGCCGTGCTCGAAGACCGGGACTATCTGCAGTGGCCGGCGGATCTTTACCTGGAGGGGAGCGACCAGCACCGGGGGTGGTTCCACAGCGCGTTGCTCACCGCCGTGGGCACCCGGGGAGAAGCCCCGTACCGCAGCGTCTTGACCCATGGCTTCGTGGTGGATGCCGAAGGCAAGAAACAGTCCAAATCCTTAGGCAACGTGGTGGCGCCGAAAACGGTGATCGACAAATACGGTGCCGAGATTCTGCGCATGTGGGTGGCCGCATCCGACTACCGGGATGATGTGAGAATTTCCGACAACATCCTCAAGCAGCTCAGCGATGCCTATCGTCGGATTCGCAACACCAGCCGTTTCCTCCTGGGCAATTTGAATGATTTTTCGCCGGAGACCGACAGCGTGCCGGTCGATCAGATGCTGGATATTGACCGCTTTGCCCTGCATCAGCTCCAGGGACTGGTGGCGCGGGCGCTCAAGGCGTATGACACCTACGAGTTCCATGTGATCTATCACCGGCTTTACAACTACTGCACCGTTGACCTTTCCTCATTTTACCTGGACATCTTAAAAGACAGGCTCTACACCAGCCCGTCGGCATCCACGGCACGGCGCAGCGCCCAGACGGCCATGTATGCGATTTTAGACGCCATGGCCCGGATCATGGCACCCATCATGCCCTTCACGGCCGAGGAGATCTGGAGCTACATGCCGGCGTTAAATGAAAAGGCCCGGAGCATTCACCAGGTCGCTTTCCCCAAACCGGACGCCGGACTGAAGGATGACGTCCTGGCTAAAAAATGGGAAACGCTGATCAGCGTGCGGGCTGAAGTGACCAAAGCGCTGGAACAGGCCCGAGCGGAAAAGGTTATCGGCCATTCACTGGATTCGTCGGTCACTGTCGGGCTCAGCGATTCGCTTTTTACCGTTTTGGCTGATTTCCAGGATGATCTTCGATCCATCCTCATCGTTTCCCGTGCCGTCATGATCAAAGGGGAGATCCCCGGTGCCTATGCCGGCCAGGAGACCCACGGCGTATGGGTCAAGGTGGAACCGGCCGGCGGCGAAAAGTGCCAGCGGTGCTGGGTCTATGACGACAGCGTCGGAACCCTCGCCGACCATCCTGCCATTTGCAGCCGTTGCTACAGTTCCCTGGCGCAGATCGACGATATGGA
This sequence comes from Deltaproteobacteria bacterium, assembly GCA_020444075.1. Classification (GTDB taxonomy): domain Bacteria; phylum Desulfobacterota; class Desulfobacteria; order Desulfobacterales; family Desulfosarcinaceae; genus Desulfosarcina. The sequence goes on from JAHLLR010000076.1 coordinate 6,237, forward strand.
ACCGGCATCGTGATATGAAGACCACCAGACCGGAAATCCCCGCATCCGGCGGTCGTTCGGATGCGCCGACGAAGAAGGCCGCCGGCGAGATCCCGATTTCCTCAATGGGGTTCAAACCATTTGCCGTGATTGCCGGATTGGTGGTGGTGCTGGATCAGACGACCAAACTGCTGGTTCTGGCAAAAATGCCGCTTTATCATTCCATCACGGTTATCCAGGGGTTTTTCAACCTGACGCATATCCGCAATCCCGGAGGCGCCTTCGGCTTCATGGCTGCCGGCAGCCAGGGGGCCCGCAACCTGCTTTTTGTCGGTGTTTCGGTAATCGCCATGGGACTGATTGTCTATTTTTACCGAAGTACGCCTAAAACTTACCCTTATCTGGCATCGGCCCTGGCCATGATTTTCGGGGGTGCCGTGGGCAACCTCATCGACCGGCTGCGTTTCGGCGAGGTGGTGGATTTTCTGGATGTCTACGTGGGGGCCTACCACTGGCCGGCCTTCAATGTGGCGGACAGCGGCATCACCGTGGGGATCACGATTTTCATTGCTCACCTGGTGCTGGGGAAAATGCCGAATTAGCCAATAGCTGATGGCTGATAGCACATAGGGAACGCAATCCTTCATTTTATAGCGCCACCAGCCAATTGCTCTGAGCGTTCAACTATCTTATGCCAACTATCGCCTACAATGCTTTTGCCGACTATCTAAGCCGCACGGCAGTTACCGACTGGCCGGCGGTCACCCTGGTGTGCGGAGAAGAGATGCTTTGTAAAAGGGCGGTCGAGGGGATGCTGGATGGTTTGATGCCGCGAGGGGAAAGAACCCTCGGGGTCGAGCGTTTCGATGGCGGTGAAGATACCCTTTGCGCGGTGCTGTCCAGCATGAATACCTATGCCCTGCTTTCCGGTACCAAGGTGGTGCTGCTGCAGGATGCCCGGCTTTTTTATTCCGCCAAGGCCCAGCAAGGGCTTCGCGAGAAGATGGTGCAGGCGGCCCAGAGCGGAGATATGAAAAAGGCGTCGCGGCCATTTTTAAACCTGATGGCGCTTGCCGGATTGGCCTTTGAGGATCTGGCTACACCTTCACTGAGAAGCAAGGTGGTCGACGATGTTGATGGCGAACCGTCATCGTGGTTTGCCCAATTGATGGAATTTTGTCGCGAGAACGGGCTCCGGATTCCGGCAAAGCGGGACGATGCGGATCTACTTACAGCAGCCATGCAAAACGGCTTTCCGGACGGGCATCGTCTGGTGATGACCACGGATTTCGTCGATCGTCGAAAAGCCCTGTTCAAGGCCATTGATGAAACGGGTCTGGTGGTGGATTGCACCGTCCCCAAAGGGGAGACACGAACGGATCGGTTGGCCCAGGATGCGGTGATGCAGGCAGCCATGGATGATGCCCTGGCGCAGGCCGCCAAGCGGATGGCCGTGGATGCGCGCCAGCGGTTGATGCAGTGGACCGGTTTCGATCTTCGTACCCTCTCCGGCAACCTGGAAAAGCTGATCAGCTTTGTTGGGGATCGGAAAACGATTTCCGACGCGGATGTGACCACGGTGCTGCAGCGCACCCGCAAGGATCCCATTTTCGAGTTCACCAATGCGGTCGCGGACCGTGACCTGCCGGCTATTCTGTTCTTCATGAAAAGCCTGCTGGATGACGGGTTGCACCCCCTGCAGTTGCTGGCAGCGGTGGCTAACCAGATTCGCCGGCTGCTGTTGGCCAAGGATTTCATCGTGCGGGACCGGGGTCGGTCCTGGTCTGAGCGGATGACATTTCCTCAGTTTAAAGGCGCTCCGTTCAAGGCCGTTCAGGCGGATGATGGGGTCTCCACCGCTCTTACGGAAGCGTGGGAGTCGATCCTGGATCCACCCACCGAGGGGAAAAAACGGAAAAAGGTGGCGTCCAGCGACCTGATTCTGGCCAAGAATCCCAAAAGCCCTTTTCCGGTTTTCCAGACCCTTAAAAAGACCGACCACTTTTCTCTGGAAGAATTGACATCCGCAGTTATTAACTTGAGCGAGACCGACATCCTCATGAAATCCACGGGACAGGATCCCCGTATCCTTCTGGAGGCTTTTCTGATCGGCCTGTGCCAACAATCAGGTAAACAGGCTGAAGGCTGAAGGTGGTTTGGGTTGAATGCGTGCTGCCGCTGTATAGGCCTGCATACCGTCCAACAACGCATTGACCGGGGTTCGCCAAACGTATTTGAGCGATAAGCTGCTGAATTGAGGTCATCCGTGGGGTTTTTGAAAAATCAGCAGGTCAAGGCGGCCATTCGCCTGCTGGCCTGGCAGTATGAAAGAAACGGTCAGCCGTTGCCCGAAAAGGCGGTGCTGGAAGGACATGCCCGGCAGCTCGTCGAGGATGCCCACCGCATCGCCCGGGAGCGGGGAGGTAATGTGCTTGCTATCTTAAAAGAGATGGTGGCGGAGATCCGCCGGCGATGATCAACGCCCGACAAGGGCCATTCTCCACCCCGTTTGCCGAACGTTTCTGCCCGGGAAGACCGATCTGCCATTTTTCCCACCCGTTCCTTTCATGTGTTTTTTCCGGCCTGCGGTTTTTTCTTGTCATGGTGAAGCCGCAATCGCACAATGATTGTGGCGATTGACCTGCAGCGGGCTTGCCGGTTGCTGTTTCGATCCAAAAATCGGTTCCCGACTGGAAAATCAGTCTTTTCAGCCTGTAGGCATGGGAAAATGTCGTTGAAAAACACATGGGTCCATGTTAATTAGGCACTCTATTCACTTCGGGGCGTATATCCCCCAGCTAACCCACCTAATCGGCAGTAAAAGGAGGAGTGACATGCGTAAATTTTCTAGTGGTCTCTTATTGTCTCTGGTCGCTGTAATTGCATTCACGTTTGTGGCTGTGGATGCCGGCGCAGCCGATACCATCAAGATCGGTTTCAATATCCCCCTGACCGGCGACAACCCTGACGTGGGCGCATCATCGAAAAATGCTGCGGAAATGTATCTGAAGAAAAACCCGAAGGTCACCGTGGGGGGCAAAACCTACGCTCTCAAGTTTTTCTATGATGACAACGAATACAAAGCCGAATCGGCCGTCAAGGTCAGCACCAAGCTGATCACCGAAGAGGGGGTGCTGGGCATCATCGGCCCCCAGTCCTCCAGCCAGGCCGTACCCGCCGGTGAGGTGGCCAACAACTATGCCACCCCCATGATCAGCCCCTGGTCCACCAACCCCAATACCACCTTGAATCGGCCCTATGTATTTCGCGGTTGTTTCCTGGATCCCTTCCAAGGTCCGGTTATCGCCAATTTCGCTACGGATGAGCTGGGAGCCAAAAAAGCCGCCGTGCTATACGACATTGCCGCCGATTACCCCAAGGGGCTGGCAGAATTTTTCAAGGAGGCTTTCGAAAAGATCCACGGTGCCGGCTCCGTCGTGGCCTTTGAAAGCTTCACCACCGGCGACAAGGATTTTTCCGCCCAGATGACCAACATCATGATGACCGGTGCCGATGTGCTTTTCGTCCCCCAGTACTACAGCGAAGTGCCCCTGATCGTACGGGCCGCCAAAGAGATGGGCTGGACCAAGCCGATCCTCGGTTCCGACTCCTGGGGCGGCGGCGACCTGATGGGGCTGTGCGGTGACGACTGCAAGGGATACTATTTCTCTACCCACTATGCGGCAGCCGGTGCGAAGGGGGCAACCAAGACCTTTATTGACGAATACACCGCCGCGTATGGCAAAACCCCGGACGATGTTGCCGCTCTGACCTGGGACTCCTTGGGTCTGATGGTCCAGGCCATCAAGGACACCGGCAAGCTCTCCGGCGACATCAAAGCCGACCGCACCAAGGTGAAAGATGCCCTGGCATCCATCAAGAATTTTCCGGGCATCACCGGCAACATGACCTTTACGCCCGAGGGCGATCCGAAAAAATGTGCCGTTGTGGTCAAGATCAACGACGCGGGCAAGTTTGAATTTTTTAAATCGGTCTGCCCCAAATAGTGCCCATCCGGAAATGGCATCTTGCGGCCCAATTCTGCGTTCTCGCGTTATTTAATTCCTCGACGTAGCCCTGCTACGCCTGCGGTTTAAATAACCCTGCGGCCTTGATTTGAACCGCAACCTACCATTTCTGAAAGGACACTGAACAAAATCTAAACAAGCTGTTTTGATGATTTACCGGCCGCTCGCTTTTTAGGCGAGCGGCCGGATCAACGAAAAAGGGAGCAGGCATGCCTGTTTCCCTTTCCTTTTGACGGGAGCCGTTGCCCATGACCGTTAACTTTCTCATGCAAAATCTTATCAACGCCCTGCAGTGGGGCAGTTTCTACGCCCTGATCGCACTCGGGTACTCGATGGTGTACAGCATTCTCATGCTGTTCAACTTCGCCCATGGCGACATTTTCATGGTGGGGGCCTACATCGGCCTGGGCGTCTCCCTGGGCCTGCTGTCCCTGTTTGGAAGCGGGGCCGCTGCCGTTTTGCCCGGCTGGGTGGTGCTGGTACTGACGATTTTGATTTCCATGTTTCTTACCGCATTCGTGGGAATCATCGTGGAACGGGTCGGGTATCGGCCCCTGCGGGAGGCACCGCGGGCATCAGCAGCCATCACGGGTCTGATGATCGGCATCATCCTGGAAACCGCCAATATCCTCTTTCTGGGTGGCTCGCGGCTTAAATTCCCCCAGTTGATTGAATCGGTTACCTACAACATCGGCGGCGTATACGTGACCAACAAGAAGATTATGATCGTGCTGGTCTCCATCGGGCTGATGCTGGCCCTCCACCAGTTGATCACCCGCACCAAGTGGGGCATGGCCATGCGGGCCATGGCCTATGATTACGTGGTGGTTCCCCTGGTGGGTGTGCCCATGAACACCATTGCCGCCATGACCTTTGCCATCGGGTCGGCGCTGGCCGCCGCCGCCGGCATCCTTTTCGGGTTGGCCTATCCGGTCCTGGACCCCTATATGGGCGTCAGCTTCGGATGGAAAGCCTTCGTGGCCGCCATCCTCGGCGGCCGGGGCTCCATCATGGGGGCCTGCATCGCCGGCTTCATGCTCGGTTTTATCGAGATCATGACGGTTCCGGCCATCCAGATCATGAACCGCCTGTTTTCGCTGAATATCGGGTCCAACTTTCGTGATCTCATCGCCTATTCCATCGTCCTGCTGATCCTCATTTTCAGGCCACACGGGCTTTTCGGGCAGGCATACAGCGCGAAACTACGACTCTAATCCTCATCCTGATTTTATCTGCGGACAAGGAAACGTGACCATGGACGAAACACTCGCACCGAAACAGACCGGCGGTATTTTTTACCGGGTAGGCCTGTTTTTTAAACCGGTGCCCCTTTTGGGTTATCTTATCGGGTTTCTGGTTTGTGTGCTCTGGGAGCAACTGGCCGGCGAAGGCTTGTCATCATTGTTGGGACTGCCCAAGATGCCGATTCTTTTCGGTCTTCTCACCATTTTTAAGGTGTTGGCCGGGATTGTCAATTTCCTCATCAAGGGGGATGCGTTTCATTGGGCCAGGCTGGTTGAAATCCCCATGGCTCTGGTCTATCTGACCGTCATTTACCTCGTACCGCTGGCCCTCGTCGCCCGGGCCGCCGTCAAGCCTGCCAACGCGATGGCGCGATATCTTCAGAAATTTCCCCTCATTATTACCGCGTTGGTCCAACTGGGTCTGATGTATGCGGTGCTGCACGTCTGGGCCGAGGTGAGCGACTACCGGTTGATATTCCTCAAGTTGACCCTGATCGCCGTCCTGTTCACCCTGAGCCTGAACATCATCAACGGATACATGGGGGAATTTTCATGTTCCCACCCCGGTTTCATGGCCATCGGTGCCTACATGTCCAGTCTTTTTACCGTGGGGCTGTTTGCCAGTGACAAGGTGCTGGGTGATGCGGTGTTCAACTTTTCCGCTGCCTACCTGACCTTTCCCCTGGCGTTGATCTTCGGTGGTTTGATGGCCTCCCTGTGCGCATTGATCATTGCCATCCCTTCCTTTAAAACCCGGGGGGATTATCTGGCCATCATCAGCCTGGCGTTTCTTTTCATCGTGAAAAGTTTTTTCGAAAACATGCAGGCCTTGGGCGGCAGCCGGGGTATTTCCGGACAGCCGGACTGGGCTACCCTGCCGGTAATTTTCATTACCATGGCTTTCGGTATCTGGACGATCAACAATTTTGTTACCTCCACCATGGGTAAAGCACTCAACGCGGTGCGCGACGACGAATCGGCAGCCGAAGCCATGACCGTGGACACCCGAAAAACCAAGATGGCGGCCTTTTTGTTCGGCGCATTCTGGGCGGGCGTGTCCGGCGGCCTGCTGGCCCACGTGCTGCGCTATGTGAACCCGGCCATGTTCAGCGTCCAGAAGCTGGCTGAAGTGCTGGCCATGGTCTATTTCGGCGGTTTGAACTCGGTATACGGATCCATTGTCGGTGCCGTGTCCATCAGCCTGCTGGGGGAGGCCCTGCGGCCCCTGGAAATTTTTAAGTGGATCGTTATTCCGCTGTTGCTCATCCTGGTGATGATCTACCGGCCCACCGGGCTCATCGCCTTCAAGGAATTCAATGCCCGGCAGGTTTTCGGACCCAAGGAGGTGGATTGATATGCCGCTTCTTCACGTCACAGACATGAGCCACAATTTCGGCGGCCTGCAGGCCGTTTCCGGTTACAACCTCAGCCTCGACCCGGGCCAGATTACCGGGCTGATCGGTCCCAACGGTGCCGGCAAGACCACCATTTTCAACCTGATTACCGGCATTTACCGGCCGACCCAGGGGTCCGTGGAATTCGACGGTGAGGAACTCGTCGGCAAGAAACCCAACGAGACCGCCTCCATGGGGCTGGCCCGCACCTTTCAGGAGATGAAGCTCTGGCGCCATATGACCGTTCTGGAACATATCAAGATGGCCCGTTATTCCAAACTTTCATATGGCCTGTGGGGAGCTTTCCTGGACACCCCCAAGCGCCGGTTGGAAGAGCGTCAGACCACGGACCTCGCCATGGAATATCTGAAGATGTTTGCCGTGGACCAGTTTGCCGACCAATTGGTGGTCAATCTGCCTTATGGCGCCCAGCGTCGGGTGGAGATGGCCCGGGCCATGGTCATCGAGCCCAAAGTGCTCCTGCTGGACGAACCCACCGTGGGCATGACACCCGACGAGATGATGGCCATGATCGAGGTGGTCCGCAAAGCCCATGAGCGCTTCAATCTGGCAATCTTTCTCATCGAACACCGGCTTCGGGTGGTTCACGAGCTCTGCCAGCATGTACAGGCCCTTGTTTTCGGGCAGGTCCTCGTGGAGGGAACGCCGACGGAAGTCCAGAATCATCCCAAGGTCATCGAGGCCTACATCGGTCAACAGGAGGTGGAATTCTGATGCTGCTCAACGTGGAAAACCTCCGGGTGTCATACGGCAATATCAAAGCTCTGCACGGGATCAGCTTCAATATCGATGCCGGTGAAATCGTCACCATCATCGGCGCCAACGGTGCCGGCAAAAGTACAACGCTGCGGGCCGTTTCCCGAATGGTGCCGGTGGAGACCGGGTCGGTCATGACCTGCATGGGAAAAGACCTGCTAAAATTTCCGGCAGACAAGGTGGTCAGCCAACTGGGCATTACCCATGTACCCGAAGGCCGCCGTCTGTTCGGCAACCTGACGGTGATGGAGAACCTCCAGCTGGCCACATTTGCGCGCAAGGACCGGGACAATGTGAAAAAAGATTATCTCCGGGTGTTCGAAATCTTTCCCCGGCTCGAAGAGCGCAAGTCCCAGGCGTCGGGCACCTTGAGCGGCGGTGAGCAGCAGATGCTGGCCATCGGCCGTGCATTCATGAGCGGCCGCCGGCTGATGCTGCTGGACGAGCCCTCCATGGGGTTGTCCCCACTGCTCATGATGAACGTGTTCCAGGCCCTCAAGGAAATCAACCGGCAGGAGGGCACCGCCATCCTTCTGGTGGAGCAGAATGCCCGACTGGCCCTGAAGTTCTCCAAAAAAGGCTACGTTCTGGAAAATGGCAACCTGGTGCTGGAAGGCGCTTCCGAGACCCTGATCAATGATCCTGAGGTGAAGAAAGCCTACCTGGGCGGGTAAGGAAAGCTCAAGGCTCAAAGGTCAAAGCTGAAAAGGAAAAAAAGGAGTCCCCATGCTTCGTGCAGCTGTCGTTGGCGCCTCCGGGTATGCGGGTGCCGAATTGGTTCGAATCCTTTCCGGCCATCCGGATGTGGCCCTGTCCGTCATCACCTCCCGGCAGTATGCCGGAGTTGCCTTCGATACCATCTACCCTGCTTTAAACGGATTCGTTAAGCTGGATTGTGAGGGCAGCGAACTCACCGCCGTCGCTAAAAACAGCGATATTGTTTTTCTCGCACTGCCGCACAAGGCGTCAATGGCCATGGTTCCCGGCCTTCTGGACGCGGGGCGACGGGTGGTGGACCTTTCTGCGGACTTCAGGTTCAACAACCGTGATGCCTACGAGGCGCACTACCAGGCCCACACCTGTGCCCACTTGATGGACAAGGCGGTGTATGGGTTAAGTGAGATCTACGGCGAAAAGGTGGCCGCTGCGGACCTGGTCGGCAACCCGGGCTGTTATCCCACCAGTGTCCTGCTTCCGCTGCTGCCCCTGGTCAAAGAGAAGCTCGTGGATCCGGCCACCGTCATTGCCGACTGTAAGTCCGGCGTCAGTGGCGCCGGTCGCGGTGCCAGCCAGACCACCCATTTCTGCCATGTCAATGAATCCTTCAAGGCATACAAGGTCGGGCGGCACCGGCATACCCCCGAAATAGAAGAAAATATTTCGCTTTTTGCCGAGCGGTCGGTAAAAATCACCTTTGTGCCTCACCTGGTACCCATGACCCGGGGGATGGAAAGTACAGTCTACGTTGCGACTTCTCCCCGTGTCGATGAAATGCTGATCCGGCAGTGCCTGGAATCCCACTACCACGACAAGCCCTTCATCCGCCTGCTGCCCGGCGGCCGCTTTCCGGACACCCTGCACGTCAAGGGAACCAATTTCTGCGATATCGGCTGGGTGGTGGATCCCGGCACCGGCCGGCTGGTTCTGATGTCAGCCATCGACAACCTGGTCAAGGGCGCCGCCGGGCAGGCCGTCCAGAACATGAACCTGATGTTCGGTTTCGATGAAACCGCGGGCCTGAGCGGCGTTCCCTATCCGCTGTAGCTTCAGTAGCATTTCCAACCCGATCGCTTTGTTGACATGCACGCTGTTTTGGACTAAACAAGGGGCGATTTCATCATCTATCCTTGCCATTTTACTATTTGCCATAATCTTTTTTGAAAACGCCGACGGCTTTTCATTAGGGGATTTCGCACCGAAACCATCAATGTGAAAGGAGAGTGGAGATGACAGCAACGCTTATCAAGGGGACCGAGATCCGGGAGCAGATTCTCGAGGAAATCACTGCCGAGGTGAAACAGATCAAGGAAAAACACGGTGTGGTTCCCGGACTGGTCACCATCCTCGTGGGGGAGAGCCCGGCATCCATATCCTATGTAACCCTCAAGATCAAAACGGCTCACCGTGTCGGGTTCAAGGAAATCCAGGACAACCAGTCGGTAAACATCTCCGAAGCGGACCTGTTGGCGCTGATCGACAAATACAACAAGGATGACAGCATCAACGGTATCCTGGTCCAACTTCCCCTCCCCAAACACATCGATGAGAAAAAAGTTCTCAATGCCATCGACCCGGACAAGGATGTGGACGGATTCCATCCGGTCAATGTGGGGCGGCTGATGATCGGCGGGGCTGAAGTCAAGTTTCCTCCGTGCACTCCCGCAGGGATTCAGGAGATGATCGTGCGCGCAGGTGTCGAGACGAGCGGGGCGGAAGTCGTTGTCGTGGGCCGCTCCAACATCGTCGGCAAACCCATCGCCAACATGATGGTCCAGAAAGGCCCCGGTGCCAATGCCACCGTTACCATCGTCCACACCCGGACCAAAGACCTGGCTGCCCATTGCAAACGAGCCGATATCCTGATTGTTGCCGCAGGCGTACCGGATCTGGTGAAGCCTGAATGGATCAAGCCCGGTGCCTGTGTCATCGATGTCGGTGTCAACCGCGTGGGTGAGAAAATCAGTGAAAAAACCGGCAAGAAGGTCGCTATCCTTAAGGGCGACGTGGACTTCGATGCCGCCAAGGAAATTGCCGGCTCCATCACCCCGGTTCCCGGCGGCGTGGGCCCCATGACCATTACCATGCTCATGCTCAACACCCTGAAATCTCTTAAATTCAAACTGGGCATCGCATAGACGATCAAAGAAGCATTTCCCTCCATTCGGGATGGATCCATTTGCCAATTAAAATGGGGAGTTAAATATAACAACGGCTACCATGGTGTTGACATGATGGCTATATCATGGTAGCCTTTTTCTATTTGTGGCAATTATGTCAATAACTGATTGATATTTATGGAAAAAAAGTTATATCTGCTTCTGGCATGGAAGGGTAATGGCTAAAAAAGTTTCGTTTATCATCCTGAGCAACTCGGGAACAACGGTCAAACAGTTTGCCATTCCCGTTCCCCTTTTGGTGGTCATGGCACTGGTGACTGCTTTATGCGCTGCGTTTATCGGTATCTCCTTCCACGATTACCAACTCCTTCAAAAATCCCTTGCTGCCAACCAGCATGTGGCCAAAACCATTGACGAACAGCGGGAAGAGATCGGGCAGCAGCGGTTGCAGATTCAATCGTTCGCCCATGAAATCAATGCCCTCAAGGAAAAGCTGGTCGAATTGGACCAGTTTGAGGAGAAAATTCGCGTCATTGCCAATCTGGCGCCCAGACAGGCGGACGACAACCTTTTCGGCGTGGGGGGAGCGGCTCCCGAAGATCTGGAACCGCAACTGGAGCTGACTCAGCGGCACGAGGGGCTGATGCGTGAAATGCACAAACAGGTGGACGAACTGGATACGGCATCCCAACGCCAGGAGAACAGCTTCGGTTCCCTGCTGGACAATCTGGAAGGTCAGCGCAATCTGTTGGCTTCAACACCTGCCATTCAACCCACCAGCGGTTGGATGACCTCCCGCTTCGGCTATCGGGTTTCCCCATTCACCGGCAGAAAAGAGTTCCACAAAGGGGTGGACATTGCCAACCGAAAGGGAACTGCCATCCTGGCTACAGCCAATGGCATCGTTTCCTATGCCGGGGAGAAAGGAACGATGGGAAATGTGCTTGTGATTGATCACGGCCATGGCATGATCACCCGCTATGCCCATCTCAGCGAATCTCTGAAGAAGACCGGAGAAAAGGTCAAACGCGGTGACATCATCGCCCAGATGGGCAACAGTGGCCGCAGCACCGGCCCTCATCTGCATTATGAAGTTCACCTCAATGGCGTTCCCGTGAATCCTACCATGTATATCCTGAATTGACCGGCAGGTGTCAAACCGTCCCCCATAGCTGTCTACCCGGACTGGTCATTCGGTTGTGTATCCCGCTTCTATCGGCCGAAGGTATGGTCCCGAGAAAGGTGAATTGCCCCTTTGCGCTTGAGTGGTCCGGCAAAATGGGTTAGGATGCCGTCGCTTTGACACCGGGTGGATACCGAAAGGCTGTTCTCCGTGCAGTCCATTTCCAGAGACACCATCCGATCGATGAAATTGGAGATTGAATAGATGATTGGAAAATTTTTAACCCAGCTGTTCGGCAGCAAAAATGAACGTGAACTGAGAAAGCTTCAACCTTTTGTAGAGGCCATCAATTCCCTGGAACCGGAGATGAAGGCTATGAGCGAAGCGCAACTCAAAGGCCAGACGGCTCGCCTCAAGACTCGCCTCGACAATGGGGAACCGTTGGATGATCTGCTGCCCGAAGCCTTTGCCACCGTCAGGGAAGCCTCGATGCGGGCGCTGGGAATGCGCCCCTACGACGTTCAGCTCATCGGCGGCATGGTGCTTCATGGCGGGAAAATTGCCGAGATGAAAACCGGTGAAGGTAAAACCCTGGTGGCCACGCTGCCCGCCTACCTCAATGCACTCACCGGGCGCGGGGTGCATGTGATTACCGTCAACGACTACCTTGCACGGCGTGATACGGAGTGGATGGGAAAGATCTACACCTACCTGGGGATGTCTGTGGGAACGGTCCAGCACGGGCTCGACGACCGGCAGCGAAAGGAATCCTACGGTGCGGATATCACATACGGAACCAACAATGAATTCGGTTTCGATTATCTCCGTGATAACATGAAGTTCGATGCCCAGTCGCTGGTCCAGCGGGATCTCCACTTTGCCATCGTGGACGAAGTGGACAGTATCCTTATCGATGAAGCCCGGACGCCGTTGATCATCTCCGGCCCTGCCGAAAAATCAACCCAGCTTTACTACCAGGTCAATGGGATCATTCCCAAATTCAAGGCGGACGTGGATTTCAAGATCGATGAAAAAGCCCGGAGTGCAGCCCTCACCGAGGAGGGGGTGGCCCGCGCCGAGCAACTGCTGGGTGTTGAAAACCTTTACGATCCCGGCAATATCGAACTGCTTCACCATACCAACCAGGCCCTGAAGGCCCACACCCTGTTCAAGCGCGATGTGGACTATATCGTCAAAGAGGGCGAGGTGATCATCGTTGACGAGTTTACCGGGCGGCTCATGCCCGGCCGTCGATACAGCGAAGGGCTGCACCAGGCGCTGGAAGCCAAGGAAAACGTCAAGATCGAGAACGAGAACCAGACCCTGGCCACCATCACCTTTCAGAATTACTTCCGGATGTACGACAAGCTGGCGGGTATGACCGGTACCGCGGACACCGAGGCGGCGGAATTCAAGAAAATCTACAATCTGGACGTATCGGTGATCCCTACCAACATGCCCATGATCCGGAAAGACTTTTCCGATGTGATCTACAAGACCCGCAGGGAAAAGTTCGATGCCGCTATCGAGGAGATCAAAGCCCTCCACCAGAAAGGCCAACCGGTCCTGGTGGGCACGGTGTCCATCGACATCTCCGAACAGTTGGCCAAAAAACTGAAAAAGCAGGGCATCCCCCATGAGGTGCTCAACGCCAAAAACCACGAGAAAGAGGCGGAGATTATCTCCATGGCCGGCCAGAAAGGGGCGGTGACCATTTCCACCAACATGGCCGGGCGCGGGACCGACATTGTTCTGGGTGAAGGCGTGACCGAGCTGGGCGGCCTCCACATCCTGGGTACCGAACGCCATGAGAGCCGGCGCATCGACAACCAGTTGCGCGGCCGTTCCGGACGTCAGGGGGACCCTGGCTCTTCCCGTTTCTATCTGGCGCTGGAGGATGACCTGCTGCGCATTTTCGGCGGCGAGCGTATTACCGGGATTATGGAGCGTCTGGGTATGGAAGAGGGTGAACCGATCGAGCACAACCTGATCAGCCGTGCCATCGAGAATGCCCAATCCAAGGTGGAGGCGCACAACTTTGACATCCGCAAGCACCTGCTGGAGTACGACGACGTCATGAACCAGCAGCGTGAGGTGATTTATAAACAGCGCCGCGACCTGCTTACCGGCGTTGACCTGAAGTCCACCATCGAAGATATCATGATGGAATCGGCCGAGGATATCGCAGCTAAATTTGCTGATGAGCGGGTACTTCCCGCTGAGTGGGAATGGGATGCAATTTCGGATGCCGTTTTCCAGCAGTTCAATTTCCGGCTGGCGAAAATGGATGAGAATACCCTGGACGGACTTACCGAAGAGGGGTTGGCCCAGGAAATTTACGATCAAGCCCACGCCCTCTATGAGGAAAAAGCCGCCATGCTGGGCGGGGGGGATGATTTCCGGCAACTGGAGCGGATGGTTATGCTGCAGACCGTGGACAATCTGTGGAAGGATCATCTGTTGTCCATGGATCATCTCAAGGAAGGCATCGGGCTGCGCGGGTACGCCCAGCAGAACCCGCTGCTGGTTTATAAAAAGGAAGGCTTCGATATGTTCCAGGAGACCATCGACCGCATCAAGGCGGAAACCCTGGGCATCCTTTTCCGGATACAACTGGCCGAACCGGAACACATCGATGACCTGAAAAAGCCCAAGGAGCAGAAATTGATCTTCTCCGGCAGCGGCGATGCCCCGGCAACTCAAAAACCGGTCAAACGGGAATCTGAAAAAATCGGCCGCAACGACCCCTGCCCGTGCGGCAGTGGTAAGAAGTATAAGAAGTGCTGTGGGAGATAGTGTACCTTCAGAAGTGGCGTCTTGCGGCCCAGCTCGGTGTTCTCGCCTTTTTAAAATCCTCGACGTAGCGCTGCTACGCCTCCGGTTTAAAAAACGCTGCGGCCTTGATCTGAACCGCAACCCACCGCTTCTGAACGCACGCTGATAACCCAACAAACTCAAAAAACCCAATGAACTCAAAAAACCCAAAAAACATCGGTATCCTCTCCGACACCCACGGCCTGGTCCGTCCGGAGGTTGAAAAGATTCTGGCAGGATGCGATCAGATTCTGCACGCCGGTGACGTGGGCGATGGACAGGTGTTGAAACGGTTGGATCGGATCGCTCCGGTAATGGCCGTCCGGGGAAACATGGATCACGGTTCATGGTCCGATTCATTGCCCATTACAGAGATGTTGGAGATCGAAGGGGTCTTTTTCTACCTCCTCCATGACTTGAACCGTCTGGATGTGGACCCGCCTGCCGCCGGAATCCATGTGGTCGTCAGCGGGCACACCCATCAGCCTGAAATTTTCCAAAAAGATGGTGTCACCTACCTCAATCCGGGAAGTGCCGGCCACCGTCGGTTCAATTATCCGATATCGGTCGCCATGGTTCGGATTGAGAACGGCACCGCGATACCCCGCATTATTGAAATCGAGCCCTAATCTTTCAGCATTCCAGCTGATCGACAGGATCCCGGTAGAAAACAAATGGCCGAAATCCTGACCTTCCCGCCATTTCCCCGGTCAAGAAATCCACTTTACAATCCTTGTTGGCGATGATTATAATCAGTAGCAAGGACACAGATGGGCGATCATCGATCAATCTTAATGGATACGGATGATTACCATTTGAAATGAATTGCCCATAGAATAAAATATCTGTTTGGCATGCATTTTTTTCTGCTGTCTGTCATGATGGGACGCCAAGCGCTTACCGATCAATCTTGGGCAATTTTTAAACCGATTAACGCAATTGACTATGGCCCGTGACCGTTTCCAGATAGAAGAACAAATCAGTTCAGAAACCCGGGATGAAACCAGGGAACCTCCCATGTACCGGGTGTTGCTGCATAACGATGATTATACCACCATGGAGTTTGTCGTCGAGATACTGATGTACGTGTTTAGCAAGTCACCCGAATCGGCGGCAAAGATAATGTTGAACGTGCATCACAAGGGCGTCGGGGTCTGTGGGAGCTACCCCCATGAAATTGCCGAAACCAAGGTCGATACGGTTCACAATCTTGCCCGTGAAAGCGGCTATCCGCTGCGCTGCAGCATGGAACAGGAATAAACTATGATCAGTAAGGAACTCAGCGCCACGTTAGGCTTCGCTGTTCGCGAGGCCAAGAAACGGCGGCATGAATACGTCAGTGTCGAGCATGTGCTGTTTGCCATATTGCATGACAGTTCGGGACTCGAAATCGTTGAAAAGTGCGGTGGCAATGTGGAAAACATTAAAGCCAACCTGGAAATGTTTTTCAATGACAACATGCAGGTGCTTCCCGAGGAAAGCGAGTACGTACTGCAGCAGACCATCGGTTTTCAGCGGGTGATTCAGCGGGCCGTCAACCATGTTCGCTCGGCCGAAAAAAAAGAGGTGGCCGTCAGCGATATTCTGGCCTCCATTTTCATGGAGAAGGACTCCCACGCGGTATATTTCCTGAACGAAGAGGGCATTTCCCGGCTGGATGTGCTGCGGAACATCTCCCATGAACTTCCAACAGAAATTTCCGATGACGCGCCTGAAATCGACGCCCCGTCCGAACAGAAAACCGTCAAGAAAAAGACCAGCCCCCTGGAAGCCTACACCGTGAACCTTATCGACCAGGCGGCCAAGGGCAAGCTGGACCCGCTGATCGGCCGCGAACTGGAAATGGAGCGCACGATGCAGGTACTCTGCCGGCGCAGGAAAAACAACCCCATTTTCGTCGGCGACCCGGGTGTGGGAAAGACGGCCATGGCTGAAGGGTTGGCCCAGAAGATCTGGAGCGGGGAGGTGCCGGACCTGCTCAAAGAGGTGCGAATTTATTCATTGGATCTGGGCGGAATGCTGGCCGGGTCGAAGTTCAGGGGCGATTTCGAGCAGCGCCTCAAGGGCGTGGTGGCCGAACTGAAAAAGCGCAAAAACGCCATCCTTTTCATCGACGAGATTCACACCATCGTGGGGGCCGGCGCCACCAGCAGCGGCTCCATGGATGCCAGCAATATATTGAAGCCCTTCCTCTCCACCGGTGAACTGAGATGCATCGGTTCCACGACCTATGAGGAATACAAGAACCATTTCGAAAAGGACCGCGCCCTGTCCAGACGATTCGAAAAGATCGATATCCTGGAACCGCCGGTCAAAGAATCTATCAAGATCCTCAAAGGGTTGCGCTCCCGCTATGAGGAACATCACGAAATTGAATACACGGACGCGGCACTTAAAGCGGCGTGTGAACTGTCGGCCAAATATATCAACGACCGATTCCTGCCGGACAAGGCCATCGACGTCATCGATGAAGCCGGTGCCGCCATCCGGCTCTCCGGCGCAACCCACCGCAAGTGGATTCACCCGTCGGACATCGAAAAGATCGTGTCCAAGATCGCGCGCATTCCAGCGGTCAATGTTTCCACGCCGGACAAGGCCAAACTGGAAAATCTGGGCGGGCAACTGCGTCAGGTCGTGTTCGGCCAGGACGATGCCATCGATGCCCTGGTGACCGCCATCAAGCGTTCACGGGCCGGCCTGGGCCAGCCGGAAAAGCCCGTGGGGTCGTTCCTGTTCACCGGCCCCACCGGTGTCGGCAAGACCGAAGTGGCCCGGCAGGTGGCCCGGCAGCTGGATGTGGAATTCATGCGCTATGACATGAGCGAGTACATGGAAAAGCATGCCGTGGCCCGGCTGATCGGCGCACCTCCCGGATACATCGGTTTCGACCAGGGCGGTCTGCTCACGGACGGCGTCCGCAAGCACCCTTACTGTGTGCTGCTGCTGGACGAAATCGAAAAGGCCCACGAAGACCTGTTCAATATTTTGCTGCAGGTGCTTGATCATGCCACCCTGACGGACAACAACGGCAAGAAGGCTGACTTTCGCAATGTCATCGTCATGATGACCTCCAATGCCGGTTCGCGGGAAATGAGCTCGGCCACCATCGGCTTCGGCGACACCAAAGGCGATTCCGCCGGCAAAGGTAAAAAAGCCATCGAGAAGATTTTCAGCCCGGAATTTAGAAACCGGCTGGACGGCATCATCACCTTCAACGCCCTCGACCGTGAGATCATGGGCATGATCGTCGACAAATTCATGAAGGAGTTTGCCGGTCAGTTGGCTGTCAAAAAAGTCTCCATGGAATACTCGACAAGCGTGAGAAAATGGCTGGCCAAAAAAGGCCACGACCCCCAATACGGCGCCCGCCCCCTGGCCCGTGTCATCCAGACGGAGATAAAGGATGTACTGGCGGATGAAATTCTCTTCGGCCGGCTGGAAAAGGGCGGCCGGGTGGCACTGGATATGAAAGGGGAGGAGCTGGTGTTCAATTATAGCTGATCGCTCAAAGATCATGGCTCATGGCTGATAGGGGAGAATGTAATAGCGGATGGCCTTTGCCCTGAACATGATGATTAGATGCTTCTTTTTTTCTGTCAGCTATGAGCTACAGGCTATCAGTTAATCCATGCCCGTCTTCACCCTCTCCAGACGGCTCTCCTTTCCCCCGCCGCATCTCGCCATAAAGGAAGGCCTGCTGGCCGTCGGCGGTGACCTGAGCCCCGAACGGATTCTTCTGGCCTATCGCAACGGCATATTCCCCTGGTATTCAAAAGGTGAACCTATCCTCTGGTGGTCTCCCGACCCGCGGCTGGTTCTTTATCCTGTCGAACTGAGAATCTCCAAGTCGCTCCGCAAGGTCATCAAGCGAAACGTATTTCAAATTACCTTCGACAAAGCCTTTGACGCGGTTATTCAGGCCTGTGCCGACGCCAAACGGTCCTATGGCGAAGGAACCTGGATCACCGAAGAGATGAAAGCGGCATACTGCGAACTCCATCGACAGGGTTATGCCCATTCGGTAGAGGCGTGGCAGGACGATAAACTCGTCGGCGGGCTTTACGGCATCGCCATCGGCCGGGCTTTTTTCGGGGAATCCATGTTCAGCCTCGCCAGCAACGCTTCCAAGGTGGCCTTCGTTACGCTTGTCGAAAACCTCAAACGACTGAAGTTCGCTCTTATCGATTGCCAGGTGAGAACCGAACATCTTATTCGTTTCGGGGCTCGGGAAGTTCCGAGGAAAGTTTTTTTAGATCAGGTTGGAAAGGCCACCGACAGCTCACCATTCAAGACTGATAGCCGATAAAACCGATTTTGTCCATAATCCCTTCACCGTATCTTCAATATTCTTATTATCCTTCTTGATAGGAAAAGATCACTCCTTAACTATATCAATTTACAGAATTTGACCATTGTGCGTATTCCGCTCCATAGTGACCACCGATTCCGCT
>JAHLLR010000077.1 GCA_020444075.1 Deltaproteobacteria bacterium
GACCGCCAGAAAAACAACTATCGGAAGCAGAGCCCCTTCCATCTTGAATCCTTTTTTTTAGAACCTGGATGATAAGCGTCTCAAAAAAACGCATCGTCTCACACAACCTGACCGATACGTCGTTTCAGGGAACAACGCTTCTTGATTATGTCTTTTGCAGTTGCTTCCCGAACCCGCCACGCCAAAAAAAAGACTCTCTTAGTTCACTATCGCTCCAATGTCAAACGGGGAGACGATATTTTATGTGAATTCAGAATATTACATTCTTATTAAGCGGTTAATAAGAATGTTTTTAATGAATTGTATTCATATGAGGGGCCGTCATCAAAATTACTCGCGGTCCTTTCCAGATAGCGGCAGAGGATGGGTCAAACGGAAGAAACGCGGGGAAAAGGAGACAAAAAAACAGCAGCGCCGGTGATCGGGTATCTCCGGCACTGCTGTTTTTTCCGATCCTGTTGACAAGCGGTCCGGGGACCGCAGAAATTATTTCTTTTTGGGTTTTGGTGCCGCCGGCTTTTTTACCACCATATCTTTACCGCCGACCACCATACCGATCACTGCGCCTAACGCCGCGTCAAGGTTTAATTTCTGGGTGTTGATCACCAAATCGTAATTGCGTGGATCGGCAACATCGGCATTAAAGGACTGGCGGATAAAGGTGGATCGTCGGTTTTCCCGGTTGATCACCCGCCGCTTGGCTTCTTCTCGGGTAACGCCGAATTCTTTGGCCACGTTCTTCACCCGGGTCTCCAGGGGCGCAATCACCCGAATGCTCAGCCGATCTTGCGGCGGAATCAGAAAGTTGGCGCCGCGGCCCACGATGATGGCATTGCCATGGCTGGCGATCGCGGCAACCACTTTCATCAGATGATCCAGGTAAACCCCCGGCCAGAGATAGCGGTCATTTACCAGGGAAGCAATAAAATCCTTAATGCCGGAAAGCCGGTCTTTTTCCATGGTTTCAATCACAGCCCCGCTGATATGGGCACTTTCGGCAATTTCCTTGACGATGTCCCGGTCAAACAGATCTATGCTGAGCCGTTTGGCCAGCCCCTGGGCAATTATCCGACCTCCGCTGCCCGGTTCCGAAGAGATGGTAATCACCGGCACATGCGTCTGAGTCTTTTTTTTCCACTTTTCGATCTGATCTTTAATAAATGTTTCGATGGAGGGGTTTTTTTCCATGGTTGTTATCTCATTACTCCCGAATTGTCCTTCGAGGTCGGCTTAGGGGTTGATGGCGTCTTCAATGAAACCGGCTTTCTAATGAAAAAGGGAGTGCCTGTCAAGGTTATCGGATATACCGGCCCGAGGCGGTGTCGACATCTGTGGCTATGAAAAAACATCCTGCTCAAGATGCATGCCCTGCATATAAACGTCCAGCAAGTGCTGGTTGTCGTTATCCGTAATAATTCTGGGCAATTGCTGAAGCGCCTGGTCGAAGGCCATGTCTGCCAATTCCATCTTGAGCTTGTCTTTGGCCTGAAGGATGCGGTTTTCCATTTTTTTCCGGGTTTCGTCAATCATGATGGTGCTCTGCTGCCGGGCCTGGTCAATAATTTTCTGCTTTCTTTGCTCACCCTGGGCAATCAGGCGATCTTTGATCTCTTTGTGTCGGGTCTTGTTTTCCACTGCCTGGAGCTTGGCGGCCTTAATCTCCCCGACAACCCGTTGTTTCTCAGCCTCCAGCCTGTCCATTTCCGCGACCACATCCCCTTTTTGCTGTTTGAGAAAGGCCTTGATCGGTTCACGGGCGTACTTGACAATCACCGCCACAAAAATAATGAAATTGACCCACTTCATGGCCATGTCGTAGGTGGGCCGCCATTCGGGACCGGCGGCCAGCGCCGCCCCCGGCATCATCACCAGCAGGAGGACCACGAGGGCCGGCACCCGGTTGCTGCTGCAGCATTGGATCGTTTTCATCATTGCAGTCTCCGATGCAACACTTTCTCCATGATTATCGTGGTCAGGGCATCCACTTCCCCGGTCAGCTGCGCTCGGGCTGCCTTAAGCTGCTGTCTGACCTTTTCTTCGGTTTCGTGACGCAATTGGGTGATCTGCAGCCGAGTCGACTCCAGGAGTTCCGAGGCCCGGTGATCCGCCTCGTCATCCAGCTTTTGGATTGAGGCATGGGCTTCCTTAAGCACCCGGGAGTGCTGACGGTCCAACTCTCGATTCAGATTGACCAGGTCTGATTTGGCCTTTTCTATATCCGTTTTTACATCAGCAAGGTATTCCTTTCGCTGATCCATGGTGCTGATCAGCGGACGAATCATCACCCGGTTCAGAATAAACAGAAACACCAGGAATGATATCAATTGAATAAAAAAGGTTTCATTGATGCTGATCAGTGCCGTCGCGCTGATGATCTCCATGGCCCATCGCTCCGTCAAATTCAAAGAAAGACGCTATAATCAAGATGACAATTCGAATACCCTTTGACTTTTCTTAAACCACAAAAAGCAAAAGCAGGGAGACCACCAGTGAATAAATACCCGTCGATTCCGAAACGGCCTGTCCCACCAGCATGGTTCTTGTCAACAAGCCCGCTTCCTTGGGGTTCCGTCCGATGGCTTCGCAGGCCTTGGCAGCCGCCATACCTTCGCCGACACCCGGTCCGATGGCACCAAGGCCCATGGAGATACCCGCACCCAGAAACGCAGCTGCTTTTACCAAATCTGCTCCTTCGATTGCCATGATATTTCCTCCTGTGAAGTTTTGTTACAAGGTTGTATCGTTAAAAAATCCAGTTTTTTGTCGATGGCGCTTAAACGACAAATATGAGCACCAGTGAAATCACCATCGAATAAATGGCGGTGGATTCGGCGACAGCCATTCCCACCAGCATGGTCCGGGTAAGGGTCCCGATCTCTTTTTCGTTCCTGGCAATCCACTTTACCCCCCCGCTGGAAGCAATTCCCTCTCCAATGCCAGGTCCGATCCCACCGATGCCCATACACAGCCCGGAACTCAGCAGGGCTATTGCCGGAGCGATCGTGTCCGTCGCGCCAAACTCTTTGAAAATCAATATAAAGGCAACCAGCAACCCCAAAATGGCAGGGGTCTGGGCAATGGCCTGCCCCAACAGCATGATGTTGGTTACCGACGAAACGGACGTGGGCTGGCGGGCAATGCCTTCGGAGCTGGCACCGGCAACGACACCGCCTCCAATCCCCGATCCGATGGCGCTCAGTCCGGCAGCCAGTCCGGCGCCCAGCATCGCCCCCCAGGTGGGCCATAAGGGGTGGGATCCAAAATCGGAAAAGATCAGGATGAAGGAAATAACCAGCGCAAAGATGCTTGGGGTCTGGCATACTGCAGAGCCGATGAGCATGTTGGTGGTCAGTTTTGCGCTCATTGCCGGTTGCCTGACCATGCCGATACACGCGGCTCCCGCCGGAAATCCGGCCCCGACGCCGGAACCGATGGCACCAAATCCCATGGACAGGCCTGCAGCGAAAACGGCGGCCACCGTGATAAAAGAGGTGGCCGGAATATTCGAGAACAGCAGAATCATGGCCACCACCAGGGAAAAGATGGAGGCGGATTCGGCGATGGCCTGGCCCACCAGCATGGATTTAAACACATCGCCTGCCAGGGCGGGGTTGCGTGACACTGCCGAGTTGGCCTGGGCAGCCGTATACCCTTCTCCGATGGCGGCGCCGATGGCACCCAATCCGATGGAGAGCCCTGCACCCGAATATGCCGCCAGCTTGACCCACGTTTGAATGTCTTGTTCCATGGATTACTTTGCCTGTACAGAAATATAAACAACCGTTAACATTGTAAAAACAAATGCTTGAATCGCTCCGACGAAAAGACCGAAAAATGCGTTGAGAAACGGCGGCAGCAAAATGCTGTAGGTCAGGTAAGAGACCACGAGGATAATGATGGAGCCACCCATGATATTGCCGAACAAACGGAAGGAGATGGACACGATTTTGGCCACTTCGCCAATCAGGTTCAACGGCATCATGATGAAAAAGGGTTCGAAATACTCGCTGATATAGGCTTTGAACCCTTTGGTTTTAATGCCGACAAAATGGGCGATAAAAAAGCCCATGACCCCAAGGCTCAAAGGGGTGTTCAAATCTTTGGTGGGTTCTTCCATATGGGGAATGATGCCGATCCAGTTACAGAGCACCAGAAACATAAACAAGGCGCAGACCAGGGGTGCATATTTTTTGGCCATTTCCCGTCCCAGCGCGTCTTCGGTCAGGTCGTAGAGCTTGGATACGAACAACTCGCCAAGCACCTGCAGGGAGCCGGGGATCATTCCTCTTTTTCTGGCACTCAGGACACCGAACAACAAGATCAGCAGCATCACGGTCCAGGTAAAAACGATGGCATCCAGGTTGAAAACCATGTTGTGGCCAAACAAAGGAATGATAAGCTGATGAATTTTCCCTAATTCTTCCATTGAATATGCCTTTTTTCACTTTCTCCAGGAAAATAGAAAGGTGCGGGAAATATGATCGGCCAGAATAACCGACGGCACCATAAACAGACCGGCAATGGTGGCCACCAGATCGAATCTGGGGAACTTGATGGCCAGAAAAATCGGAATGGCCATAAACGTGTATCTGAAAAGGATGTTGCCCAGCGCGGACAGGGAGGCTCTGGAACGTTCATGCTTGATCTTCAGGTGAAGGGTCTGAGCCATCAACACGAAATTGATCGTACTGAAAAGGGCGCCCATCACCAATCCCCGACAAACCGCCTTATGGCCTAAAATCAAAAATACCAGGCTGATGCCGATGGCCAGGGCCATGGCTTTGGTTCCATAGTTTTTTTGAAGTTCACGAACGGGTGCTGTGGTGGTCATCGGGATCTTCCTTTTTTTTGGGATCCGTCACCTCGATTATCTGTCTATAGCAGACATTGGCGCCACCGGCGATGCCGAGGAGAATGAAAATCGTGGTGAATACCCCCCGAAATCCCAACCATTTATCCAGATAGTGCCCTACAAAGAAACAAAAGACGATGCAGCCGGCCATGGTCAGGCCCAGCTGCATGACAATGGTCAGATTTTCTGCCCAGTCTCTGTTTTTTTTATAGTCGAACAAACAGCGTTTCCGTATCGGTTCATCGATCTTCTTTTTTCATCCGTCAGCGGTCAGCGGGTCGGACAGGGTCTATCAAAAGCTTGAAAAAAAGCCTTGGCCACTGGAGCGAAAAGAACTTTCCCGTGCCGGTGGTTGATTGAGCATAAATTGCTGCACCGGTTGGATTTTTTAGTTTGCCGATAGTTTTCGAATAGCGGCAGAAATAACAAATACAATTCAGCATTGTCAAGCATCATGATTGTACGGCAACATCTGACCGACGGACCGGGAAAATCAAAGCAAACCCAGGTGGCCGCATTTTAATGCTCCCGGCAAGCCGATTTTTTAATCGTTTCCCGAGATCTTCCAGTTGTATTCTTTTCAGGTTCATCATACGATTGCGCTTCCAAGGATACGACCCCCTTTTGCAGGCGAGCGCAACGACCATGAAAAGCCAAATTACCATTCTGGGATCCGGAACCTGTGTGCCCTCGCTGGTGCGCAACCCTTGTTCTTTTCTGATGAAAACCGGGGGGGAGAACCTGCTTTTCGACTGCGGGCCGGGGACCATGCGCCGCCTGTTGGAAGTCGGTGTCTCCATATTCGACATTTCCTACCTCTTTCTCAGCCATTTTCACCCGGACCACAGCGGCGAACTGGCATCTTTTCTGTTCGCTTTGAAATACCCGGCGCCATCCTCTCAGAAACGGCCCCTGACCCTTGTGGCGGGACAGGGATTCCGATCTTTTTTCGAACGCCTGAAAACCGTTTACGGAAACTGGATTGCACTGCCCCCCGGGATGTTCACGGTGGTTGAACTCGATACACAACATGCTGATCATCACGCGTTTTCATCATTTACCGTTTCCTCCATGCCTGTGGCTCACCGACCGGAAAGCCTGGCCTATCGCGTTGGCAATGCCGACGGTAAAATATTGGTCTATTCAGGGGATAGTGATGTTTGCGACAATCTGACCGCCATCGCAGCCGACGCCGATCTGATGATATGCGAATCTGCCTTTCCCGATGACCAGAAAGTCGATGGCCACCTCACCCCCGCGCTCGCCGGGAAAATCGCCCGGGATGCTGGCGTTAAGCGGTTGGTGCTTACCCATTTTTATCCGGCATGCGAGAACGCCGACATTGAAAACCAATGCCGAAGCATCTATAATGGGCCGATTGTACTGGCGCAGGACCTGATGACCCTGACCCTATAGGTGGTGGTGGACATGCGGTACTATCCGGTAAATCTTGACATCAACGGCCGACAGTGCTTGGTGGTGGGCGCTGGACGGGTAGGCGCCCGGAAGGTAGACACCCTCGTTCAATGTGGCGCCGTGGTGACCGTGGTCAGCCCTGAAGTCTCTCCTGCTGTTACCCAGCTGGCCGCTAAAAAAGTCATCGCCCTGAAACGGCGTCCCTATCGATCGTCTGACGTGGAAGGCATGTTTCTGATCATCGGCGCCACTGATGACGAAACGCTGAACCGGCAGATCAGCTCCGACGCGGAGCGCCGCAACCAGCTGTGCAACATCGCCGACCGGCCGGAAATCTGTAATTTCATCCTTCCGGCCATCGTCAGGCGCGGCGACTTTGTGATGGCGATTTCCACTGCCGGAAAGAGCCCCGCCTTTGCCAAGCATATCCGCAAACGTCTCGAAACCCAATTCGGTCCCGAATATGGCATCCTGCTGGACCTGATGGGCGCTATCCGGAACAAACTGCTGGCCGAGGCCCATGAACCGGAGGTGCACAAACCCCTGTTCGAGCAGCTGATCGACGGGGGCCTGCTTGCGCTGGTCAAAGACCAGAATATTGCCCGGATTGACCAGTTGCTGAGCAAGGTTCTGGGCCCCGGCTACCTGTATCGGCAGTTAATGCCATCCAACCCGCAGCCCCAGGAGTGACATGGAGTCCGTTTTCATCATCGCCACCATCATTTACATGTTCAGCTGTGCCTGCTATTTCGGCTATCTTTTTTTTCAGAAATCGATCCTCCAGCGATCGGCCATCGGATTAATGGCCGCAGGGTTTGCCCTGCACACGGTTTCCCTGGTGGCCTGCGGTATACGGGCAGGCAACTTTCCGGTCAACAACCTCCATGAAACCCTCTCGGTCACGGGTTGGGCGATCGCGGCGGTATTTCTGGTCTTCTTTTTCAAATATAAACTTAAAATACTTGGGATTTATGCCGCGCCGTTGATTACCCTGGTAATGATCGCCGCCTACCAGATGCCCAGGCCGGTAGCCCAGAACCCTCAATTGTTAAAAAGCTGGTGGTTGGCCGCCCATATCGTCACCATTTTTTTGGGCAATGCCGCCTTTACCCTGGCATGCGGTCTGGGTATCTTGTATCTGCTCCAGGAAAACGCCATCAAAAAGAAAACCCGGGGGTTTTTCTTCAGCCGCCTGCCATCGCTGGACCTGCTGGACACCACGGGCTACGCCAGCATTGTCGTGGGATTCTCCTTGATTACAATAGGTTTGATCACGGGTATCGTTTATGCCAAAGCCATCTGGGGGAGATTCTGGAGCTGGGACCCCAAGGAGGTCTGGTCCGCCATCACCTGGCTGTTTTACGCGGCGCTGCTCCACGAACGGTTGACCGTCGGATGGCGGGGACGGCGGGCGGCAATCATGGCCATCATCGGATTCGGCGTCCTGCTCTTCACCTTTTTCGGCGTCAATTTTCTGCTGCAAGGTCACCACGGAACCTTTACGGCCATGTAGGCCGGGAAAATGATAAAAACCGGTCCCCTCTTCCTCTGATTAAGCAGGCTGGGGACCGACAGTGACAATGAACTATGCGCGATATCGTACTGCTTGGATTGAATCATAAAACCGCCCCTGTCGACGTTCGGGAGTGCATTGCCTTTACGGCCGACGAAACGGACCAGGCGCTGGTGATGCTTCGGGACAACCCGACCATCGGAGAATCAGTGCTTTTTTCCACCTGCAACCGGATCGAGCTGCTCATGGCCGTCGATGAATGCGAAGCGGCGGTAACCCTTGCCAAACAGTTCATAGCCGAATTCAAGAAAGTCCCGCTTTCTCAGTTTGAAAAGTCCCTTTATCAGTATGTCGGCGACGAAGCCGTGCGACACACCTTGCAGGTTGCTGCCAGTCTGGATTCCATGGTGGTGGGCGAACCTCAGATCCTCGGCCAGATGAAAGAGGCCTATCGTAAAGCCACCGTGGAGAAAACCTCCGGCGTGATCCTTAACAAGCTGCTCCACCGGACCTTTTTCGTGGCCAAAAAAATACGCACGGAAACCGGCATCGGCGATCACGCGGTAAGCATCAGTTACGCCGCGATCGAACTGGGCAAAAAGATCTTCGGCGATCTGGAA
Source organism: Deltaproteobacteria bacterium (assembly GCA_020444075.1). Classification (GTDB taxonomy): domain Bacteria; phylum Desulfobacterota; class Desulfobacteria; order Desulfobacterales; family Desulfosarcinaceae; genus Desulfosarcina. Next base: position 8,402 of record JAHLLR010000077.1, read on the forward strand.
GGCAAGCGGGTCATGCTGGTCGGAGCCGGAGAAATGGCCGAACTGGCCGTTGAACACCTGATCCGCAACCGGGCCGGCACTATCACCGTCGCAAACCGCACCTTTTCCCGGGGCGTTGAACTGGCCGACCGCTTCCGTGGAAAGGCGGTTAAATTCGAAGAAATTATCAGCTGCATCAAAGACGTGGACATCGTCATCAGTTCCACCGGCGCCACCGATTACGTGCTTCGCAAAGATCAGATCAAAGAAGCCATGAAAAGTCGCCGCAATCGCAGTCTCTTTTTCATCGACATCGCCGTCCCCAGAGATATCGATCCGGAAATCAACCGGATCAACAATGCCTACGTTTACGACATTGACGACCTGAAGGGCATCGTGGATGAAAACATCGAAGACCGCAACCGGGAGGCCGTCAAGGCCCAACGGATCATTGATGAAGCCGTGATTGGTTTTCGGAAATGGTACGACACCCTCGAGGTGGTGCCGACCATTGTCTCGCTGCGCGGCAAGGTCGAAGCCATTGCCAGGCAGGAGCTGGATAAAACCCTGGGGACGATGAGCCACCTCTCCGAGGCCGACAAACAGGCCATCGAACGCATGACGGGTGCCCTGGTGAACAAAATTCTCCACGAGCCCACCGATTTTCTAAAAAAGGATGGCTGCCGTGGCAATAAATCCGCTGCCTTGGACCTGACACGGAAACTCTTCAATCTGGAGAACAACCATTGAAAAAAATCGCTTTCTTATTTCCCGGACAGGGTTCTCAGACGATAGGCATGGGACAGGACCTGTTTCAGGAATATGATTTTGTAAGGGAAATCTTCGACGCTGCCGATGATATCGCGGGCGCCCATATTTCCCAATACTGCTTTAAAGGCCCGATGGAAACCTTAACGGAGACCGTCAATCTTCAACCGGCCGTTACGGCCGTGAACCTGGCTTGCCTGGCCGCCATACAACGGGCCGGCATCAGCTGCGATTTTTCCGCCGGTCACAGTCTGGGGGAATATAGCGCGCTGTTCTCCGCCGAAATTGTCTCCATGGCCGATACCCTTCGCCTGGTGCTTAAACGGGGCGAATTGATGCATCGGGAATCACTGAAACACAGAGGCGCCATGAGCGCCATTGTGGGATTGGATATCGCGGCGGTGGAGGCGCTGGTCAAAACCTGCCGGCAAACGGGAGTGGTTTCCGTAGCCAATCACAATTCCGAGCAGCAGATCGTCATCACCGGCAGCCCCGATGCGGTGACGGCAGTCTCGGAAGCGGCCAAAGCAAAAGGCGCCCGGGCGATCCCTTTAAAGGTGAGCGGTGCCTGGCACAGCGATCTGATCAAGGGTGCCGAAGATGAATTCACGGCTTTTCTGAACACATTTCAATTGGGTTCACCGGCCCACATTGTCATTCACAACGTCACCGCTGACAGCTGTGACGACCCTAAGGCGATCCAACGTCTCATGGCCCTGCAATTGTGCAGTCCGGTGCGATGGTACGATACGATCCGGCGACTGGTGTCGGAAAACGTGGAGGTATTCGTAGAGGTGGGTCCGGGAAAAGTGCTGGCCGGCTTGCTGAAAAAAATTGTTCCTTCAGATTATGATCATCGCGTATTCAATGCCAGCAACCTGAAAACGCTCGAAGCCCTGGTTTCAGAACTCTCCTGAAATCGGAACCGCGACTGAAAATAGATGGCAACCTCACCAATAGGCTCCGGGGTTGCCATCTCTGATTGCAGCGGTCGTCAATCTTCGGGTTCAATCCAAACGATGTGGGCTTTATTGATGAACAGCGTTTTACCTCTACAGTCCATGTAACTGGTATCCACAACCACCAGAAACGGGCCCTTTTGCAGAGTCAGCAGGTCGGAAACCCGTTGATTTGGTGAGATGTTCACTTTTCCTTGAACCGTTGACCCATCAATGGTCTTAATGGTTACGGTTCGATAATCGGTTTCATAGGCACTTTCTGACCCGGTCATGCAAGTCTCTCCTTGGATTTACAGGTTTATCATGAAAAAAATCTTTAATTATTGTCATTTAACTTAAAAGATTTGTCGGCAGGACTCAAGAAAAAGATACGCACCTGGCTTTTAGAATAGTTGAAAACGAACAGCATCCTGTGGGACATGGATCCCATGGAAACCGTTAACTAACTGAATATTATTTTAAATTCAGGTAGCCCGGTTCAGCGCCGCCGATACAAAAGCACTTTACATGCCCATCTCCATGTGTTAGTTTTCGTTTTTGTTAAAAATAGCAACCTTCACCTTGGCAGGATTGAGCGATGAACAAAAAAGATCAAAAATTTTTTGAAGAGCTCCTTCACAAGCGATTGCAGGAACTGCTAAGTCATGCCGGCGAAACCGTTTCGGGAATGACGGAACAGAAAGAGACGTTTCCGGACCCCACGGATCGGGCAACGCTGGAATCGGATCGAAATTTCATGTTACGGATCCGCGATCGTGAGCACAAGCTGATCAAGAAAGTAAAAAAAGCACTCGATCGAATCGAGAACAACACCTTCGGTGTCTGCGAAAAATGTGGTGAAGACATTTCCATAGAACGACTCAAGGCAAGACCGGTCACCACCCAGTGCATCGATTGCAAGACCAAAGAGGAGGCTTTTGAAAAAGCCCTTGGCATCTGACCCACATGCCGGTATCGATCTGCATGTCCACTCAACAGCTTCTGACGGTACGCTTGCACCACCCAAAATTTTGGAGATGGCGGTTGCGCTGGGCCTGAAAGCCGTCTCAATTACTGACCACGACACACTTGCCGGTTCAGCCGCAGCCCTCGCTTACGGGATTCCCCGGTCTCTTGAATTTCTCACCGGAATTGAAATCAGCGCGGCGGCACCCGACGGATATCCATCGGAAAGCAGCGTGCATATTCTCGGTTACGGGTTAAATCTTCTCGATGCACCGCTGAATAAGCTGCTGACCGTTCTTCAATCCTCCCGGGAAAACCGGAACCCCCGGATTATCGAACGACTCAACACCCTGGGCATGGATGTGACCATGGAGGAATTGTCGGGGGTCGTCGGTGACGCCACTGCCGGACGCCCCCATATTGCCCAAATGATGGTCGCCAAAGGACTGGCCGATTCAATTGACGACGCATTTGACCGGTTTTTAGGAAAAAACAGACCGGCATACGTCGAAAAACACCGCGTACCGATGAAAGATGCCATCGCGGCCATAAAAACAGCGGGTGGAGTTGCAGTGCTTGCCCATCCGTATCTGAATGACACGGCTGATCTCGACAGCTTTGAGTCCTTTCTGCTGACGCTTAAAGACTTGGGGCTTGAAGGCATCGAGGCCGTCTATCCCGAGCACCCTGAAGCAGCCACGGCCCATTATTGCCGGCTGGCCACCAAACACAACCTTCTGATCACCGGTGGGACCGACTTTCATGGCGCCATTACTCCCGGGATCCAGATGGGTTTTGGAAAAGGCGGCTTTCATGTACCCTATTCCCTCTATGAAAATCTGATGGAACGCCTGGGGCGATAAGCATGGATGACCCGACCCCCGAAAACGCCACCCGGGAAGACCTGGAATGTGCTCTAGGGTACCGGTTCAACAGCCCCGAACAACTGACCGCCGCTCTTCGCCACAGCTCCTTTGTCAATGAGCAGCCCCAGACGGACATCGCCAGCAACGAGCGTCTCGAGTTTTTAGGCGACGCCGTGCTGAACCTGGCCATCAGCCATCTTTTGATGAGTCGATACCCCGATCTGGCCGAAGGGGAGCTCTCCAGGAACCGGGCGCAACTGGTCAATGAAACCGAACTGGCCGCCATTGCCCGGGAGATCGGCCTTGGGCCTCACCTGCTGTTGGGGAAAGGGGAAGCCCTGACCGACGGCAGGGAAAAAAACTCGATTCTGGCAGATGCCACAGAGGCGGTGATCGCCGCCATTTATAGTGATGGCGGATTCGATGCCGCGTTCAGGTTTGTGGAAAATCAATTCCGCGAACGGCTGCGCAACGTCAACCGCACGCGCTATGAAACCGACTACAAGAGCATGCTTCAGGAGCGCGTCCAGTCGACCTATCATGAAGTGCCAAAATATCAGGTCGTCGATGAGATCGGCCCGGATCACGACAAGACCTTCAGAGTTCAGATGACCGTGGCCGGGATCGTCGCCGAAGGCGATGGAAAAAGCAAGAAAATGGCCGAGCAGGAGGCCGCCAGAGCAGGCCTTGATCGGTTGGATCGATCCGCTTGACCATGCAAATGCGAGGCGACACCGGACCTGCCGGTCGGCCCCTGATCATCCCTGTTTTCATCCCCCACATGGGATGCCCCCACCAGTGCATTTTCTGCAATCAGCGCGCCATTACCGGCAAAGCCGCACAGACGCCATCTCCGCAACAGATTCAAGAGGAAGTGAACCGATTTTTAAGATACGGCAAAAATAAACCCTCCACCACGCAGATCTCCTTTTTCGGGGGCAGTTTCCTGGGTCTTGAAAAGGGGACAATCCTGTCACTGCTGGAGGCTGCCATGCCCTTTGTGCGGCGAAAGGATGTGGACAGCATTCGCTTCTCCACCCGACCGGACACCATCAGTCAGGAATCCCTGAGCCTGCTGGACCGGTTTCCGGTTTCAACGGTAGAGTTGGGTGTTCAGTCGATGAATGACCGGGTCCTCGATGCCGCCGGACGGGGGCACCGGGCCGCAGACACGGTGGTCGCCGCCGGCATGTTAAAGGAGCACGACTACCAGGTGGGCCTGCAGATGATGGTGGGGCTTCCCGGGGACGACGACGACGGCGCCATGGAAACCGCCCGCCGGATTGCCGCCTTGCGGCCGAATTTTGTCAGGATCTATCCGACCCTGGTTCTCAAGGGCAGCCTGCTTGCCGGACGATTGAACGACGGCAGCTATCATCCCATGGCGCTGGAATCTTGTGTCACGCTGGTAAAACGCCTGTACCTTTATTTCAAATTGCATGACATACCGGTGGTCCGCATGGGGCTTCAGGCCTCGGACGGATTGACCCGGGCGGGCGACTTTATAGCCGGTCCCTACCACCCGGCCTTCGGTCACCTGGTGCACGGGGAAATCGTTTTCGATGCCATTTCATCCGCACTGGGCAGGATGGAAAAACGGCCGGATCCCCTGACCATATCCGCCCATCCCGGGATGGTTTCCCGCGTTCAAGGCCTGAACAAACAAAACATCTGCCGGTTGAAAAGCGCTTTTGACATTAAAAAGATAGCCCTGCTCCAAGATGAATATCTGGCGAAAGACCTTCTGGTGGTCGCTGAACAACAAGTTGTCCTCCCATAGGCACCGGTAATCGGTAACACCCATTTTTTTCGTCCAAAAAAAACCCGCGCCCGTTAAGGCGAGGGTTTTTTAGGATTTGAAGTTAACTGCGTGACCGGATCTTCCAGGGATCGGTCAGGCGGCCGGAGCTTTCTTGAACCACCCGATGATCTGCTTGATCCAAATCCCGCTCAGAATATAAGAATATAGCCAGGTGCCAAAGATAATCAAAATGAAGGCCTTGATGATGTCCATGGCACTGCCGTTCAGGGTAAAGGCCGGGACATAGCCGAACAGGAACGGCCCCAGGTAGAGAAATTTGGCGAATTTGAACGAGGCGAAGGCCGTGCGCCACATATTGGCCTTGGCGATCGTCGCCCCCGCAAAGGCCGCGATGCACACCGGCGGGGTGATGTTGGAATCCTGGGAGAGCCAGTAGACGATCATGTGGGCGGCGATTTCGTTGACCCCCAGATGGGTCAGGGCCGGTACGGCCACCACGGCCGTAATCAGGTAGGCCGCAGTCACCGGCACGCCCATGCCAAGGACCAGGGAAGCCAGCGCGATCAGAAAAATGGTCATCACCAGTGATCCGCCGGCCAGTTCGATGACAATGTCGGCAAAGGTCAGCACCAGGCCGGTAAAGGTCAATACGCCGATGATAATGCCGATGACGCCGATGGTGGCGCCGATCTTGAGGCTGTTTTCCGTTCCGGAACGGGAGGCCTCCACAAATCGTTTAAGCCCTGAACGAATGGCCGGCCGATGCTCTTTTTTAATCGCATACCAGATCACGCAGAGCGCGACGCCGGCAAACACCATTTCCCTTTCGGAAACCAGATGGTTGAAACTTCTGCCCGCCTCGGGTCCGACCGTCTTACTGAGCAGCAGGGATATCAGCTGCGTGGTCAGGACAAGGGCCATGACCACGGCCAGGGTATAGTCGATATGGGTGTCCTGGTACTTGTAGCTGACGATGATGCAGGTGGCCAAACCCAGGATGGCCGAGTAGCCCGGTGAGTATCCGGTCAGCATGAAGATGGTGATGACGATCAGCGGCATGGTGAAAAACCACTCTTTTTTCAGGATCTCCATGGCGCTGTGTTCGGATCGCTCGCCCACGATGTTATGGATTTTGGCCTCGTAGTGCACCATGACGAACACGCTGAAAAAATACATGATGGCCGGGAAGATGCCCACCAGCATGATATGCGAGTAGGGCACACCGGTCAGCTCCGCCATGATGAACCCGCCGGCACCCATGATGGGGGGCATGAACATGCCGCCGATGGAGGCCGCCGGTTCAATGCCGCCGGCGATATGGGGACGGAAACCGGCCTTTTTCATCATCGGGATGGTAAAGGTTCCCGTGGAGACCGTATTGGCGATGGCGCTGCCGGAAATGGAGCCGAACAGGCCGCTGGCGATAACGGACACCTTGGCCGGGCCGCCGATTTTATGCCCCACCGCGGCCAGAGGCCAGTCGATGAAAAATTTCTGGGCGCCGCTTTTTTCCAGGAAGGCACCAAACAGAACGAACAGGATCACGTAGGTGGCCAGCACGTTGGCCATGATGCCGAAAACCCCGTCACTCATGTAGTAGATGGTCGTGCACAGGTTGGGAAAGGTGTCCCCCGGATGGGCGAACAGGTCCGGAGCGTAAGGACCGTATACGCCGTATAACAGCATGACTGCGCCGATGATCACGAAGGCGTTGCCCACCACCCGCCGGGCCAGTTCGATGCCGATGAGCACACCGACCACGGCGACGGTCTTGTCCAACGCGTTTTCCGCGCCTGTCCGGTAGTTGATCGCTTCGAAATTGAGGATCCAGTAGCCGATACAGATAATGGAGAGCAGGATCAGGATGTAATCCACCACCCGCATCACCTTTGATTTGGATTGGTAAAGCAGAAACACCAGTACATAGGTGATGATGACGTAAATACCCCGGTGGTACTGGGTGGATGCCGGTTGGACCACGGCGGCATAGGAGTAAAACAGCACCAGCAGTACCGAAAGAACATCGAAAATAATCTGTTCGAATCGCTTGAGTTGATCGTACACGGCGGCCCCTGCCTTGTTGATAGGAGGTTATTTCTTGAGCAATGGAGCCAATTTCAAAACGCCCCATTTCGGCCGATATCGGCGTTGGGCTCACATTTCAATCCTCGACGGTGCGCGGCTACGCCTGCGGGTGAAATGATCGCCCGTCTTGATCTTGACCGAACTGAAACGTTTTGAAACAGGCTCAATGGAAAAGGGGCCGCGGCTGCAACCGCCGGCCCCTTCTTGGCCGGGTTTATTTCAATATGCCTTTTTCTTTCCAGAACTTCTCGGCACCCGGATGCAGCGGGGTGACGATACCGGTAATGCCGGATTCGATGCTCATGGCTTTGGCGGTCTTTTTCACGTTGACCATGTGGGCCAGGCCCTCAGGAGTATAGATCTTGGAAAGGAGGGTGTAGATTACGTCCGCAGGGACGTCCTTGTTGGCCACCCACAGGGCGGAGTCCTGAAACGAGGGAACGTCGGAATCCACACCCTTGTAGGTTCCCGCAGGGATCTTCAATTTGGCAAAGTAAGGATACTTGGCATAAAACCCGCTGGCCTCGGCTTCGGCATTCAGATCGATCATTTCGATGTCGTTCTGCTGGGCGGCCATGACTACCGCACCGCTGGGAAAGGCGGTGAAAAGCCAGAAGGCGTCCAGTTGGTTGTTGCCGAAGGCGGCGGCGGCATCGTTGTAGCCCATGGCATTGCGTTCGATCTTGTCCCAGATACCCATATGGGTGAAAAACAGTTCACAGTTGGCAAAAGCGCCGGAACCGGCATTGCCCACACCCACTTTTTTGCCCTCGAGGTCTTTCACGGTTTTGATTCCGCCGCCTTTTTTGACAACCAGCTGAGCGGGAGCGCCATAAAAATAGGATACCGCCATCACTTTTTCATATTTCTTCGGGTCGTTTTTCATGCGGCCGTTGAGTCCAAGATAAACATGGCCTGAATAGACAACGCCCATGGCATAGGCACCGGAATCGACTTTTCTCATATTCTCGACACTGCCGCCTGAAGCACCGGCTAACACCCTGAATTCATTGATGTCCTTCACCGGCGGGTAGGTGGAGATGCCACCGGCCATGAACTGGAAGGTCCCACCGGCAGGACCACCGCCGAACTTATAAATGGGTTTGGCGTTGGCATCGGCCGAAAAGGTCATCGTCATCATCAGAACTGCGCATACACCGATTGCAACGGTAAAAAGTTTGTTCCTCATGCGTTCCTCCTGCAGGTTGAGTGGGGTTATCCGCGGCGAAAAGAAAACAGCGCCACAGAGCATCAAAAAACTTTTTGGATGAAATGCAGACTACCAAGGCATAGGGAACCGGTCAATTGGGGTATTTCTGATTATCGTGTAATACTTTTTCTTACAAAAAAGGCCGCGCGGCAATCACGGAACGCAAGATTGAAAGGGCATCGGACCGGCAATGGCATAACGGTTGCGAATCAGGAGTGAATCCTGCTAAAAGCCATAATTCACATCACCCTTTCATTGAAAGAAAAGACATCATGCCCGCCGACAACACCCGGTCATTAAACCATGCCCTGTGGAGAACCACGCTGGGCGCCATGATGATCAGTTTTTCCGCGGTGTGGGTTAAGCTGGCTCATGTCCCGCCCACGGTCTCCGCATTTTACCGGGTCTTTTTCGGTGGGCTTTTTCTGCTGGTCATCCTGCTCGTCCGCCGTGAAAAGTTGTGGCGGGGGTGGAACTGCCTCGGCCTGTCGCTGCTCGCCGCCATCTTTTTTGCCCTGGATCTGTATACCTGGCACCGCAGCATTGTCCATGTGGGGCCGGGACTGGCCACCATTTTGGGCAACTTCGAGGTGTTTCTTGTCCCGGCGGTCGGTGTGCTGCTGTTCGGGGAACGGCTGAATCGGCGGTTTGTCCTGTCCGTTCCCCTGGCGGTCGCAGGATTGTTCATGATCGTCGGTCTTAGATGGGAGCAGTTGAGCCCGGACTACCGGATCGGCATCGGCTATGGCCTTTCCACGGCGTTTTTTTACACCGGATTCCTGATCGTCCTGCGTAAACTGCAATCCCACGCGTCGAAACCGTCGGCGGCACTCAGCCTGATGGTGGTCTCTTTTTCTACGGCGCTCTACCTCGCCCTGGAAATGGTCCGGACCGGTGACTCTTTTTCCATCCCCGATCTTCAAAGCGGGCTCTCGCTGGTGGCGCTGGGCCTGATGTGCCAGACATTGGGTTGGCTGCTCATCACCCGCTCACTGCCCTGGATTCCCGCCGCCGTTGCCGGGCTGGTCCTGTTGCTTCAGCCGTCACTGTCATTTATCTGGGATGTCCTGTTCTTCAACAGGGCCACGTCGACCTTGGCGTGGGCCGGCGTAATCCTGGCCCTGTCGGCTATCTATCTGGGAGCCACCAGCGGCCGGAAGGTACAGGCAAAATCGGCCTGATCCGCCAGTGCTACAGCAAAAAAAACCAGCAATGTACGCCACGAACCGTCTCGTGGTATTCAATCGTCTCTTTGATCGGCATAAACGCCTCCCCCCGCATGCCGGCTTCATCTTTCCGGTATGCCTACCGTACCCGAACCGGGGTTTGACCCCATCAGGGTGCGGTCAAGCAAAAGCAACCATTTACAGGCCACCCGGTTATGCGTTAAATTGATTCATCGGATAAGCGTGAACCACGACGGCGGACACAATCCCCGCGGCCGGACAAAGGACGCGCCGACCACCCTGTTCAGTCCCATTCAAGGAGAATACCCATCGAAACCCCAGCTGAAAAACCATCTGCCACCGTGCGGGAGATCATCGACCTGACCAAGGATCTGATCCGCTTTAAATCCACCCATACCCGGCCGGAGGAGATCCAACGCTGCGCCCGGTTCATCGAAACATGGTTTAAGGAGCATGATATCCCCTGCGTCTTCATGGAGTTCAACGGCGTTCCATCGGTGGGTGCGCTTTCCGCACCCCGGCAGATCCCCGTGTTGCTGATGTCCCATATCGACGTGGTCAACGCCACCGATCCGCTGTTCGAACCCTTCGAAAAGGACGGCAGACTTTACGGCCGCGGCGCCATCGATGACAAGTACGCCGCCGCGCTTTCCATGATCCTGCTAAAAAATCGGATTGAGTCCAACCGCCGCCGGGGCCTGGACGACAGCACGGTGCCCCTGGGTGTGCTGATCACCGGCGATGAAGAGGTCGGGGGCTACCATGGCGCCCGCAGCGCCCTCGGCGGGATAACCTGCAACTTCTGCATCGCCCTGGACGGTGGCCGCGTGGATAAAATCGTGGTCAAGGAAAAGGGAATCTTGCGGCTCAAGGTTGTTGCCGCCGGGAAAACGGCCCACGGGGCAAGGCCCTGGCAGGGAGAAAACGCCATCGAACGGCTGATGGCAGACTGCCGCATCGTGAAAGGGTTCTTCGAAGGGCTGACGGAACCGGAACACTGGCATCGCACCATGAATCTGTCGCTAATCCACGCCGGCGATTCGGTCAATCAGGTGCCGGATAAAGCTGAGGCCACATTCGATATCCGCTACACCGAAAATGACGATGTGGACGACCTGATCCAGCGCATCGGTGCGGCGGTATCCGGCAAGGTGATCACGGAGGAGCGCGAACCCCTTTTCATCAGTCCCGGGTCACCCTACCTGGATCGCCTGCTGGCGCTTTCCACGGAGACTCGTACCGGCATCGCCCACGGCGCCAGCGATGCACGCTTTTTGACCCAGTTCAACATCCCGGGCATCGTGTGGGGCGCCGATGGCAACAGCAGCCAGCATTCCACGGATGAGCACGTGGAGATCCAAAGCATTGCCCGGCTCTACGATATCCTGGACCGCTTTTTGACCGACATCCGTGAAAATCCCATATAAAGGACCCCTCCTAATTGATTGCGGTCCCCGGCCTGCCGAACGGAAACCATCATTGCGGAGATGCTCCGCCGATTTCGGCCGGGGATGCGCCGTTGAGCAGTCTCAATAGCTTCATCAGGATCAGGGCGACGGTCATGATGCCGGCAAATACCAGTATGGCCGCCCACAGGGGCCAATCCCACCACAGGGGACCGTTCACCAGGACCGTGCACCCCCCGACCACCGGCAGGGAAAACACATTCATGACTGCAATCTCATAGGCGACCGGTGTTTTGAAATCCGGATCAACGATGCGCAGCAGGAGCAGACCGCAGGACACCGTGCCGGTGACGACACCGTATATCGCGGCAGTGCGCTCCAGACTGTACGCGGAGAGGCGCCGGCCAAAATAAACCACCAGCAGCGTGGTCATGACCCCGTTGACCAGGGCCATCAGGCCGATGGGCAGAAGGTATTCCCATACGATTTTCAATTCAATGGCTGCCACCGTGGCCACAATCAGGTAGTCAACGGAAAAGCCGGTAATCCGGCGCTGCACACCGGCATCAGCCAGATAATGGATGTCCAGCCGCGCCATGGCCCACTTGACCAGCAGAGCAACGCCCAGGCCGAAAAAGAAGAAGAACCCCCAGAGCATTCCGGCCACGTCCCCAGGTAATAAACCGCCGAGAAAGGCGATAATTCCGTAGGTGATTCCGTATACGCCACCCACCAGGGCCAATTGAAAGGCCAGGGTTTCCGCATTTCCCGAGTGAAGGGTCAACCGGCCGGCAGATTCCGCAGTCCCCTGTGGATCGAGAATGCCGGTGAGGAAATCCCTGGGCAGCTGCCGGGGGCCGAAGGTGGCCCGTCCGCTGCGGATGCCCCGGTTCACCAGCGGCACGCCAACGAAAAAGGCAAAAAAATAACCCACCGCGGCAAAGGTCAGTCCAATCGTGGCGGCATCGGCAAATCCGACGCCCTCCCAAACTTTGCCGATGGACAGAGCCTGTCCCGGCCCCTCGTTAAACCCCAGGGGAACCAAAAAGCCGAAAGTGGGAAAAAGCTCAAGGCCGAACCAACCCAACAGGATCACCAGCAAGCCTCCCAGGATCGCCTGCATGGGAAAGGTGAGTCCCTGCATCAGTGCCATCCAGGCCGGCCCCTTGATCATCTGTGTTTTTACCTTGTGTTCACGGTCGTTGTCGTCCCGGGTCAATCCCACGGAAATAAAAGAAATATTGAAAAAATGATAGGCAAAGGCTTCGATGGTGGCGGTTTCAATGCCGTGAATGCCCGTGTGCATGAGTACCAGTCCCAATAGACCTCCGATGAGGCAGCTGGGCACCAGGAAGCGCTGGAAGAACCCGACCCTGGCCCGCAGGCCAACGCCTGCCAACAGGAGAACCGACAGGAAGGCAAAGGCCAGCATGCCGTCAAAAGGAAAAGGGGTATTCATGGCACTTTCCTTATTTTTGGAGATATCGGATGCTTTCGGCAGCCGTCAGGGTTGAGAAAACATATCATTGACAAAAGCCGTAAGGATTTTTTCCCGGACCCGGGCCGGCAGGGCGTCGAGGACGCCGTTAATATCGGCCATGCGGCTGGGCAGGACACCCTCTTTGATCCCTGCCGCGGCCATCATCTCCATGATCTCTTTATCGGAAATGGCCGACAGATCCACCCCTTCCAGACTCTCTTTGATCAACCCGGTCAACGCCCCCACCGGCAGGGTCCGTGCGATGTGGACGCACTCGGCCAGATTTTTCAGCAGTTCATCCTCCCAACCCACATTGGAGGCGCTGACGGAAAGGTGAATGTGCGCCGGCGAGTTGTCAAAGGAAAGCGATGGCTGAATGTACCATCCCCGCTGGTTCATTTCATCGATAATGTGGAAAACGTTGACCTCGTCCGAGGTAAAAGAGATCAGGCACATGTCGGGGCGCGTCAGCAGCCGCAGGCCGTCGATCCGTCCAATGCCCTCTGCGATCTTCTTTACCGCCGCCAGTTTTTTCCGGGCGATCTCCAGGTAGCCCTCGTCTCCCACATAGTTGATCACCGCCCAGGCCGCCGCCATGGGACCACCGGATTTACTGCTCTGCAGGGCATTGTTGACGATGGTATACCCGATCCAGCCGGAACAGGCAAAGATCTGGTGCCTGCGCAATGCCTTGTTCCGGTAGAGGATCAGCGATGCGCCTTTGGGCGTATAGGCATACTTGTGAAGATCCACGGAGATGGAATCGACGCCCGGAACACTGAAATCAAAATCCGGCACCGGTTCGCCCAGGCGGCGGAAATAGGGAAGCAAGAAACCACCCATGCAGGCATCGGTATGCATCCACAAATCATTCTCCTTTGCCAGGGCGGCCAGATCGGCAATGGGGTCGACCACCCCGTGGGCGTAGGACGGTGCCGACCCAACGATCATGATGGTACGACCGTTGATGGCCGCCCTCACCTTTTCAACATCCGCCCGGAAGGTTTTCGGGTCGACGGATACGGTCACCGCCTTTACCCCGAGGTAACGGGACGCCTTGTGAAACGCCGCGTGGGCCGTGGCCGGCAGAATCATTTCCGGTGCGGTAATATCCGGACGTTTTTCCCGGTAGCAATCACGGGCGGCCTTCACCGCCAGGATGATACTTTCGGTGCCGCCGGAGGTAAAGTTACCCACCACCTGGTCGTCTCCCCGCAGGTGGCGCGCCCCAAAAGCGGCCAACTCCCGCTCCAGGCGCAGCAGGCTTGGAAACACCGTGAAATCCAACCCGTTTTCCGACAGGAATTCATTATAGGCGGCCTTGCCCACCTCCAGGGTCGCTTTTCCCGGATCAAAAATATATCCATAGGTGCGGCCCTCCTGCCATTTGATGTCGTTCCTGCGAAATTCGGCAAGTCGTTGGAATATGGCCTCCCTTGTCATTCCCGTTCCGGCAATCTCCATGAATCACTCCTATGCATGGGTTTCAGTATTAAGTGGTCACGCGAACACCTTGGTTGCCGCCCGCAGCAGCATCAGCAGAGACAGCAGCATCAGGTAAAGCAGCACCCGCTTTCGAAATGTGTCTTCAGGCGCCCGCATGAAAGCATGTTTCCCCATCACCAGCCCGGCGACCATGGGAAGGGCCAGAATCAGGGCCTGCCTGGCATGGCCCACGGTCATGAGGCCGGCAGCGGTGCACGTTCCGGCGGCCAGGATGTCCGTGGCCAGAAAGAAAGTGATCAGCGAGGCCCGCGATACGGCGGCCCCGATTGGCGATGAGAAGAAAAAAAGAATGGCCGGCGGTCCGCCGATGGCCGCCGCACCGTTGAGGACACCGGAGGCCAGCCCGGCGGCAACCGTCTCCGACCGGTTCAACCGCCGTTTGACCACGAAACCCTGACGCAGCATCAGGGCCAGCATGAAAATGATCATCGCCACCGCCATCTTCATGGGTTCCGGTGAAACGTTTCCAAGCATCCAGACCCCAAGAGGCGTGCCCACTGCCATCCCCATCAGCAGCCATGACAGGTCCGGCCAGTTCACGTGGCGCCAGACGCCTGGCAGCAGGAAAAGACTGGCGGCCACCTCCAGAAGCAGAACCACCGGCACCACCTGAGCCGGTGCGGAAAAAAGGGACAGGGCCGCCACCGTGATCATGGAAAATCCGAATCCGCCGTATCCGCGCACATAGCCGGCCACGACCACCGTTAGGGAAGAAAAGAGCACCAGCGTTAACGATTCGTTCATCTTGGGCCTTGACGGCAAACAGGGAAGCTTGGTATTCAGCAAGGTGTTGTATAATTCACCATGATGAATTATCATTCACTTTCGGTTATTGTCAAATCAAAAAGTCCCTGATCAACTGAATTTTTTTGTACAAAGGACGAAGAGCCATGGTGAGTTCGGACCGAAAAGCCTGGGAGCAGGAACAGCGCAGAAAACGCATCGTGGATATGGCCGAGGCCGTCTTCTTCAAACACGGTTACGACGGAGCGACCCTGCCGGCCATCGCCGAGGCCGCCGGCTACAACAAGCGCACCCTCTACCTTTATTTCAAGGACAAGGAAGATATCTTTCTGGCAGTGGTGCTGCGAGGACTGGAAGGTCTGCGCGGGGCGCTGAAACACTCCCTTGAAAAAACGGCACCGAAGAGCAGCCGATTGAGGGAAATGGCCGCGGCCTTTTTCGATTTTTCCATGGAACACCCGGAATATCTGGACCTGATCATGGCCTATGAGAGCCGCTACTTCGTTTACCATGACCGCACCGCTTCCGTCGCTCCGGACAGCCACCGGGAACGGTGCCAGCAGGCGTCCGAGGACCTGGCCCGCATGGTGACCGCAGCCCTCGACGCGTGGATGGCCGGCGGCGGGGTGAAGAGCGACCTGACCGCGCATCAACTCATGCTGATCCTCTGGGGCCAGATCGTCGGGGTCATGAAAATACTGAGAATGCGGGAAAGAAATTTCGAAGCAGCCTTCGGCATCGGCCGCCGGGCGCTGTTCGATCAATTCGTGGGCATGGTGGAACGCGCCCTGATTCTCTGACACCACTCGTGATTGTTCAGATCATTTTCCGGATGATATGGGCCAAGGTCTTGATGCCCTTTTCGATTTGCTCGCTCCAGGGATATCCGCAGCTGATGCGGATACAATTGCGGTAGCGGCCGGTGGTGGAGCAGATGAGGCCCGGAAAGATGGATATCTTTTGCCTTCGCGCCTCCTGAAAGACTTTCAGCCCATCCACATTTTTATTCAGCTCCACCCACAACGTAAGGCCGCCCTGGGGTGCGGTGATCCGCGTATCCTCCGGAAAGGTCCGGGCAATGGCCAGGGCCGTATTGGTAATCTGGTTTTTCAGTGCCGTTCGCAGGCGGCGCAGATGACGGTCGAAGGCGCCGGTTTTCAAGAATTGCGCGACCAGCTGCTGGTTCAGGGTAGGTGATGCAATGGTGCTGTTCATTTTCAATCGCCTGACCCGATCAGTGAAGCGTCCCGGCAGGGTCCAGCCCACCCGAAGCCCCGGCGAGAGCGTCTTGGAAAACGACGCACAGTGAA
>JAHLLR010000078.1 GCA_020444075.1 Deltaproteobacteria bacterium
CGATCATCCGGATATATCCGATTCAACAGCGCTGGATCGCTGGTCTGCTCATCGCCCTGATGCTCCTGGTCCCCGCTGTGGGCCGCGCCGATCTTCGCACGGCACCCGCCTGGTTTGACACCAATGGCGTTGGAAGCGCACCGGACTGGCATTATCGGGCACCGATCGCCATTCCTTCAGGTACGGCGGCAAACAGCACCATTCGCATCGACGTCGATTTCGACGCGCTGCTTTCCGGGTTGGGCATATCATCCGGCACCATCGATTCGGATTCTCCCCGTATCGTGAAGAGCGACGGCAGCCTCGTTGCGATCCAGCAGTATACTGACACCGTGTATGGGGACGCCACCGACGCCGAGAATAACGGCCAGGGGGAAGTTCGCTTCATCCTGGAAGACAACGGTCCGGCAACTTACTACCTTTATTTCGATATCACCCAGAACGGCTCCAAAACCCCCTGGCCGGCGGCTAATACTATCAACGGCAACTTCGAGTTCAGCAGCACCGGCCAACGGTTTGCGGCCGGATGGACGGTGTCCGCCAACGCGGGATTCGATGCCCAGGTGCGGCCAGGAGAGACCGTTCCCGTGAATACCGTTAACACCGACGGAACACCGCATACCGGTATGTTTTCTTATCTGCTGGGTTCGCGCTCCGCAGACGAACCGGGCAGCGCCTCTCCCGCCGTTACGCTCTCCCGGACCATTGCTGTTCCTGCATCCAATCCGGGCAACCTCACCCTGCACTACCGCGCGGAAGGCTGGGACAGTTCGGCCGACTATGACAACCGGTACGATTTCATACAGATCCGGATTGACGGGGATACCGTGGTGGGGCCCGATGCAGGCAATTACGTCAATCTACCCTATTCACCCAACTATAGAATCGGTCAGATCAGCACGACCAATTCCGGTTACGGCCGTTACAACTACTGGGACCTGGACACCGACGGCGACCATCACCGTGGCATGAGCTTGTCGGCAGGAGACGAGCCCTGGTTTGAGGTGTCGGCCAGCCTCACTGCCTATGCCGGGCAGACGGTTACCCTTGAAATAACCAGCAACCACTATATTCAATACCGCACCTGGTTTCACGTGGACGACGTGGCGTGGAGTGTGGTCACCCTTGAACCGGGCGCCCCCCAGACCTTCGGCGCTGACATCACCAGCCCGCTGACCGCCTTTCCCGGTTCGGTCCTCTTCATTGCCGCCTCTGTGGATGCCCAACCCGACTCGGTGGCAGCCTCTGTCTACGATCAGAATGACAACATGGCTGCCGGTGGAATCGAACTTTTCGACGACGGCACCCACGGCGACGCCATTGCCAATGACGGGGTCTGGTCCAACGACGGTTCCGACCCGGCCAATCCCACCGTGACCATTCCATCCGGGACGGCCATCGGTGTCTTGTGGAAAACGGTGATCCTTGCATTGGATGGATCGGACAACCCCGTCACGGATGAGCAGTTTTTTACCATCGTTGAACCGGCACCTGATCTCTCCACCTCGACGAAGACCGTCATCGACCAGAACGGCGGCAATCTCTACCCGGGGGACGTCTTAAGATACATTATCACCCTGGTCGAATCGGCCGGCATGCCCGCAACCGGCGTCCGGGTCACCGATGACATCCCCGCCCACATATCCGGGTTTACCATCGTCAGCGTGCCAACGGGAGCGGATGATGCATCTACCTACGCCGGCACCGGCCCCAACGGTACCGGCTTTCTGGATGTTTCCGGTATCAACCTGGCGGCCAACGACAGCGGTACGATTATTTTCGATGTCACCGTGGATGCGTCTGCTGTTGCTGGCACCATCATCGACAACACAGCAGTCGTAACCGTTCCCAGCGGTTTCGGTGCAAGTCCAAATGCCGCCACCATGATGGTGGCCGGTGAGCCTGCCTCGGGAACGAAACAGCTATATTTGAGGACAAATACCGATCTTTCCAGAATACCAGCAGTGACATCGACCTATCAAACCCTGAACCGCAATAACAGCAACACCTGGACCCTGACACCGACACTGGCCCGGGATCTGAAAATCGATGCCGGCGAGGATGTCACGCTGACCCTGCTGCTTCGAAGCGACGGGAACTGGGGAACCATTGCCATGGACCTGGAACTCTCCGCCACCGGCACCACCACGGGAACGATCGGCACCCTCACCGACCAGCAAATGACGTTGAACGGCACGATCCGGGCATACACCTTCTCCTTTACCCCGTCAGGCCCCACCACCATAGAGGCGGGTTCGGCCCTGGAACTGACGATAAGCAACACCTCTGCCGGTGGCGGTGGATGGTTCAACAACAAAAGTTTCAGGGTCTACACCATGTCCAGCGGCGATTACTCTCAAATCGCACTTATGGCGGAAACGGTCGTCAACGTGGATTCGGTAGCGTTTCAAGACAACGCCTATCCCGGCGGTTTGATGGTCACTTCGTCCCCGCCCGGCACCACCGTATACGTCCGTGCGGCGATCAGCGACCCTTTCGGCAGCTTCGACATCAGCGGTGCGTATCTCACCCTGGAAGATCCGTCGGGAAGCACGGTGCTGAGCGGAGTGGCAATGGATGAGGTGCTGGACAGTCTGGCGGCCACCAAGATTTTTGAAACCGCCTATGACCTGCCGGTCTCCGGCAGCGACGGCACCTGGACGGCCACGGTAACGGCCACCGAGGGCACCGAAGGAACCATCACCCACCAGGGGACGGCCACACTGCTCGTGGGGGCGCCCCTGCTCACCGTCTTGAAATCAGCCGACAGCGCCACCGCCGTTCCAGGGGATCTCATTACCTACACCATCCAGGTGATCAACACCGGTGCGGGACCGGCGGTCAATATCGAGATGGACGATGCCATGAGCCCCTATACGGCGCTGCGCATCGCCTATGACGGCAGTGGTGTGATGCCGTTCACACTGGTCGGGGCAACCGGCGGTGTGACGCTGGGCACCCCGGTCTATTCGGATGATGGCGGATCGACATACGGTTACAGCCCGCTGGCCTCCGGGGGAAGCAATGCCCCGGCGGGGTTTGACGGCAGCGTGACCCACTGGCGGCTGCCGGTGAATGGAACACTGGGCGGCAACGGCACCGGATTCACCATGCGCTACCAGGTGATCGTGAAATGAGGAAAACGCAAAAGCGCCATCCAGGCCAATGTCGCTCCCCGGTTTTGAGGGAACCGGTACCGTAGGAGCGGCTTCCAGCCGCGATACAATGAAAATGATCGCGGCTGGAAGCCGCTCCTACAAGCCGCCACTGGCAACGATAGCGTTTTGGTTTTTCACGAAATAACAGTCAACAGGCAACTTCATACCAACAGAGAGGAATAAGAAATGAGAACGAGAACTTTACTAATACTGGCAGCCTTGGCCTTGATGCTTTTGCCCATGGACGCCTGGGCGAAACCGGAAGTGAAAGTGGCCATCACGGCGGAAAAAGAGATCAGCGTCGTGGAGAACGGCCAGACCGTGGTCAAACGCGTCGCCGCCGACACCGTGGAATCGAAACAGACGATTTTCTATACGCTCACGGTTACCAACAGCGGCGACGAGAAGGCCACCAACGTGGTGCTCAACAACCCCCTGCCCGACGGTACGGCATACGTCGGCAACAGTGCTTTCGGCGAGGGAAGTACGATCCTGTTCTCGGTAGATGGAGGAAAGCACTACGACACGCCCGCACGGCTGACGGTCACGGTTAAAAAGACCGACGGCAGCACGGAGAAGCAGATCGCCGATCCGGGTCAATACACGGACATCCGCTGGACTATCGCCGCGGTGCCGACCGGAAAAAGCCTGACATTGGGATATGAAGCCACGGTCAAATAGCAGTTTTCTAAATCGATAAATAAAGGAGAGGAAATGAAGACAATCAGGCAAGAGAAAAGAGGGTGGGCCCGGGCCGGACCTATCCGACTGTAAATGATCAAAAAGGATCCTCCTTACGTTCCACAACTTCAACCAGTACGTCAGCGAATAATGATCAAGGAAAAGGAGATGTCATGAATACCAAGATGAAGGGGAAAAGGAGTTGGTTAAATAGATTTAATAGCGAGACACTTTTTTTCGTGACAGTTTTGGCGATTTTCATTTTTGCATCAACCCCTGCTGTTTTTGCACTTACCGGTGCGGATGCCGTCATCCTCAATGTGGTCAGGGTCGATTACACCGATGCCTCCGGAAACCAGAACTTTTCTGCCGAAGCCGCGGCGATGGTAACGGTATCCCTGGTGGAGGCTGGCGTAACCATTTCGGGTCGACCGACTTTGGCCGACCCCGGAACGGGCGCCACCATTCCCGCCGAGCAGACGGTGGCTTCCGGCATCACGGCTTCGTATCTCTACGCGATAACATCCAGTGCCAACGGTGATGACGAGTACTACCTGGATGTTGCTATCGATGCATGGGCCAACGCAGCCAACCGATCAGTAACCACGCAATTGCTAACTCCAGACGAGCTTGGCGTTATCGCCAACAATCCCGGATCGGTCACGCTCGAGGCTTCGGTGATTATCGACGCGACCGCTCCAGCCACCCTGTTCTTTCCCGGGGGGACCCTCACCGGTCTCGCGGCCGGGCAAGTTCTGGTGGTCGATGGTGTTGACTACCTGGTGGATAGTGTGACTGCCGGTAGCTCTGCGAGCCACACATACGCCGACGGATTCGCCCACAGTGACGACCTGGGAACCCTGACTGCAGAGACGCGGGTTCAGGTGGTGCTGGCGGCTAACCCAAGCGGCGCGAATGTACCGCCGGCTTTCGATGCCACGTTCGTTGGAATGTCGGCATACGAACAGGTGCTTTTCCGGGTACAGGTCTCCGCCGAAGCCGACACCGCCGGAATCGACGGCACGGTGGATGTTGACGTCAGAACGGCAACCGATGTTGCGTTCACTGCCAACCTTGTTGATTTGCAGGATGTCACCACGACATATACGGCCGTGAATCTGACCATCCAGAAGCTCGTTCGCAATGTCACCACAGGCGGCGGCTTTGCCGCCACAGCGAACGGGGTCACAACCAACGTGCTCGAATACCAGGTAACCATTACCAACAATGCCGGTGATGCGGCCAATGTTGTCGTGACCGACGATGTGCCCGACTACACGACCCTGGTTGTGAGCGGAGGGAATTTCGCGTCCTACACGGGTCCATCGGGTTCCGGCACGATCACCTCGATAACGGGTGCTGAAAATCTTCCCGATGGCGTATCGGGGGAGCATACAGGCACCGCTGCCGGTGTGCCGCTTGTTTTCTACGTGGGACAGGGCCAGGACGGCGCGGCCGGAACCGGCGGTGTGGTCCTCAATGGACAGACGTTCGTAATCACTTATCAAGTGAGTATCAATTAATGCTGCATCTGTTGTGAATTGAAGAAACGAACGGGCGCCGGGAGAATTCCCGGCGCCCATCGGATTCAAACTCAAAAGCAGGTGCATCATGAAAAAGCTATTCTCAATTATTGCCCTATTTTTCCTGTTTTCCCTTTGCGTGCATATCGGGCGCGCTCTGGCGGACGTGGCGGCCAACGCCCAAATTGTCAACCAGGCCACGCTCTCATTTGACGACGGGTCGGGTCCCCGGGCAATCAATGCCTCGGTTACCGTCACCGTGGCCCATGTTCCCGGTGTTCCCACGCTGAATTCTCCGGCCGATGACAGCACCGCCTACACCGGTTCCGATACGCCGCTGGATTTTACCTACATCATCACCGCCAGCGGCAACGGTCCGGACACCTATACCCTCAGCAGTTCCATCACCGGCCAGATCAATACCAGCGGCGCGGCCGCCAGCCTGCCCGCTGCCATCCAACTGGGGGCTACCATTACCACCGGCGGCAGCACCGTCGCCGTCCTGCAGGTACCTTCCGATGGTCTGACTGATGCGTCGGTCAACGGCATTGCCGCCGGAGACACGGTGGTGGTCAACGGTGTGCTTCGCAGCGTGTCCGCTGTCAATGATCCGGCCACCGGCACGGCCACCATCAGCCTGTCTGCCGACCTCCCTGCAGCACCGGGCGCAGGTGTGTCGGTTCTGGAACAGCAGACCTTTACACTGACGGTGGATTCCGGGACCATCATTTCCTCGGGAACCGACATCGCGGTGACTGCAGAAACCTCAGCCTCCAGTGCTGCCGGCGCAACGCTTCCCGATCCGGTCTTTGCCACCTTTACCGGAGGCAGCGCGGCCCTGACCAAGTATGTGAGAAACGTGACCAGTGCCAACGGAACTGCGGGTCTCAGGTCATTCACGGTCAATGGTGCCGCGAATAACTACTACACCGACGGGGTTACCGGTGTACCGGGCGACACCCTGGAATACCTGCTGCTGGTGGACAACACCGGCCTGGGTAATGTCACCGACTGCACCATCGACGATGTGCTGCCGACTGCCTTCGTGACCCTGGTTGCCGATGCTTACATCGGCGCAAATGAGGTCGTTTACGTGGATGACGCGGGTGCTGAAACCCAACTCAGCCAGGAGTCGGACGCGGATGCTGCGGTTGTTTCCGGAGCAAACCTCACCGTCAATGTGGGCAGCGGTGCCACTGCTGCCAGTGGTGGAACAGTTGCCGGCGGTGAAAGCATTTTCATCGTCTACCAGGTAACCATCAATTAACCTATGAGCGATAGTTAACCCATGACCCCTTGCCTGTCACCTTGCGGAAGTCAAGCCCCTGAAAAGGGATCGCTCCGCCGTCACTGCCCGCCTGCTTTGCCCGGCAGGCCGGCGATGGTGCGTGACAGGGGAAAAGTCACCGTCAGCTGCATCGCGCTCCTCCTCCCCGCGGTGCTGCTGGCGGTGCTTCTTTTTTTTGGGACGGCCTTGGCCGCTACGCCATTCACCAACTCCGCGCAGTTGACCCGTTCCGGTGTGGTGATCGCTTCCACGTCGGTAACCGCCTGGCTGAACGCTCCCACCACGTCGAATATCGTGTTTTACCAATATGCGCCTGCCGATCCTGCGGCCGTGCCGATTCTGGTCCCCACCACGTCGAGCAGCAACGACGGTTCCACTTCCGGAGGAACCCAGACCCTCAACCTGATATACGCCGCCGGCAGCAGTACACCCATCGACCTGAGCAGCCCGATTCCCCTGGCGGAGGCGGTGGTCTACCACCAGAACGATCCTGTTTTTGTCCAGGTTGCCGATGGCGACCAGGACGGTGATCCCACAGTCGCGGACACCCTTTGGGTGCTCGTCTCCGTACCGGCCACCGGAGAAAGCGAATTGCTGCTGCTCACGGAAACCGGGCCGAACACGGGCATTTTCCTTGGATATATCCAGAGCACGGGCAGCGGTACGGCAACGACATTCGATGGTTTGCTTAACGTGACCGCTGCCGCGCCGCTGGTCGGGGAATATGTGGACAGCACCGATGCATCGGACCAGGCCACGGCATCGGTCATGGTCGATCCCTACGGCATCGTTTTCGACAGCAGCACAGGAAACCCTCTGGACGGCGTGGGTCTTACCCTGATCAACGCCGCAACGGGGCTTCCGGCTGCCGTATTCGGCGATGACGGCATCAGCAGTTTTCCCTCCACGATCACTTCCGGGACAACAGCAACCGACAGTTCCGGGAGGATTTACCCGTTTCTGCCTGGCGGGTTCCGTTTTCCCTTCGTCGCTCCCGGCGACTACCGCATCGATATTGCCGCACCGACCGGCTACGGTGCCCCCACAGTGGTACCTACGGCTGTCCTTCAAGCGCTTCCGGGCGGCCCCTTTGCCATCCTCGAGCCGGGTTCGCGGGGCGAGACGTTTACCATCAACCCGGGCCCGTCGGTGAATCTGGACATCCCCGTCGACCCGCTGGCAGGAACCCTATGGTTGAGAAAAAGTGCATCCAAAGATACCGTCGCCATCGGCGATTTCCTCCAGTATATCCTGGATCTGGAAAACACCGATACGAATCCTGCCGGTGGGGTGGTGATCGTCGACCACCTGCCGATGGGTTTCCGTTATCAGAACGGGTCGGCCAGGCAGGATGGCCGCCGAATCGACAACCCGCAGACGTCTGCTGACGGCCGCACCCTTGCATTCACCCTGAGCAGCCTGGCCGCCGGTGGAACGACCCAGGTGCGCTATGTGGTGGAAGTGGCTGCCGGTGCCCGGTTGGGCGAGGCCGTCAACACCGCGACGGCTGCCGACAATGCCGGCAATGGCTCCAACACGGCATCGGCCACGGTTCGGGTGAAAGAGGATCTGTTTCGCAGCGAGAATATCATCGTCGGGCGGGTGATTGCCGACAATTGCGATGACATTCAAACCGATGCGGCTGACGGAGTCCAGGGCGTCCGGCTTTACCTGGAAGACGGCACCTTCGTGATTACCGACGAGCAGGGCATGTACCACATCGAAGGGGTTTCCAAGGGTGTCCACGTGGTTCAATTGGACGTCGACAGCCTTCCGGACACCGTGGAGACCGAAGCCTGTGAAATGAATACCCGTTTCGCCGGCACACCCTGGTCCCAGTTCGTCGACCTCCAGGGCGGCACCCTGTGGCGGGCCGATTTTCATGTGAAGCGCAAACCGGATGCGGACCCGTCTCTGCCGGCCATCGGCAAGGACATAACCTCAGGCTGCCGCAACCCGGCCGACGCCGGTGAGGCCGCCCCGGCCGTTACCGTATCGACTGTGGAAGCACCGGGCATCCTGGCACCGGCCGACGGCAGCCGTCTGACCCATCCGATCAACGCCGTTCGCGTGCGTCTGGATGCCGGACTCAAACCCCGCCTGCTGCTCGACGGCAACGAGATTTCTGCCAAACGCATCGGCTTTACCCTCAAGGATCCTTCCAGCACCACCACGCTCTACTCCTATATCGGTGTGGATTTCGGCGCTGCCGGCCGACATACGCTGGAGATCCAGGGCATCGGCCCTTTCGGCAACGCCCGTTTCAAACAGACCTGCACTGTCCTTCGCACCGGACAGATTGCCGCCATTCGTCTACTGTCTGCCGAGAGCAATGTGGCCGACGGCAAGACCCCGGTCACCCTGTCCCTTGAGTTGCTGGACGGCGACGGCCAGCCCATCCAGGCCCCGGCCGAACTGGAAATCCGGGACGGCAACCTGAAGCCCTGCCAGCCCGGCGGCGACAGGCTCAGCCGAGAGGATCCGGGTAATGCCAAGACCGTCCATGTGGCGGCTGACGGGCGGGTCAACTTCGCCCCGGTGACCGCCAGTGGACGCTACCGGGTATCCCTGGGCTATAACGACGCCCGGGTTGACGCCGAGATCTATGTCAAGCCTTACCTGCGCGAGTGGATCATCGTGGGCCTTGCCGAAGGCACCGCCGGGTACAACATGGTTTCGGGGAACATGGAAAATCTCTCCGATGCCGATGAACAAGAGAAATTCTACAAAGATGGCCGCATGGCCTTTTTCGCCAAGGGCAAGGTTCGCGGTAAGTGGCTTTTGACCCTGGCCTATGATTCGGATAAAGACAAGCAGGACCCGAACAACCCGCTGTTTAAGACCATCGACCCGGACGAGTACTACACCCTCTACGGCGATAACACCACCCAGCATTACGACGCGGCCAGCATCCGCAAGCTCTATGTCAAGCTTGAGCGCGAGCAGTTTTACCTGCTGTTCGGCGATTACGACACCGGTCTCACCGTTACCGAACTGAGCAAATACAGCCGCACTCTCAACGGCCTGAAAACCGAATTTGCCGGACAGACCTTCAGCTTCAACGGGTTTGCCGCCGATACGCGCCAGGCCTTCGTCAAAGACGAGATCCGGGGCGACGGCACCTCGGGCCTCTATCGGCTGACCCGCAAGAATCTCCTGATCAACTCGGAAAAGATCACCATCGAAACCCGCGACCGCTACAAAAGCGAGATCATCCTCTCCAGCCGATCCCTGGCCCGCCATGTGGACTACAGCATCGACTACGATGACGGAACCCTCTTCTTCAAGTCGCCGGTGTACAGCCGGGACGACGGGTTCAACCCCATCTATATCGTTGTGGAATACGAGTCCGACGGCAAGACCGATGAGTCCTATACTTACGGCGGCCGGGGGGCGGTACGGATGCTGGACGAGCGGGTGGAGGTCGGCGGCACTTACATCCACGAAGGGCCGGTGAACGCCGACGGCGACCTGGGCGGCGCCGACCTGACCGTGAAAGTGGACGAGAAAAGCACCTTCAAGGCTGAATTGGCCGCCACCCGCCGCGAGGAAACCGGCCAGGTCCTGCGGGACAACGCCTGGCTGGCGGAAGTGGTCCGCACGTCCGAGAGGCTGGACACCCGCCTGTACGCCCGCGAACAGGGTGAGGATTTCGGCCTCGGCCAGCAAAACGGCAGCGAATCCGGTACGCGCAAGATCGGGGCCGAGGCGGACTACCGCATGAGTCAGACGGTGACCCTGAGCGGCGACCTTTATCGGCAGACCCACCTTTCCACCGATGCGGAACGGGACATGGGCGAGGGCCGGGCCACTTATGACAACGGCGACTACCGGTTGTACAGCGGTCTTCGGCTGGCCGAGGATCGGTTGGGCGACGGGTCGGCGGACCGGTCGAACATGCTCTTGGCCGGAGCGGCCCAATCTTTTTACGCCGACCGGTTGAGGCTGCGGCTGGATCACGAGCAATTGCTGAGCGGGGGCGACAACAGCAGCGCCTATCCCACCCGGACCCTGGCCGGCGCGGATTTTCGCCTCACCGATGCGGTGTCGCTGTTCGGCGAACAGGAACTGACCTGGGGCAGCGACGAAAACACCCAGTCCACCCGGGCCGGCGTCAAGGCCACTCCCTGGACCGGGGGCCAGTTGGGCACATCGGTAAGCAGGGAAACCACCGACGCCAGCCAGCGGGTATTCGCCAACCTGGGACTCAACCAGACCTGGCAGGTCAATGACCGCTGGACCCTGGACGGGGGATTCGAGCGCAGCCACACCATCGAGGACTCCGGCGACGCCGGTTTGGGCGGTTTTGCCGATGACGATTTCACCGCCCTGAGTCTGGGTGCAGGCTACCGGGCCGACAGTTGGTCCTGGACATCGCGCGCGGAAACCCGTTTTGCGGACGACGAGGAAAAGTGGAACCTGCTCGGCGGGTTCATCGTCGAGCCGATTCGAGGACTGGGGCTGTCTGCCGGTGCACAGGTCAATCTCACCGATTCGGAGCAGGGGCAGGACGACGCCACCGGCGACATCCGGTTGAGCCTGGCCTGGCGGCCCAAAAACACCCGCTGGATCGTTCTGGATCGGCTGGATTTCAAATTCGACAGCATCGACGGCAGCGGCACCGATACCGACAGCCGGCGCATCGTCAACAATCTCAACCTCAACTACAAGCCTGATCATTGCCTGCAACTGGCCCTGCAATACGGAGCTAAGTATGTGCTGGACACCTTCGACGGCGACACCTACACGGGTTTTACCGACCTGGTGGGCCTGGAGGCCCGCTACGATATCACCCGGAACTGGGATGTGGGCGTTCACGGCAGCGTGCTGCACTCCTGGAATGCCGGCCAGATGGATTACAGTGCCGGCGCATCCGTCGGGTACGCCATCGTGAAAAATGCCTGGCTCAGTGTGGGGTATAACTTTACCGGCTTCGAGGACGATGATTTCTCGGCGGGCAGCTATACTGCCAAAGGCCCCTTTGTGCAGTTCCGCCTCAAGTTCGACCAGCAGACCGTGCGCGACATGGTCGACTGGTTCGGGGGCAAGTCCCGCTGATGTGATCAGTTCACAACAGGCGCAGGAGATATGTGCCCACTGCAAAAAGGGATGGAATGCCCATGACCTTGGCCAGTTCCAGGATCGAGTAGACGTCCACGAAAAATTCAGGACTCTGATCGATCACCTTGAACAGGCCGTAGTATCGGTTGAGCCGATCCATCTGGTTCTCGATGCGCTTTAGCTGGGCGTCGTCGATGCCCCCTGTACCTGCTGCGGCAGCGGCCAGCGACTGCCAGCTGTCGTAGGCCTGTGAGATATGCGTCTTGACGAAATGCATGCGAATCAGCTTGAACCGTCTGACCAGGTTCCGGATCCTGAAATAGGGGTAGATCCAGTAGGCCAGCAGTAACGGCAGCATGGCGCATATCCAGAAGATATCCTTTCCGGTCAGGTTCTTCCAGTTGGTCATTATCGGTATGGCCGAGGCAAAGGTGATGATGACGCTGCCGGTGGTGGCAAAAGTGCCGATCACCGCTATCCATTTTTGCAGGCCCCAGGTTTTCAGTGGCGACAGGGGGTTGATGGAAAGGTCATGTATATCACACAACACCCTTGTGAACAGCAGGGAACTGATCATCATCCAATGGATCGGACACATCATCAGGATGATCAGGACGATGACTGCGTGGGTGGATGGAAGCTGGTCTTTCGAGATGGTGAAGAAAAGGCCGTAAATCACAAATGCCACAAAGAATTGCCAGGGATCCCTGAACATGACCAACGTCTCTTGTTCCACTTTTTTAAAGTCGGTGACGCTTTCCAGCATGGTTGCGATTTCCTGGAGGCATCTGAGCACTTGCCGGGCCATGATGCGAATACCGGTCAGCGCCGCGACAAGGGTTGCCGTGAGAACAAAGAAAAGCATGGCCCGGTCCCCCCATGGCATGGGCTTGCCATAGGCGAGCACCCAGGTGGCCAACAGCGCTACGACCGCTCCGCAGGCCATATAATACCAGAAGTGCCGTTTGGGCTTATAGCCGGGCAGTCGGGCGATGAAACAGATGGGGTATGGCGTTTGAAGGCTCAACAATCGGACAATGTCACGACTGTAGGTTGCAAGTTCAGATGCGCTGCCGGAATGATCTCCCGGCAGTCCGATTTTGTGCTGCGGCTCTATGTTAATGTCTTCGTCATCGAAGACCCTGCAGGGCAAGAAGATTAATTTCCTGCTTTTGTGCAAACCCTCAAGCACCTTTTCGCTTGGTTTGTTCAGGCGGGGAATCTTTCCCAGGGTACTGATCATGGACATGAACCCGCTGCTTTGCTTCTTGAAGGACAGGTGCCATTGGATGAAAAAGAATATGAGGAAAAGCGAGAGGGCCGATACCGCCAGGAACCGATTGCGAGCGGTGTGGTAGAAAATTTCCGTAATATCGGCGAGTTTATCCTTAAACGACTGTTGCCGGCTTTCCCGGATCTTTGCGACGCAAGTATTAACCATCTGCTCGACCGGGTCGGCATAGATGGAATTTTTGATCCGGTCCGATGTTTTCAGACCCAAAAGCTGGCGGTGGGCCGTTTGGTAGTCCTTCAGCATCATATTCGATTTCGCCAGGAAAAAAAGAAACCTCACCTTGTTCTCGGGAATTGGCTTGTAGAAGGCGTCCGGAGGGACGATTTTATCCAGCGACATTTTCACACACATCCATGCGCCTGCACATTCCCGGTCGGCGAGTGCTTCCGTTTCAAGATGGGCCATGGCGGCAAGGGACGGTGTCAACACTCCGCAGTGGTCAACGCCGTTTTCACAAATTTCCTCGAATGCCGAGTGAAGTTTCTCGTCGGTGATGGTATAAAACCGGGTAAAGGTGTCTTTTGAATAAAGAGGAATTTTGGACTTTATCGTTTCTTCCGTGATGATCCCCTCGGGGTAGTACCCAGCCATCTCACGGTATTTTTTATAGGCGTCATAGGCCTCGGCAACGAGGCCCAGTTTCAGATTGACGATGACCTGTATCGAATAGAGGTAAAGCCTTTCCGCAGGGCTGAAGGAATGGGGCTTGACGGATTCGCTGCAGCGCTTCAATGTCAGATAATCCCAACGGGCAAGCCGCTTGGCGGCAAAGGTGACCAGATAAAACAGCACGGTTTCTTCGCTGTTTTTCATTGCACCGGCATGGAAGCGGTCGATGTTTTTTTCAAATGCTTCAACCCGCTCGTCAGAGATCTCGCGGAGCTTGTTTTTCATGAGGGTGTCAAATTCGTGGTCTGCCTCCAATGCAAGCAATTCGGATAGCCAGCCATAGGTGATGTGCGCCTCCACGAAATGGCTCCGTCCGAGTTGAGCAAGGATGCGGTACAAGAGTACAGACCTGGCTTCGTGGATGCTCAGCGTGGTTTCGTCAACGGGTTTCAGCAACTGGTACAGACAGTCGTAATCCCGGCTGCGGATGTACTTGTCTCCGGTTTGATGAAGGTAGACCGTGAATGGCGTTCCCCGGCGTCCGGCCAGTGCATTTTTGGCGGATTGCAGGTCGGGAATGCACAGCACGCCGCTGCCGTCATCGGTGGCTTCGCATGCGTCCCGATCCGTGGACATCATCAGCAGGGTCAAGGCAAGCCCGCATGTCAGCATGGATCGAAAAAGAAGACGTTTCAGGATACACCTCCTTATGGGGATGCTTGCAGGACGCAATTCCCGGAGTATCGTGCATCCGGCAAAATCGGTAGATTTTCAGGTCAGCAGAGAGTAATCAACGCCGTTGGAGAAAAGTCTTTGGATATGCGCTGGAGATAGGAGAGGTTCGGGTCCGGCTGCCTTTCGGCCAAGCAAACGCCTTGCGGGTCGCAGGTGTTGAATGAAGGTCAACCACCATTGCCGGCAACGAGAATATCAACTTTTTTATAACATAACATGACCCCGTTCCCGCATCAAGGGAAACATAGATGGGATGTGATGAGCACCTTCAGGCGCTGGAGGTGATCTTCGCGGTGATTTCCGAAATAAGGGGGTGGCAGAGAAACGGTTTTCGCACCTTCACCCGGAATTGAGCTCGGTTTTCACAGCCATGCCGATGCTCTCCAGGGTATAGGGCTTTTTCACATACTGCCGGGCACCCAGCCGCTGCGCTTCGCGGACGCGGTCGTTTTCCGAAAAGCCGCTGGCGATGATGGCTTTCTGGTTAGGGTGAAATTTGAGAATTTGCCGGTAGGTGTCGAGGCCATCCATACCCGGATCCATGATCATATCCAGAATCAGCAGGTCTGCCCCTCCCGATTGCATGTATTCGATGGCGGCTTCGCCGCTGGCGGCCGACTCCACTGCATAGCCCAGGCGGGTAAGAATGCGGGTGGCGATTTCCCGCTGGTCGGGAATGTCGTCTACGACCAGGATTGTTTGACCATTACCGGCAAAATCCTTAACCAACCGGGTTTCGGCATCGGCCATCCGGATTTCATGCGTTACCGGGAAATAAAGTTCAAAGGTGCTGCCCCGGTTTTGGATGCTCACCACATCGATATAGCCGTTGTGGTCCTTCACCGTTCCCCATACCACCGCCATGCCCAACCCTGTGCCGCTCCTCCCCATGACTTTTTTGGAATAAAAGGGTTCGAAAACCCGTTTCAGGTCCTCGGCAGCGATGCCGATGCCGTCATCCGTTACCGTCAGTACGGCATAGTCGCCTTCCTTGACCTCGTCGTAACCCCGGATGGGGCGGTCCACATATTGGTTGCGGGTGGACAGGGTGATGACTCCTTTGGCCGGGTCCGTGGCTTCGGCAGCATTGGAAACCAGGTTCATCACGGTTTTGGAAAGGTGGATGGGCGATCCCTTGATGTCCAGGAGGCTGTCCTCCAGGTCCACGTCGATGACTGCATTCGGGTGATACGTTTTCAACTTTTCATGTTCGGGGGATTGCAAATAGTCGGTGACGATCCGGTTGAGGTTGGTCACCTGAGACACGGCCACCCCTCGCCGGGCCAGGGTCAGCAGATCCTGGACGATCGCCGCCGCGCGCTTACCCGAGTTTTCGATGGTTCTGATGGGGCCGTGCAGGGGACTCTCTTCGGGAAGATCCATCAGGAGCAGTTCCGGGTAGCTGACCAGCCCGCTGAGAATGTTGTTCAGGTCATGGGCCACCCCGCCGGCCAGCAGCCCGATGGCCTCCATCTTTTCCGAGCGGTGGAGACGGTTTTCCAGTTCTTTGCGTTCAGCCGATGCGGCGCGGCGCGCGGTGACATCCGTGAAGAATCCCAGATTGCATCCGACTCCGTCAAAGACGACCGGAGTGGCCTTGATATCGACAAAGATGACCGAACCATCTCTGCATGTGCAGGGGATGTCCGATACCATCGATTTCCCGTTACCCCGGGCCTGTTGCCCGAAATTAGCCAATATCCGGGGCAGATCTTCTTTGGGGTGAATATCCTGGACATGCATGGCGGTCAGGGTTGCCGCCGGATAGCCCAGCATTCGACAGATGGCGGGGTTGGCGTAGCGGAACCGTTTCGTGGCGACCTCGGCCACCAGGATGCCCTCGGAAGCGCCGTTGAAAATATCGCGATAACGTTTCTCGGACTCCTTCAGGGCACCGATGAGGTCCGACACTTCCCGGTTTTTCCTTTCCAGCCCCCCCACCATGGTGTTGAAGGTATCCACGACCTGGCCGATTTCATCCTTGCGTGAGGTGGACAGCAGGGAGAAGTCTCCGTCCGCCACCTTGCGGGTGGCGTTGGCCAGCCGCCTGAGCGGTGTACTGATCAGGTTCCTGACGACCACCAGCAGAACCAGCCAGATGGCTGCCAGCACCCCGAACGTTCCGGTGTAGATGATGCGACGGGCCATGACCAGTGGGGCCTGGTAGTCTTTTTCATGAATATAGCCGACGACGTACCAGTCCCAGAAGGGGAAGTATAAATAGTGTGTCCGGACCGGATTGCCCCAGAAGGAGAGGTTCCGTATATCATCAAGTTTTTGTTTGACCAAAGAGAGATGGGGCTTGGCCTCCGCCAGAGCCTCGGATGCCTCCAGGACGCGGCCATCTCCGCTGACAACCATCATTTGAATGCCCTTAAAACGGCTGGTGATGGCCTTGATTTCCTTGGCGGCCTCTATTTTCAGGGCGTTGTTCATCTCCCGGTCGTCTTCCAGGCGAAGATCCAGCAGATAGTTGAGATGGTTCTCACAGATCTGGAGTGCCATGTTCGATGCGTGCTTCAGTTCCGAGTCGATCCGTGCCTGGATATCGTCGAAGATGGGAGCGGTGATCAGCGTGGTGGAAACCAGGCAGATGACGATACCCACGGCCAGAACCGGAAGCAGGATGGAGAGAAGGATTCGTTTTTGAAATGGGGCGGGGGTTTCCTTTTTCACGGCACAGGCTCCGGAAGGGTTAGAACCGAGGGTGCGCGGTCTGCATTTTGGTGGGGTAGACAATTTCTTTCTTGCCGTCCTGCCATTGCACCAAAATGGGATTGTGCCCCACTTGTCGGCCCTGGTGGTCCACCTTGAACCGGCCGATGACGGTGACGGTGTCCAGGGAACTGATGTAATCCCTGATCCGGTCTTGATTGATCTCATTCAATTCGGTGATGGCCCGTTCCAGTATCTGGCAGCCGGCATAGGCGGAGCCGGCATGATAGGAGGGGAGTTTGTGGTAGGCCGCCTGAAAATCCCGGATAAACTTGGTGGTCCCGGGAAAAGGGATGCGCTCATCGGGCTCCCATTGCGACGGGCCGAAAATCCCCTCGGCAATGGGGCCGGCCGTGAGGTAAAAATCCGGGTGGATGGGGGCGATGGTCATGCCTATCGCCCTGGGCCGCCAGCCGGCCGCTTGCATCAACTCCAGCATCCGGTATCCTTCGGGCGGGTAGGCGGACAGGATCAGTCCGGCAGCGTTTTTCTCGATGGCATCCTGCAGTAGTCCGCGCAGTTGTCCCTGACCGGGGGCGAAGGATTCTTTAAGGGCCACGGCGACGCCGAATCGTCTGGCCCATTTTTCCGCACCGTTGGCCACATCGATGTTAAAGGGACTGTCTTCATAAATGATGGATACGGTGTCATGACCCTGTCTGGCCATCAGGTCCAGCATGCCGATAAAATAGCGGTCGGCCAGGGCATACATGCCGAATACATACCGGTAGCCACGATTCCAGATGGCATGGCCGGAGGCCGCGCAGGCCAGCATGACCATTTGACTGGCTTCGCTGACCTGGGATGCCTGCAGGGTCAACGGGGTACCGTAAGGCGAGAGAACCAGATCCACCCGGTCCTGATGAATCAGACGCTGATAAAGGTTATAAGCGGTCTCGGGGTCGCTGCGGTCATCGTAGACAACCAGTTCCACCGGGCGGCCCATCAGGCCTCCATGCTGGTTGACCTGTTTTTCCCACAGCCGGTATCCGTCTCGTATCATGGCTGAAGGTTCGCTGAAATTGCCGGACAAGGATACCGTTGCGCCGATTCGGATCGCTTCCGGGGATTCGCCGTAACCGGCCAGCGGCAGGAGCAGGATCAGTATCGTCAAAACCAGTACCCGTCCTACAGAGGGATATCTATGCATGGTGTTTCTTTTCCCGGTTCAATGGTGAATGCGTTTCCCGGAAAGAATTTTTTCCGTGCAGGGGTGATCGCGATTCATGCGGCATTGCAGCTGTTTTTGATTAAACCTTGCAAGGGAAAGTATTTCATCGATACCCGATTTCGTCAAGGATCCGGATCATGGCAGGTGCTTTGATGGCTGCGGCGGCTACAGTCGTTCCTGCTCGTATTTCATCAGCCCTTTGATGCTCTGGGAAATCAGCTCCAGTCTGCGGAGGATTTCCAGCCGCGTTTTGTTTTTCGAAAGGGTGTCGTCTGCGATCTGCTTTTGGTATTGTCTGGCTACGGTTGACAGCAGATCGGCGATGGACTGGTCATCTGCCATGTTATTTCTCCATGATCAATTTTCGTCCATTTCCGGTCAAGGCGGGCAGGACGGCGTTCATTCTCCCACATCGGCGGTCAAAATGGAATGGTTATGCTGAAGTGTCGGTTTCGGCGGAAGGGATCGATGAAAGTGGGGGCCAAATTGCTGATCCCCGGTTGCCGCACCATAGGGGCAAGAGACTTCGCCGGGGTGAGCGAAGGTGATCAAGGGGGTATCTGATGGACTTTATAACCTGTTCAGGGAGGTCTCATCGTTACCCTGTTTGACAGTAAAAGGGACCTGCCCGGGTGCGCCTTTTATCCGGCGATGCCGACAGACAGCAATACCCGCTTTCCCGGCAGGGTTGAGAAAAAAGCCATGTCCGGTGTTATCGCATGATCATCCATTCGACCCTTCTGGATGCCGCGGCTTACCTCGCCGGGGTAACGATCCGCGATACGCTGAAGATCGCTGCCATCAACCTCAACGCCTGTTTCCAGCAGTCGACCGCCGACCTCCTTGGCCACCATGTTGAACAGCTTGACCGTGACCCGCCCCGATGTTTCGCAGATGCCGCATTCATCGGCGGGTTGAGAGATGCCCTTTCGAAAGGCGGCGTAGCGTCCGCCCTTGCGCATGGTGGCCCCCAGCACCCCGGGCATGGCAGCGCTCAAGGCCAGGGTCGATCCGTCCCGGACCACCGCCTTATCTACATCGTCCACCGGCCGGGCATCCAGAAACAGGGTTTGCACCCGCTGGTCGAGGTAATCACCGGAGAGTCTCAGCTGGCCGCACAAGAAATCCCGGAGGGTGCAACCGGTGTTGGCCGACAGGACGACGCCTTTTTCGAATAGTGAGTAAAACAGGGGGATGCAAGATGCGTCGACATTCAGGTGGAGTCGGATCATGACTGTCTCTCCAAATGGGGCAGTGGGTCATCGCCAAGCAAACGGGGAGATCCTTGCGGACCTCCCCGTTCGTTGCCGTGTGAATTGCTTCAAAAAACAGTCCTACCAGTTGAAGACCGTGTCCAATTCCTCATCTTTGACGCCGAAGGTGATATTGTGGGGCGCGAGGGCTTCTTTTTTGAAGTAGTCGGGCAGCCGGTCATCTTTGGCGGTGAAACCGGCGGCCAGGTTGAACTCGCGCTCGTTTTTCAGCACCGATTTGCCCAGGGCCGTCACATCGTCGGCGGTCATCGGCTGCCCGATGAAGGCACCGACCAGGTCCACCAGCGCATTGAAGGTGTCGGGCTGATCAAGGATGGCAAAGGCGATGAACAGGCACATGCCGGTTGAGTCGATGGCTGCGGTGGCGATTTGCAGGTTGCGGGACAGTTCCACCTGCCCCTCGGGCTTGAGGGCGTTTACGTTGCCGCCTACCCCCAGCAGGTTGGCGGTCACGGCATAGCCGGCGGTGTGGTCGGCTCCCATGGTGGTGGTGGCGTAGGTGACGCCCATCCCCTGAACCGCACGGGGGTCATAGGCGGGCATGGATTGGCGTTTGACCACGGGCACCCGTTCCACACCGAAGACCTGTCCGGTAACCGCGGCGCCGTTGCCCAGAATCCTCCCCAGGGGCGTACCGTCGCCCACTTCCTGGAGCAGCTTGATCGCGGCCTTGCCGTCGCCGAACTTGGCCAGTCCGGCGTCCATGGCCACGCCGATGGTGGCGCCCATTTCGATAGTGTCCACGCCGAAATCGTCATCCATGCGGTCCAGTTGCGCGATCATATCGATATCGTCGATGCCGCAGTTGCCGCCGTGGGCCCAGACGGTCTCGTACTCGGGCTGTTTGGTGACGTAGTTGCCGTTTTTATCATAGAAGGTGCCGGAGCAGCGGATTACGCAGCCCCGGTGGCAGCCGTGCGTTGCCGACCCTTCCCCGCCGCGCTTGTTTTCCAGAGCAGCCTGGGTTTCACCGGAGATGTTGGATGCGCCCGCAAACTGGCCTTTTCGAAAATTGTTGGTGGGATAAGCGCCGGCCTCGTTGACCACGTTGGTCAGCACGTTGGTGCCGAATGCGGGGAGCCCCTCGCCGGTGACCGGGTGTTTGCGCAGCCCCTCGGTAAAGGCCTTGTTGGCGGCCTTGAATTTCTCGGGATCCGCCGGGGGCCGCATCTTCATGCCGTCGTCGTCAAGGATGATGGCCTTGAGCCCCTTGGATCCCATGACCGCGCCGACGCCTCCCCGCCCGGCATGGCGGGTGGGGCGCTGCTCCATGTCGGTGACAGCGATCGAAGCGGCGGACATTTTCATTTCACCGGCCTGGCCGATGGTGATAAAGGCGACCTTCTTGCCGTATTGGGCGGCGAGCTTGTCCACCGTCGCATAATTGCCAAGTCCCTTGAGATCGGCGGCCGATTCGACCTTGACGCCGTCCTTGTTGATAAAGATCTTGTACTGGCTGTCATCCGGCACCTTGCCCTCGACGATAATGGCTGCGTAGCCCAGTCGTCCCATCACCTGGGCCGCCTGCCCACCGGAGTTGGCTTCCTTTATTCCGCCGGTGAGGGGGCTCTTGCAGCCGATGCTCAACCGTCCGGACATGGCCGCCGCCGAACCGCTGAGTATTCCCGGTGCGATGACCAGTTTGTTGGCATCTCCCAGGGGGTGGCAGGTGGGGGGGACTTCCTTGGCCACGACTGCGGAGGTCATTGCCCGGCCGCCCAGGCCGGCGTAATTACCAGGGGCTTCGGTCTTGACGGCCGGTCCCCCCGGGGCACTCATGTTGATTCTTAAAATTTTGTCCATAGCGTCCCTCCTGTCCCGATGAGGCTGGTGTTAAAAAAAGCGATCCGTGATCTGATGGTCATGTCTAAGAAAGATGGGAGAAAATGGTAACCTGCTACTGTAATTATGAGTGTTCGCCGGTAATGTCAAGTAAAACCAAATATGACAGTCATGGGGCGACGAATCTGCATGCCGGTGATTTCAGGCCGTTTTCGTCTGTTTTTCGCACAAAGGGGAAAGGGAGGGGGAAATCGCAGGAAGTATAACCGTTAACGGTAGGTACTCGGCAAAAAATTAGCCCGAAAATCCGATCCAGCCTAATGGGTGAAAAAGATTTTCGGGCCAGGAACTTTACCCGTTTTTGCGTTCGAATGCATTCATGAAATCAACCAGTGCCTCGACGGCTGCCAACGGCGTCGGATTGTAAATGGAAGCCCTGCATCCGCCCACACTGCGGTGGCCTTTTAAACCGCCCATACCGTTTTTCACGGCCTCGGCCACGAAGGTTTTTTCCAGATCTTCGCTGGGCAGGCGAAAGGTGACGTTCATGAGCGAGCGGCTGCCTTTTTCCGCCGTTCCCTGGTAAAATCCGCTCCGGTCGATCGTGTCGTAAAGCAGGCCGGCCTTTTTGCGGTTCAATGCCGCCATCTTGTCCAGTCCGCCAATGGTCTCTTCCAGCCATTTGAGCACCAGCTGAACCGTATAGATGGCGAAGCAGGGGGGGGTGTTGTACATGGAGTTCTTCTCGGCATAGGTCGTGTAGCGGAGCATGGTGGGGATGTCTCCGGGGGTGCGGGCCAGCAGATCATCCCTGATGATCGCCAGGCATACCCCGGCCGGTCCCATGTTTTTCTGTGCGCCGGCATAGATCAGTCCGAACTTTTCCATCTCCAGCGGCCTGGAGAAGATATCCGAACTCATATCCGATACGATAGGGACGCCGCCGGTTTCCGGAAACTGCTCCCACTGGGTACCCTTGATGGTGTTGTTGGAGGTGATATGGGCATAGACCGCATCGGCGTTGAAAGCGATTGACCGGGGGATGTAGGAAAAGTTGCGGTCCTCTGAAGAGGCCACCACGTTGATGGATTTTCCCAGGATGGTGGCTTCCTTGATGGCTTTGGTCGACCACGTACCGGTGTTGACGTAGTCGGCGGAATCACCGGCGCCCAGCAGGTTCATGGGAACCATGCAGAATTGCATGCTGGCGCCGCCCTGGAGAAAAAGAACGCTGAAGCGGGTGCCAAGGTTGAGGATCCGCCTGACCCGCGCCACGGCGTCATTGATCACATCGTCGAACCATTTCGACCGGTGACTGATTTCAGTGACCGACATGCCGGAGCCGGCAAAGTTGAGAAAGGAGTCCTGGATCTCTTCCAATACCGGCAGGGGCAGGGCTGCCGGTCCGGCGTTGAAATTATGGATTCTGTCCGCTTTCATCGTAAATAACCTCCATTTGGAATGTGTCGGGGGGCCGGTGCCGAGACGGTTTTTCAGATGACACCGGTTTATCGATCCTATATTTCTACAGATAGTAACCCATCTGTCAACTCGTATCATCAATTATATAATGATTGCAGTTCAGCACGCCTTCAGCCGACCTCCGACGGCGGTGAAGCGGTAATCGCAATGGGATACCCGGGCTGCGCCACTTCCCGCTTCTATTGACAAACCCGTTGAATCCACAATAAAGGTGGACAACTTCGATAGAAAGGAAACGTTTCCATGAAAATCCTGCGTTACCCGTCCGCTGCTGCAGATAAAAAGATGAAGACCATTATTGGCCGGGATATCGATTTCAGGAAAGCCGACGTTCAGTCCGTCACCCAGATCCTCAACGACGTCAAGCGGAACGGTGACAAGGCCCTTATCCGATACGGTCAGGCGTTCGATGCCCCCCACATGTCCATCGAGGCGCTGGCGGTCACCCCTGCCGAGATGGCAACGGCCGGCAAACAGGTGGACCGGGCGTTCATTCGGGCACTGAACCGAGCCGCGGCGCAGGTCGAAAGTTTTCACCGTCAGCAACTGCCTAAATCCTGGATCGACACCCGACGGCCCGGCACGCTTCTGGGGCAGATGGTCAATCCGGTCGATGCCGCCGGCATTTATGTGCCGGGCGGCAAGGGCGGCAATACCCCGCTGGTCTCTTCCGTGCTCATGGGCGCCATACCGGCCAAAATCGCCGGTGTGCCAAAAGTAGTGATGGTCACCCCGCCCATGCCATCCGGGGAGATAGCCCCCCATCTTCTCGTGGCGGCCAAAAAGGTCGGCGTGGATGCGGTCTACAAAGTGGGCAGCGCCTGGGCCATCGGTGCCCTGGCCTACGGTACGGAGTCCATACCCAAAGTCAACGTCATCGTGGGACCCGGAAATATCTTCGTCACCCTGGCCAAAAAAATCGTTGCCGGCGCAGTGGGGATCGATATGATCGCCGGGCCCAGCGAGATCCTGGTCGTCGCCGATGGGACGGCGGATCCGGAATTCGTCGCCGCCGATCTTCTCAGTCAGGCGGAGCACGATCCCCTGGCATCGGCCATCCTCGTCACGGATTCCGCGGAACTGGCCCAGTTGGTGAACGCGGCGGTTGAGAATCAGCTGGAGGCCCTGGGGCGCGCCGATATTGCCCGGCAGAGCCTGGCGGCGTTCGGCGCCATCATGGTTGTGGAAAATCTGGACGACGCCATCGAACTGGCCAATCACATCGCCCCCGAACACCTGGAGCTTCAGGTGGCCGATCCCATGGACGTGGCGCCGAGGATCCGCAATGCCGGCGCGATTTTTCTGGGGCCCTATACGCCTGAACCGGTGGGGGACTATATGGCCGGCCCCAATCATGTACTGCCGACCGCCGGCACGGCGCGATTTTCTTCAGCCCTGTCGGTGGACCACTTCATGAAAAAAACAAGCCTGATCCGCTATTCGCCAGCGGCATTCAGGAAAGAGGCCCGCGATATCATCTGCCTGGCCACTGTCGAAGGGCTCGGCGCTCACGCTAATGCGATCCAGGTTCGCCTTTCCAAAACCAAAGGATAACACCACCCATGGACATCATCGACTTAAGATCGGACACCATCACCCGGCCCACGCCGGCCATGAGAAAAGCCATGGCCGAGGCCGAGGTG
The DNA here is from genome assembly GCA_020444075.1 of Deltaproteobacteria bacterium. Classification (GTDB taxonomy): domain Bacteria; phylum Desulfobacterota; class Desulfobacteria; order Desulfobacterales; family Desulfosarcinaceae; genus Desulfosarcina. Next base: position 24,417 of record JAHLLR010000078.1, read on the forward strand.
GGGGACGATGTATTCAAGG
>JAHLLR010000079.1 GCA_020444075.1 Deltaproteobacteria bacterium
AAGTGGGCCCACCTGGGATCGAACCAGGGACCGACCGGTTATGAGCCGGTGGCTCTGCCAGCTGAGCTATGGGCCCGTATCAGCTAAAAAGCGATTGTTTGTCTACCCCCGTCATGGCAATTTGTCAAGCAAATGCAAGCCCGTCCCGCACCGCATCAATTGTCGATGAAGCTCTTCAGCTTCCGGCTGCGGGTAGGGTGGCGCAGTTTTCTGAGCGCTTTTGCCTCGATCTGCCGGATCCGTTCACGGGTAACGGTAAAGTCCTGCCCCACCTCTTCCAGGGTGTGATCCGCCTTCTCGCCGATGCCGAACCGCATGCGAAGCACTTTTTCCTCACGGGGAGTCAGGGTGGCCAGCACTTTTCGGGTCTGCTCAGCCAGGTTCATGCTCACTGCCGCTTCTGAGGGCAGCATGAATTTCTTGTCTTCGATAAAATCACCCAGATGGCTGTCTTCCTCCTCCCCGATGGGAGTTTCCAATGAAATCGGCTCTCTGGCAATTTTAAGAACCTTGCGAACTTTATCGATGGGGATTTCCATCTTTTCCGCAATCTCTTCCGGACGGGGCTCCCGTCCGAACTCCTGGACCAGATAGCGGGAGGTGCGGATCAGCTTGTTGATGGTTTCGATCATGTGCACCGGAATGCGGATCGTTCGTGCCTGGTCGGCAATGGCCCGGGTGATGGCCTGCCGGATCCACCAGGTGGCGTAGGTACTGAACTTGTACCCCCGGCGGTATTCGAACTTGTCTACCGCCTTCATCAACCCGATGTTGCCTTCTTGGATAAGATCCAGGAACTGGAGTCCCCGGTTGGTGTACTTCTTGGCAATGCTGACCACCAGTCTCAGGTTCGCCCGGATCAGTTCGCTCTTGGCGAATTTTGCCCGCATGCGCCCTTCGTCCACACTGGCCATGACCCGTTTGAGGTTCCGGTTGTTGGCCTTGAAGTCATTTTCCTTTTCCACCAACTGCTCGGCCACGGATTTCAGGTGGGCATAAATCCGCCCCAGGGCGGCTTCATCGAGGCTGGACTGTTTTTTGGCCCATTTCATGAACTTGGCCTTGGTGGTCAGGTTTTCACGAAGCTCCCGAATGGTTGCGCCAAAGGCTTCCGCAGTGATGGCCACCAGCTTGTTCTGTGCATCGAACCAGTCAATGAGGCGGCGAATATGCGCTTCGATGCGGTCGATAACCCCACCTTCCAGTCGCCACCCTTTGAGCAGCTCGAATATCTTATTGTTGCGCCGCATGATGCACCGCCTGACCCGGCGGGCTTCATCGGGCTCCATCAGCTCCGAAAACATGCGTTCACGATACTCCCGGATCTCATCATCCACCTTGCGGATACTGGAAATGGTTTCCAGAAAGTTTTCAATCTGAACCATCTCGTCCACATAGGCATCCCCTTCATCCACATCCCGCAATACATGCTTCGGCCGCAGGGCACCCACTTCGATCAGGTCACCGAATTCAAGAATATATTTGACACCTAAAGAGGTTTCCAAAAGTGCCTTGAGAACGTCCTGCTCGCCCTCTTCGATTTTTTTAGCGATGACCACCTCTCCTTCACGGCTGAGGAGGGTGACCATGCCCATCTCGCGAAGATACATTTTCACCGGGTCGGTGACGGAACCAATATCCGAAACCGTCACGGCCTTGTTCAGCGACTCTTTCTTTTCGGGGGTGCTCTCCTTGTCGGAAAGCCCGTTTTCGTTTTCGATGATCTCGATATCCATATCGTCGAACATCATCAGGGTATCGTCGATCATTTCCGAAGACATCATCTCGTTGGGAAGAACCTCATTGATCTCGTCATAGGTCAGCGAGCCCTGCTCCTTGCCTTTTTCAATCAGGGCCTTGAGGAGCTTCTGCTCGTTCTTCTTGATCGTTTCCTTGGTCTTTTCCGATTTTCCATTCTGTGCAGCGGAAGCGACAGCAGTCTTGCCACCCGCCCCGGCTTTCTTTTTGGCCGGCTTTTTTTCGGTCTGCATGGATGTCCCGTTGCGCTTGTTATCGGATTTTTTGGTCATTCCGTTTGCCTCCTGAACCAAAGTAGGACGTGTTGCAGTCCGTAAATGGGTCGCGGTATTCTGAAACTCGTTTTTTAATTCCCATGGCCGTCAGCGGCGGTCGCATGCCGTCAGATGCCATGGTCAGCGGTCAATGATTCGCACCGCTCTGTTTTTCCACTGTCTTTCGGGCCTGCTGCTGCTTTTCCCGCAAAAGCACGGCCAGAAGGTCGACATCACCGCTTTTTTCAGCGGCCTCGATACGCATTTGCAGCGCCTTGTCCTTACGGCGGATGGTGCGTTCAAACTGGGTCATCAGATTCATGCAGCCGTCTCGGTCCCAGTGTTCATCGGTTAATGACAGACGGGCCACCATAGCCTTTTTTTCCGGATCATCCCATCGGGATACCAGGCCGGCAATATCGCTGTCGGCTGCGGCAAAGTGGTCAATAATGCCCCGCCCGATCTCTGCCAGCACGGGATCCGTGAAATGGTCCATGAGCCGTCGGCGCTTTATATCGGCGATCATCTCCGGGAACTGAAGCATCATTGCCACCATCTGTCGTTCCAGACGGTAGGTTTCTCCACGAACCGGCGGCGGCTTCGACGCCTTAATCACGCCCGGCCGACCTTGCAGCCAGGTCGCCTTGGCAGGGGATGGCGCGGTTCTCTGGATCTTTTGCAGAAGTACCGTTTCATCCACGCCAAGTCGTTCTGCCAGATGCTTGACCCGGAGTGATCGGGCAACCGGATCGCCGATAGCCAGCATGGCCGATTTGAGGTCGTTGACAATGCGAACCTTGCCGTCGATGCTCAATCCATGTTTCTCCACAGCCGATTCCACCATGAATGGAATCATTCCCATGGACTGCGCAGCCGCCTTTAAAAAATCTTCGGGACCGTACGCCATGAGAAATGAATCAGGATCATGGCCCTTGGGTAAAACCATGATCCGGGCTTCCAGCATCCCTTTTTGAAACACCGCCACGCTGCGTTGCGCCGCTTTGATCCCGGCCTGATCCGAATCGTACACCAAGGCGGCCTTACCCCCCTCTCCCACGAATCCCTTCAGGATCTGAACGTGATCGGCCGTCAGGGAGGTCCCCAGGGTGGCCACGGTGTTCTCGATGCCGAACTGGTGCATGGAAAGCAGGTCAAAATATCCTTCAACGACATATACCGTCTGCGTTTCCCGGCATTTTTGACGGGCCCGGTTCAACCCGTACAGGGACCGGCTCTTGTTGTATACCGGTGTTTCAGGACTGTTCAGGTATTTGGGCAGCGCATCGTCCATCACACGTCCGCCAAATCCCACCGTCTGATTTTGCCCGTTGAAAATGGGGAAAATGATCCGGTTCCTAAACCGGTCGTAGTGTCCCTCCCCTTTCTTGCGGGAAACAATCAAACCGGCCTGCAGGGCCATCTCGACCGGTTTTCTGCATGAGCGGAAATGCCGCACCAGATGGTCCCAGCCATCCGGGGCAAATCCTAATTTAAACTCATCAATGGTTTTTCTGGTCATCCCCCTTTTTAAAAGGTACCCTTTGGCCTGTTTGCCCTGTTCATCCGAAAGCAGGCAATCCCGGTAAAAGGACATGGCCTCGCTGTTAAGCGTTAGTATCGTTTCCCGTTCCGTCAACTTTTTTTTCTCGTGATGGGACAAATTCCGGGTGGGAAGGTCTATGCCGTATCGTCCGGCCAGCATATTGACTGCCTCAGGGAAGGTGAGTCCGCCGTGTTTCATGAGAAAACTGAATACGTTGCCGCCGGCACCGCAGCCAAAACAATAAAAGATCTGTTTATCCGGACTCACGGTAAAGGATGGGGTCTTTTCGGTGTGAAAGGGGCACAGTCCCAAAAAGTTGCGCCCCGCTCGACGCAGGGATACGGTCTCCGATACGATGTCAACAATATCGGAAGCATTTTTGATCGCAGTAATTTTCTCTTCAGGAATGTACGCCGCCAAGAAAAGCCGCCTCCATTTCAAATGGATTCGGGTTCAATCGTGCTCCGGTAGGACCTGGGCCATCTCAGTGAAAAGACGGTCACGGGCCAGATTGGCGGTGAAAATAGCGCCTGAACGCCTGGACTGCGCCGATAGCTACCTTGTGCATAGGGTCGCCCTTTTTTAAATTGTTCAAGTTAAATCCCCGGAGGCATTTTGTCAATATATAGTAGCGGCTTTACAAAAAAACACTGGATATTCAGAAAAAGGGCAGGCTGTTCGGTGAAGTGGCGGCGCTGTCACGAACGGTTGGGCGTTGCCCGCAGGCCCCACAAACATGCCGCCGATCCCGGATGTGACCCGGAGTATTTTCCAGATTAATCGACCTCGGATTAAAGGACTCCTTTGGATGAACGAACACCGCTGCGGTTAGTGTCGATCGATACCGCCTCTTTGAGCGAACGTCCCACGGATTTGTAGATCGATTCCAGCACATGGTGCTCGTTTTCCCCGTATTTGACGTTAATGTGTAGATTCATCCCCCCTTTAACCGCAAAGGCCCTGAAAAACTCTTTGGCCAATCCCCGGTCAAAGCGACCCGCGGATTCCAGAACCGATGGCAGGTGATAGACCAGAAAAGGGCGGTTGGACAGGTCAATGGCGACTTCGGCCAGCGCATCGTCCATGGGCGTCACGGCAAAACCATAGCGCCGAATGCCGCACCGATCGTCCAGGGCAGTGGAGACGGCCTCGCCGAGAACCAGCGCGACGTCCTCCACAGTGTGATGGTAATCCACCTCCAGGTCGCCCTTGGCCTGGACATCCAGATCAAATCGGCCGTGAACGCAGAAAAGGGTCAGCATATGATCGAGAAAAGCAATACCGGTATTGATATCGGCTTTTCCCTGGCCATCCAGGTTCAGTTCCACCTTGACCTGGGTTTCCGTTGTTTTTCGTTCGATCCGGCTCGTCCGGGCCATGACAGTTCTCCTTACCACACGCGCATTTGTATTTGGAAACGATCCACATCCTCCGTAATGGGGCTGAATCATTGAGGGATGACGGTTCGCGGAACCGTAACAGGCTTGACCACCACCTGAACCGTCGCTGCAATCGTTCAGGAATCTTCGGCGACGTCGGCCGTGTTGTCAACGAGGACCATTTGTTCTTCAGCGACCTTTTCCTCCTCGGGAATCATTTTTCTAAATCGCTCAAAATCAACTCGCCGCTCGGTTTTCACCTTGAAACGGGCATTGTTTTTAATGCTGCGTCGATCAAAGCCACATCTGCGCTGCCGCCCGGATCGGAACTCCGGCACTTTTACCCGTTCGGAATTCAGCCTCCGGTCAAACTGACGTCGACGACCGCCGTAATCGATAATTTGAGGAATTTTCCGAAAGTCGGACATGGTTGCCAACACGTTTTGATATTGTCGATGAAGGATCGGCATAACCGATTATATTCACTTATTACCTGTAAATTTGAATGAAAGCAAGCGCTTCGGTCATAACACGGCGGCCTTTGTTTGAACGACCATCTGTCACTTCTGGATGGACACGGTGCAAAAGCCGTGCTTATATTTGTTGCCGGATGAAAATCAATGAATTAGAAGCCATCGGTCGTTGGCATATCGATCGGGATAAAATCGGACAGGAACAACCAAGGTGACAAGGATCGTCACCCAGTCAAGGAGATTCAATGAAGCGCACGGGTCCCATTAAAATGACAGATGCCATCAAGCGGGCAACGGATGATCAGGATAAAATCCTGCAGCCGGAACAAACGGTGACCATGGTCAAAAAACGGATGAACGCCATGGAATTGAAAATTCTTGACCGGACCCTGCGTATCGACAATGGCCGGCTGGACATCCCCGTATTTTTCAGCACTTGCGGTCATGATGCCCAGGCCGTTATCGGCACCAAAAAACAGATGGGCAAAGGCGCGACGACGACCCAGGCCGAGGCCAGCGCGGTAATGGAGCTGGCCGAGCGGTTCAGTTTTTTCAGTTTCTACACCAACCGGAACCACACCCGGCTGGGCACCTTCAACGAGTTTGCCGACGAAGCCATTTCCTTTGATCAAATCGCCAAATCGGTGCATGACGAATCCGGAGACCTTGCCGTATCCAAAAAAATTTTTGAATCCCTGCCGCTCAGATGGACCGGTGCCTGGAGTCTTACCCGGGAAAAGGAGGTGCTGGTCCCGCTTAATTGGTTTTACGCGATCAACGCCTTCAACGGCCCCTCCGCCGGCAATTGCGTGGAGGAGGCACTCTGCCAGGGAATTTGCGAAATCGTCGAGCGCCACGTGTCATCGGTGATCAGCCGCCAACACATTTCCACACCGCTGATCGACCCGAATTCGGCAACCGACCATCGGGTCCGGGAAATGCTGGGCAAGTACGACCAAGCGGGCATCAAGCTGTTCATCACCGACTTTTCCCAGGACATGGGTATTCCCTCCGTAGGGGTCCTGGCCTATGATCCGGCCACGTTTCCCGCCACGAGCGAAATCGTCTGGACCGCCGGCACCACCCCCAGTCCGGAAAAGGCCCTGAGCCGTGCTCTGACCGAAGTGGCCCAGTTGGCCGGCGACTTCAACTCCGGGTCCAATTATGTGGCCTCGGGCCTGCCGAAATTCACCCGTCTGGAAGACGCCGGCTATGTCATCAACGCCCCCGGTCCCATATCCCTGGTCAATCTTCCCGATATTTCGAACCCGAATATCCGTCACGAAGTGGATGCCTGTATCCAGGCCCTGTCCCTAAGGGATTTCGAGGTGCTGGCAGTGGACACCATGCACCCCCAACTGGCTGTGCCGGCCTTCTACACCATCGTCCCCGGCGCCCATTTCAGAGAGCGTGCAAGCGGCACCAGCGTGGCCATGTTTGCCGCCAAGATCACCATGGAGAGCTTCGGCGCGGACGAGGCCATCAAACGGCTGACGGACATGGAGCGACTCCTGCCGGGCAAGTATTTCATCCAGTTCTACCTGGGCAACTGCCACCTGGGACGAAACGATCCGCAAACGGCCCTGTCGCGCCTTGCCCGGGCCCTTGAACTGGCGCCGGCGGAACAGGACATCCCCAGTATTTACTCCTATATGGGAGTCTGCCACAAGGAAATGGGCAATTTTGGAAAGGCCCTCGACGTACTGGCCAAAGGTGAAGTTTTGGATCCGGAACGCACCGACATTCATAACCTCAAGGGATTTTGCCACTTCATGCGCAAGGAGCACGAAGCGGCTATCGAAAGCTTTGAAAAGGTTATCGAACTGGACCCCAGTTCGGCCATCGATTATGCCAACATCGCTTCCAACTACCGCGACATGGGTGAAAAGGCCAAGGCGGTGCGATACTACCGGCTGGCCCTGGAACTGGACCCGTCCATCGATTTTGCAAGGGACAACCTGGAGCGCCTCACCGGCAAAGCCCCGGAAAAGAGATAACGCCACACGATTTCGCCGGAAAAACCAGAAATAACAAATCGCAAGCACCAAATTCCAAATGACAATCTCCAAACTCGTCAGGTTTGGAATTTTGATTTTGGCTATTGTGATTTATTTGTCATTTGGATTTTGGCTATCTTGTGATTTACCATCGTTGTGGTCATTGGCCCCATTCCATCCCGAACCGGCCTTTTTTCAGTCATGCCTTGCCAGCTTCCTTAAGGCCGCTTACCTTATGCCCGTTGAAAACCGCACCGAATGCAAAGGAGGCATTTATGAACCAAGAGACATTGACCGTTCCCACCATTTCCTGTGGCCACTGCGTGTCGGCCATCGAGTCTGAATTGGCTGAGATGGAAGGGGTCACCTCGGTGAAGGCCGACGCCGGAACCAAAACGGTTACCGTCCAATGGGATTCCCCGGCATCCATCGACCGCATCCGGGCCGCCTTGACGGAAATCAACTATCCGGCCCAGTGATGACCTCCCAGACCCTCATTCTGCCCATTTCGGGGATGACCTGCGCCAACTGCGCCATGAACATCGCCCGTGGGCTAAAAAAGCTGCCCGGTGTCAGCGACGCCAATGTCAATTTTGCGGCCGAGCAGGCCTCGGTGATCTTCGATCCCCAATCCGCGTCATTGACAGATTTGATTAAGCAGGTCGAAAAGCTCGGATTCAGGGTAACCACCGCCCGCATCGACTTTCCGGTCACGGGCATGACTTGCGCCAACTGTGCCATGAACGTGGAGCGTGCCCTGGGAAAGAAGGTCCCGGGGGTGGTTAATGCGGTCGTCAATATTGCCGCCGAACGGGCAACGGTTGAGTATCTGCCGTCGATGGTCGCCCCTGACGATTTGGCGTCGGCGGTGGAAAAGGCCGGATTCGGCGCTCTGATCCAACTGGAAGGCGAACCGGAAGACGCGGAAAACGCGGCGCGGCAGCAAGAGATTGCCGATCAGACCCGCAAATTCTTGGTCGGCATCGCCTTTGCCCTGCCCCTGTTTGTGGCCAGCATGGCCAGGGATTTTGGCGTCACCGGACCGTGGAGCCACCAGCCGTGGGTGAACTGGCTGTTTCTATTTCTGGCCACACCGGTGCAGTTTTACACCGGTTGGGACTATTATGTCAGTGGCCTGAAAAGCCTGCGCAACAAGAGCGCCAACATGGACGTGCTGGTGGCCATGGGTTCGTCCACCGCCTATGGCTATTCGCTGGCCGTGCTGCTGCTTCCCGCACTGGGTGGGCACGTCTATTTCGAGACCTCGGCAGTCATCATCACCCTGATTAAGATGGGCAAGCTGCTCGAAGCCCGGACCAAGGGTAAAACGGGCAGCGCCATCCGCAAACTCATGGGACTGCGCCCCAGAACCGCCACGGTGCTCCGTGAAGGAATCGAACAGGAGACGCCCATCGAAAGGGTGCGGGTGGGTGAGGTGCTTCTGGTCCGGCCGGGTGAACGGATCCCCGTCGACGGCCAGGTCACCGATGGCGCCTCGGCCGTAGACGAATCCATGCTCACCGGTGAACCCATTCCGGTGGACAAAAAATCAGGTGACACGGTGGCCGCCGGCACCATCAACGGCCAGGGGATCATCGTCCTTACAGCCACCCGGGTGGGCCGGGAAACCGCCCTGGCCCAGATCATCCGCCTGGTTCAGGAGGCCCAGGGCAGCAAGGCGCCCATCCAGGCCCTGGCCGATCGCGTCGCCGCGGTATTCGTGCCGGCGATCATCGTCATTGCCGTGCTGGTCTTCGCCATCTGGTGGATCGCCGCCGGCGAGTTCGTGACCGCCATGATCCGCATGGTGGCCGTACTGGTTATCGCCTGCCCCTGCGCCTTAGGCCTGGCAACACCCACCGCGATCATGGCCGGCACCGGCAAGGGTGCCGAACGGGGCATGCTTTTTAAAAACAGCCGGGCGCTCGAGGGTGCCACCCGTTTGTCCACCGTGGTTCTGGACAAAACCGGTACCATCACCGAAGGCAAACCGGTGGTTACCGACCTGGTTCCCGATACCGGTCACGGGGTGACGAAAAATGAACTGATGATGCTGGCCGCTTCGGTGGAAAAGGGGTCCGAGCACCCCCTTGGCCGGGCAGTGGTCAAAAAAGCGGAAGCCTCGGGACTGGAACTGGTATCACCGGAGGCATTCAAGGCCCACGGCGGCGACGGGGTCGAGGCCCGGGTGAACGGCCGACCCATCAAGGTGGGCAAACCGCACTGGTTTGATACGCAGTCAGGAGTAATCTCTGCTGAAATGGTCCAACGGATATCGGATTTCCAGGCTCAGGGGAAAACCGTCATGGCCGCCGTTGAAGCGGATCGGCTGCTGGGGCTGATCTGCGTATCGGACCGCATCAAGGCAGACTCGCCGCCGGCCATCGCCCGGTTGAAAAAACTGGGTCTGGAGACGGTGATGCTCACCGGTGACAATCGCCAGGCCGCCGAGACCATCGGCCGCCAGGCCGGTGTCGATCATGTGGAGGCCGAAGTCCGGCCGGAGGACAAGGCCTTGCGGGTCAAGACGCTCCAGGCAGCGGGGAATAAAGTGGCTATGGTAGGCGACGGCATCAACGACGCCCCGGCCCTGGCCCAGGCCGACGTGGGCTTCGCCATCGGCACGGGCACCGATGTGGCCATCGAAACGGCCGACGTTATTCTGGTGGCCGGATCGCTTAGCGGCGTTCCCAGAGCCATCGCGCTGAGCCGGGCTACCATGATGACCATCCGCCAGAACCTCTTCTGGGCTTTTTTCTACAATGCCGTGCTGATCCCCGTAGCCGCCGGCGCCCTTTTCCCCTTTGACGGCCTGCCCATGATGCTGCGGCAACTGCACCCCATCCTAGCCGCTCTGGCCATGGCTTTTTCCAGCATCACGGTGGTTTCCAACAGCCTGCGGCTCTATCGGAAAAAGCTGGCTGATAGCTGATAGCTGTTACCGGTGAGCTATTTGGTGCTCCTTGCCAGAAGCTCATCCGCCAGGTCATTGTAATCGATGGCTCCGTAACTGCCTCGGCGGTAGAACACCACCGGCTTGCCCACTTCGGCACTTTCAGCGATTGTGGTGTTGCTGCGAATGGCGGTATTGAACACCAGGTTTCGATAGCGTTCGTCGGTTTTGAGTTGCTGCATGACGACGTTGGCCACCCGAGTACGCAGGTCCACCAGGGTGGGGATGATGCCGGAAACGAACAACCCGGGGTTAATCTCTTCCCGCACCGCGTCGATGGTGTCGAACAGTTCGGCAAGGGCGCCGAAAGCGTAGGGGTGGGTCTGGCAGGGCACCAGCACTTCCGAGGCACACGCGAAGACATTGACGGTGAGCAGAGAGAGGCTGGGCGGTGTATCCATCATAATGAAGTCGTAATTCCCGACGATCGGCGCCAGGGCTTCCTTAAGCCGGTTCTCCCGTCCTTCGGCATCCACCAGCTCAACTTCGGCGCCGGAGAGATCCACATGGGAAGGTATCAACTGAAGCCCGTCCCATTTCGTGGCAAGGATCGTCTCTTCCACGGCTTTACGATCGTTGTTCATAATCAGGTCGTAGACCGAAGGCCGTTCATCATCGGGCAGAATGCCCAGGCCTTTGGTGGCATTGGCTTGTGGATCCATGTCCACCACCAGCACCGATTGGTTGGCCAGCGTCAACGCCGCCGCCAGGTTGATCACCGTAACTGTCTTGCCCACGCCGCCCTTCTCGTTTGCCACTGCAATTGCTCTGGTTTTCTTTTTGGCCATCTTGTCTCCCTTCCGTTGAAGTTGACGTCAGCCGTTCATCTGCTGAAGATCCGCCTTAAGATGGCTGATCTTCTTCTGCAACAACCTGGAGGAGTCTTCTATCCGGTCGAGTGAGGCCGACACGTCTTCCTTGTCCAGCCGCTGTTCGCTGATGAGTTCCACCAGTCTGGAAAGATCGGCGCCCTGGTGTTGAAACCGCTCCAGCATCTGGCGGTAAAGGGCGGTGGCGGTAGCGTCGGCCAGTTTCAGCATATACTGAAACTTGATATTTTCCTTGTAGTCTTTCAGGAGAAACAGGATGGACCGCTCGGTCTCGCGTTTCATTCGTTTGATTCCCGAGGCAAGCGCCAGGAACTGTTCCTGATGAACCTTGTCCGCCGATTTTTTCATGGCTTTTTTGACCAGGTTGACAATCTTGTAGAAACCGAAGCGCATAACCGCTTCGGTTTTGATCTGGGCGGAATAACGCATGGTTGCTGCAGCCGGCGGCAGAGACAGACCGGCCATCTTACGGATCGTCTCCAGGTCTGGCCCAATACTCATTGGTGACGATGGCCGCCGCGGGGCCATCTTACCCTCACCCATGGCGTCGGTGTACTGCGCCAGTGCGTCGTCGATCATGGATCCATAAGGCCCGGCAATTTCATCCAGATATCCAATGAGATTTTTCTCCTGGGCCTTGACGAAACGCATCACCTGGGGGTTTACGGTTTCAGCCAGGTGTGCATCCACCGCCTGCTTGAACTCCTGGAACACCATGTACAGGGTTTTGGCAAACCCCACACTCATCAGGCTTTCATCGTAGCTGTGCATCTCCACCTGATAGCCGCGAACGAAACGGACAACGCCCGCAACGACACCGTCCGTATGCTCGTCGAAAAAGCGGTCAACGGCGGTTTTCAAGTCCCGTTTGACTTGGCTGACGGCACCATCCAGGGTATTTTTCACCGTCAGCTTCATGCGCTCCAGTCGGCCCCGGTGGTGGTGGACGCGATCGGCCAACTCCCGTGCGCCGCCGGCGTCACGGGCCAGCAGGTCACGGTTGAAAGCAATCCAGTCCCCAATGCCGCCGGCTACTATTTCCAACCTTTCCAGATGGTTTTTCAACAGCAGAGAGGTTCGTTCCCGAAGGATCTTTTGTTCCAGAAACTGCTGAAAGCGGGTTTGCTCGGATGTCGAGAAATCGACCAGCGCCGTCTCCCGGCACCAATAAGCGAACCGCTCATGGTCTCTTTGAGACAGGTCGGATTCCATCTGGGACATGAGCAGGAACAGGGCGGAGAAAGCAAACACCTGGGGTTCTGGGCAGATCAGGCTCAGTTCCGCTTCAATTTTTCGAATCCCCTCGGAAAGGTCCTGGATGGATTCGTGCTCGCTGAGATCGCAGTTCACGACAAAGACAACCGTTTCCAGGATTCCCATTTTCCGGATCATGGATAAGAACCGGATGTCCGCCTGACGGAGTCCGGTACGGCTGCTGACCACATATACCGTGAGATGGGCCAGCATCAGGTAGTCCTGGATCATGGCCAGGTGCAGCGGATTGGGAGAGTCGCTGCCCTGGCAGTCGGCAATCTCGACCCCATCACCGAGGCCCGGGGTGTCAATTTCCAGCAACACATCCTTCAGGTAAACGGCCATGGCATCGTCGCCCACAAAATCACGGTGCAAGGCGAACCGGTCGTTCTCAAACACGACAGTGGCATGATCTGCCTGGACAAACTGCTGAACGCGATCATAGCCGTTGAGATAGGACGCCAGAAGCACACTGCCTGCGCTGCGGGTGTCGTTGGAGATCAACTGATCGGCGGCCAGGTCGGCCAGTGCCCGGTCCAGAATCTGCCGATCTTTTTCACGGCGAATATCAAAAGGATGTTCCGCACCGGAACGGTTGTGGGCGGGCAACAGCACCGATGCCTGATCGATATCCCGGTTAACCTCATCCCAGTTCTTGAGATAAAGGATGGCCCGCAAACGGGTGCTGGTTCTCACCCGGGTAACGATGGAAGTAACCACGCCGGCCCCGCGTTTAAGGTAATCGCCGCCAAAAAGGGTATTCACCAGGGTGCTTTTCCCCGATTTGATGGCGCCCACCACGGCCACACGCATGATCTCTTCGGATATCTGTTCGGAAATGATCTGGCAGGTGGTCTTCCACTGGGAAAACCCCTCATCAATAAGTTCGGTGATCTTCTCAGCCTCGTTTATAAGATGGGCGGTATCATCGCTGATCCGTGAAAGTTGGAGCTTCATTGTCTCGTATGCGGGCATGTCTATCTTTTCTCAGGTTTGGTCTCAGTGCCGGTGATGGTACCGAAACCAACGGATGCGGATGCTGAAAGGCCGGAATCGGCCCGGGGAATCATCCGGGCGCCGGTCAAAGGTTTTTACATTTAAACGGATCGATTGTCAAAGCTTTCCCAACCGGTGGCCAGGGTGTACAGCCATCCCCCCAATGAACACAATGGCTTGTAAATCTTATGATTTAATGATATACAGCTGACCGGAAAGAAACGAGATGGGCGGTTCAAAGGCGCTAAATCCAGCATAAGGAACACCACAAACATGTCAGAAAAACATCCGGAATGCCCATTATACAATCCGCTGAACTGCAAGGAGTACTACAATCCAAAGCTCTGTGCATTCGTCAGGAAGGACAAGGACTGTCTGAAAAAGAAAAAACCCAAACAAAAACCCAAAAAGGATGACACCGAATAAAATGAGGGGCAGACCAGCGCCCCTTACCACCCCCCATCAAGTCTTTTCCGGCAAACCGCATTACTCCCCAAGCCCAGCGCTCCAATCATTTCAAATCCACTTTTGCTTTTCCATCAGGCGTGGCCCGGCGTATCGGACAGCAACGCCGGATCGACACCGATCCCCTGAAGGGCCGCTTCCCAGCGTCTTTCCACTTCCATCTGAAAGGCGATCGCTTCCGAATAGGGGCCGTTAATCCAGGCATTGCTGCGAATTTCACTTTCCAGTTGCCCGGGCCCCCAACCGGCACATCCCAGGGCGATGATAAACGCCTTGGGACCGCTTCCCATGGCGATGGCTTCAAGGATGTCACGCGAATTGCTCAAGGCCAGCTCTCCGGTTATCATCATGCTGCCTGTCCATGTGAATGGAGCACCATGAAGAACAAATATTTCATTCATATGGACCGGCCCGCCGACGTGAACGGGAATTTTTTCCGCACCCGCCGCAGTTGAAATCTGCAATTCCTCAAAGATCATCTTACCGTTGACTTCCGGGTGGACCCGGGTAATCACGATTCCCATCGCCCCTTTTTGATTATGCTCGGACAGGCAGGTGACCGACTGGTAGAAATTGGGGTCGGCCAACCCGGGCATAGCCATGAGAAACTGCCCCTTCAAGGATTGCCAGGTATGGTCCATGGTGTAAAACTCCCCTCGTGTTCATCTTAAAGGCCTTCTTACGGCCCTGCTCTGTATTCTCACGATTTGGAAATACTCGCCGGTACGCTGCCCCGCCGGTGGTATCCAAAAATCCCAGCGGGCCAATATCTGAACCGCAATCCACCATCGTATATTCGACCCTGATGCCGGCCTGCTTCCTTCACCTTAACGGTGTGTTCCCCCAAAGGCAAGAAAAAGCTTGACTTGCCTGAAACGGGCTGTTAGGGGAGGATCATCAATCAAATTGGCCTGATAAAAACATGATTAGTCGTTTCGCCCTTATCAACATTATTAGTCTTATTCTTATCCTCGTAGTGGGTGTCCTCATCCACAACGGGGAAACAGGGGCGATAATGGCCTAAACCAGCCAACTCCGGAAATCACAAAATCCGTTATCACCCCAGAGGCGATAACGGATTTTTTTTTCCTTATTCAGAAAGGATGTCAAGATGATGAAAAGCGACGACGCCAAAAGAGGTATCGAACGGGCACCGCACCGGGCCCTATTCAAAGCCATCGGTTACACGGATGAGGAAATTAAGCGCCCCCTTATCGGGATTGCCAATGCCGTCAATACCGCCATTCCCGGTCATGTTCACCTGGATACCCTCGCCCAGGCGGTGAAGGCCGGAATCTACATGGCCGGAGGGACGCCGGTGGAATTCGGCACCATCGGTGTCTGCGACGGCATCGCCATGAATCACACCGGAATGAAATACTCACTGGCCAGCCGCGAACTCATCGCCGACTCCATTGAAGTAATGGCCATCGGCCATGCCCTGGACGCCATGGTAATGATCCCCAACTGCGACAAGATCGTTCCCGGCATGCTTATGGCCGCCGCACGGCTGGATCTGCCTACCATCTTCATCAGCGGCGGCCCCATGCTGGCCGGCGAACATCCGGAAATACCCGGCCGGAAAATCGATCTGATTACCGTTTTTGAAGCCGTCGGCGCCGTAAAAGCCGGTAAATTGGAAGTCGGCCGGCTGGCGGCCATCGAAGACGCCGCCTGCCCTACCTGCGGATCCTGCGCGGGCATGTTCACCGCCAACTCCATGAACTGCCTCACCGAAGTAATCGGCATGGGCCTGCCGGGAAACGGAACCATCCCGGCCGTTTACTCCGCCCGTGTGCGCCTCGCCAAGCAAGCCGGCATGCAGATCATGGATCTGTGGGAAAAACAGCTCACTGCCAGAAAAATCATGACCCCCGAGGCGTTTCACAATGCACTGACCGTAGACATGGCACTAGGGTGCTCCACCAATACCGTGCTGCACCTGCCGGCCATTGCCGCCGAAGCCGGGGTGACACTGGAACTGGGCATGATCAACACAATCAGCAACCGCACGCCTCACATCTGCTCCCTGAGTCCCGGCGGTGCGCACCACCTCCAGGACCTGAACCGGGCCGGGGGAATCAGTGCCGTCCTCAAGACACTGTCGACCGCCGGCCTGATCAATGTCGATTGCCTGACCGTTACGGGGAAAACCGTCTCCGAAAACACCGCCGGGGTTTTTACCCGCGACCCTGAGGTGATAAGGCCGCTGGACCGCCCCTACCATCATCAGGGGGGTCTGGCCGTGCTTTACGGCAACCTGGCGCCGGAAGGATGCGTGGTCAAGCAATCGGCCGTGCTCGACGAAATGATGCGACACGAAGGGCCGGCCAGAGTCTTTGATTCAGAAGAAGCGGCGACTGAAGCCATCATGGAGGGCCGCATCAACAAGGGAGACGTGATCGTCGTGCGTTACGAAGGCCCCATGGGCGGACCCGGCATGCGCGAGATGCTGACCCCCACCTCGGCCATCGCCGGGATGGGGCTGGATGCGCACGTGGCACTGCTGACCGACGGCCGATTTTCCGGCGGTTCCCGAGGGGCAGCCATCGGCCACATTTCACCGGAAGCGGCGCAGGGCGGCCCCATTGCCCTGGTCAATGAGGGAGATCGCATCGCCATCGATATCCCCGCCAAAACCGTTTCCCTGAAGGTATCCGATGATGAGTTCAACCGGCGTCTGGCCGGCTGGAAGGCACCTGAACCGAAAATTCGCCATGGGTACATGGCTCGTTACGCCCGGCAGGTGTCGTCTGCCAGCCAAGGGGCAGTGGTACGATAGTGTCCGCCCATAAACGGCATCTTATGGTCCAAACCTGTGTTCTCGCTCTATTGAATTCCTCGACGTAGCGCTGCTACGCCTGCGGCTTCAAAGTGGCTGCGGCCTTGGCCTGAACCATAAGCTACCATTTATGAATGAACACCAAACGAAATACGGAGGACAGCCGTCAGACCTCTGACCCACTAACAAAGGAGCACTGATAAAATGAAACTCACCGGAGCACAGATTTTAATGGAAGTCCTCAAAGAGGAAGGAGTCGATTCCATTTTCGGATTTCCCGGCGGCGCTACCATCGATATTCATGACCACCTGGAAAGGACCGACATCCGCCACTACCTGGTGCGCCATGAGCAGGGTGCGGTGCACGCGGCCGACGGTTTTGCCCGCGTCACCGGCAAGGTCGGCGTCGCTCTGGTCACCTCCGGTCCGGGAGCCACCAACGCCGTCACCGGCATTGCCACCGCCTATATGGACTCCATCCCCCTGGTGATCATCAGCGGCCAGGTGCCCACCCATCTCATCGGCAATGATGCGTTCCAGGAAGTGGACATTGTCGGCATCACCCGTCCCTGCACCAAGCACAACTATCTGGTTCCCTCGGTGGAAGAGCTTCCCCGGATCCTCAAGGAAGCGTTTCATATTGCCCGGTCCGGCCGCCCGGGCCCGGTTCTGGTGGATATTCCCAAAAATGTGCAGCAGGGAACGACCAATTTCAAACCCAAACAGAAAGTCAAACTCAAATCCTACAACCCCACCTACAAGCCCAATTCGAAACAGCTGCGCAAGGTGGTGGACCTGATCATGGCGGCCAAGCGTCCCGTGATTTTCGCCGGCGGCGGCGTCATCCTCTCCAAAGGGGCCGAGGAACTGACCCGGCTGGCCCGCAGTGCCCGGATCCCGGTGACCATGTCACTCATGGGACTGGGGGCCTTTCCCGGCTCGGACCCCCTCTCGCTGGGGATGATCGGCATGCATGGCACCTACCGGGCCAACATGAGTACCAGCGAATGCGACCTGCTCATCGGCATCGGCGTACGCTTCGACGACCGGGTGACCGGCAAGACCGACAGCTTTGCCTCCCAAGCGGAGATCGTTCACATCGACATCGACCCGACCTCCATCCGCAAGAACGTCCCGGTGAGCATCCCGGTGGTGGGAGACTGCAAAACCACCCTGGAAGTGATCAACAGCTTCCTGGCGGAAGAGGACCTGGACAAACTGACGGACAGTCGGGGCCCCTGGCTGGATCAAATCGAGCAGTGGAAGCAGAACTACAAGCTGGCTTACATCCAGGAAGCGGAGATTAAACCCCAGTACGTCGTGGAAAAACTCTACGAACTGACACGGGGCGACGCCATCATCACCACGGAGGTGGGTCAGAACCAGATGTGGGCGGCCCAGTTTTATCATTTCGACCGCCCGGGGTATTTCGTCACCTCCGGCGGTCTGGGCACCATGGGGTTCGGGCTGCCGGCGGCCATCGGCGCCCAGGTGGCCTTTCCCGATGCCCTGGTGGTGGATGTGGCCGGAGACGGCAGCATTCAGATGAACATCCAGGAAATGGCGACCGCCGTGCAGTACAAACTGCCGGTCAAGGTGGTCATCCTGAACAATTGCTACCTGGGCATGGTTCGCCAGTGGCAGGAATTATTCTACGAAAAACGCTATGCCTGTACATGCATGGATCATGCGCCCGATTTCGTAAAACTGGCCGAGGCCTTTGGTGCGGTCGGACTGCGGGCCACGCGCCCGGACGAGGTGGAAACCGTCCTGCGCCGGGGACTTGAAACGCCCGGACCGGTGATCATGGATTTCAGGGTCGCCAAGGAAGAGTGCGTGTATCCCATGGTACCGGCCGGGGCACCTATAACGGAAATGCTGCTGGTTTAGGATTGCCGGTTTCGTATAACGCCCGATATCTGCGTCACGCTTCATCCCTCGTCATTGGGGCGTACGACAGGTATGCCTCTTTCCTCGGGATTCGCAAGCCTTGATCTCGAACGTTATACAAAACCGCCGGGCGTGAACCCCTTAATGGGTTGATCAGAATCAGGGAAAAAACAATGACCGAAGAAAAACACATATTGACCATGCTGGTGGACAATGAACCCGGAGTGCTCTCCCGAATCGTCGGATTGTTCAGCGGCCGTGGATTTAACATCGAAAGCCTCTGCGTGGCTGAAACCATCGATCCCCATGTATCCCGGATCACCATCGTCACCAAAGCCAATGAACCGCTTGTTGAACAGATCGAAAAGCAGCTTAGAAAACTCATCAATGTGATCAAGCTCAGAGACCTTACCGGGTCCGGATCGGTTCAACGGGAAATGGCGCTGATCTGTGTGCGGGCCAAACCGGAAAACCGTGACGAGATACTGCGGATCGTCGATATATTCAGATGCAAGGTGGTGGATGTGGGTCCCGAGTATTACATTATCGAAGCCACCGGGACCGCAGACAAGATGAAGGCCCTGGTCAACCTGCTCAAGCCCATGGGCATCAAGAAGATCGCCCGAACAGGCACCATCGCCCTGTTCCGGGAGCCCCACTGAACCGTCGGCGGCATGCCGTCGGGGCATACCGCGTCGGCTCATGAAACCGTTTTGGCAGAATACGAAAGACAACCTGCCGGAATAAAAATTACAATCAAGGAGTACAAGATGGCACATATCGATTTTGGCGGAACGACTGAAGAAGTGATCACCTCAGAGGAATTTTCCCTCCAACAAGCGCGTGAACTGCTGCAAAAAGAAACGGTAGCCGTAATCGGTTATGGGGTCCAGGGGCCGGGCCAGGCACTGAACATGCGCGACAATGGTATCGCGGTGATCGTAGGCCAGCGGGAAGGGTCAGCCTCCTGGGACAAGGCCGTCGCCGATGGGTTTGTCCCCGGGGATACCCTGCTCCCCATCGCGGAAGCCGCCAAAAAGGCCACCGTAGTCCAGTACCTGCTGTCCGATGCCGGCCAGGTGGCCATGTGGCCCACTATCAAAACCTGCCTCAACGACGGTGATGCCCTGTACTTTTCTCACGGCTTCGGTATCGTTTACCGGGATCAGACCGGCATCGTCCCTCCGGAAAACGTGGATGTGATCCTGGCTGCACCCAAAGGCTCCGGCACCACGGTTCGCACCAACTTTCTGGACGGCAGCGGCATCAATTCCAGCTTTGCCGTCCACCAGGACTATACCGGACGGGCAAAGGAACGCGCCATTGCCCTGGGCATCGCCATAGGGTCAGGCTACTTGTTTCCCACCACCTTTGAGAAAGAGGTCCACAGCGACCTCACCGGCGAGCGTGGCGTGCTCATGGGATGTCTGGCCGGCGTCATGGAAGCTCAGTACAAAGTGCTTCGCAAGAATGGTCACAGTCCCAGCGAGGCCTTCAACGAGACGGTGGAAGAACTGACCCAGAGCCTGATTCGTCTGGTGGCCCAGAACGGAATGGACTGGATGTACGCCAACTGCAGCACCACCGCCCAGCGCGGCGCCCTGGACTGGGCGCCCCGTTTCCGGGATGCTGTAGCCCCTGTATTCGAGCAACTGTACACAAGCGTTGTCACCGGTGAAGAAACCCGCCGGACCCTTGAATGCAACAGCGCCGCGGATTACCGGGAACGCCTGGATGCGGAACTCAAGGTCATCCACGATTCGGAAATGTGGCGGGCCGGTGCAGCGGTACGCGCCCTTCGACCGGAAAACAGGCGCAAATAAAAATGGTGCAGGGGTCTGGCCGAACCCTGAGCGAGACCCCGACGCCAATGTTGTTCCAGGAGAGAAACCATGCAAGCGATTCTAATCTACGATACCACCCTGAGAGACGGTACCCAGGGGGAAAATATCACCTTTACGGCGGATGAAAAGCTCAAGATCGCCATGCGGCTGGATGAAATGGGGATCCACTACATCGAGGGCGGATGGCCCGGATCCAATCCCCGGGATATCCGTTTTTTCGACCTGGCCAAACGGGAACGATTCAAGACCGCCCGGATCACGGCCTTCGGTTCCACCCGAAAACCCAACATCGATGCCGCCGACGATCCCAACCTGAAAGCGATCCTGAAAAGCGACACGCCGGCGGCGGCCATATTCGGCAAAAGCTGGGCCCTGCATGTGCAGTCGATCATGGACAACACCCTGGAGGAAAACCTGGCCATGATCGCCGACAGCGTCGCCTTTCTCAAATCCCAGGGCCGGGAAGTGATTTATGACGCCGAACATTTTTTCGATGGTTTCAAGGATTCTCCGGACTATGCATTGGAAACCCTGGCAGCAGCTATTCGGGCCGATGCCAATTTTGTGGTCCTGTGCGACACCAACGGCGGTACCCTGCCCCAGGAAATTGAATCGATCGTCCATTCGGTCAGCGACGACCTGAAGCGGCGATTCGGTGACTCGGGAAAGCTGAAGCTGGGCATCCACACCCACAACGATTGCGGCATGGCCGCGGCCAACACCATCGCCGCCGTTAATTGTGGAGCCGTCATGGTTCACGGCACCATCAACGGTTACGGGGAGCGCTGCGGCAATGCCGACCTGACCACCATCATCCCCATTCTCAGCGCCAAAATGAACCGGCCCTGCATCCCCAAAGAAAAATTGGCCGGCCTGAAAAGCCTCTCCCGGTATGTGAGCGAGACGGCCAACATTGTTCCGCTGAACTCCCGCCCCTTCGTGGGACGCAGCGCCTTCGCCCACAAGGGCGGCATTCACGTCAGTGCCATCATGAAAGAGTCCCGGGCCTACGAGCACATGAACCCTGAACTGGTGGGCAACCAGCGCCGGGTGCTCATGTCCGACCTGGCCGGCAGAAGCAATGTGGAGTACAAGGCCAGGGAGATGGGCGTAGACCTGGGCGCCAACGGGAGTGACAGCAAGGCTATCGTTGCCGCCATCAAGCAGATGGAAGACGAAGGCTACCAGTTCGACGTGGCCGACGGGTCTTTTCAGATCATGCTGGAGAAGTTCACCGATCAGTTCAAACCCTTGTTCGATCTGGAATCGTTCCGGGTGACCATTGAAAAGGACAAGGATCTTCCCTGTTCGGCCCATGCCACCATAAAAATTTCTGTGGGTGACAGCCACGAGATCACCGCCGCCGAAGGCCTGGGCCCGGTGAGCGCCCTGGACAATGCCCTGAGAAAGGCATTGGGCAACTTCTACCCGGACCTGGATACCATGAAACTGGTGGACTTCAAGGTGCGCGTGGTGGACGGAAGCGAGGGCACGGAAGCCAAAGTCAGGGTACTGGTCGAATCCCGCGACCAGGACCAGATCTGGAGCACCATCGGCGTCTCCGAGGACATCATCGAAGCCAGCTGGCAGGCCCTGGCGGACAGCTTTCAGTTCAAGCTGGCCAAGGAAGCGCAGCAACACAGCAAACCATCCCCCAACGGGAAGGGGAATACGGAAGATCTCAAACAGGAATGGTCCGTGTCGTACGGTGCGTGAAGCCGAGAACCGGAAAACAGAAACCACAGAACCCAACCCTATTAATATAGGAATCAAAGCACCATGAATCCTGCCAAGGAAGGTATCAACGCCGCGGAAACGGCCATTCGGCCCATTCCGCGGCCTATGCTCTGACTTGCATGTTTTTTGGAAGGTTCAATCGTCAGCTTCTTGTGAACCGTAGGAGCGGCTTCCAGCCGCGATAATGGGTTTGTTCATCGCATCCATCATATCGCGGCTGGAAGCCGCTCCTACCCCGATCCGAACATTTTGTTCATAAAAAATACATGCGATTCAAAGGAGTATAGCAATGAGCGAGCGCGTTAAAATATTCGACACTACCCTGAGAGACGGCGAACAGAGTCCCGGGGCCAGTATGAATACCAATGAAAAAATGCGGCTGGCCGTCCAATTGGAAAAACTGGGGGTTGACATCCTCGAAGCGGGCTTTCCCGCCGCCTCCGAAGGAGATTTCCATGCGGTTTCAGAAATCGCCAAACGCCTGAAGCGTACTGAGGTTGCCGGCCTGGCACGGGCCAACAAGAGCGACATCGACCAGGCCTGGGGTGCCATCCAGCATGCCGTAACCCCCCGCATTCACACTTTCATCGCCACCTCGGACATTCACCTGGACTACAAACTGAAAATGTCCCGGGAGGAAGTGATCAACGCGGCGGTAGAGGCGGTCAAGTATGCCCGGAGCCTCACTGACAACGTGGAGTTTTCCGCCGAAGACGGCTCACGCAGCGACCGGGACTACCTGTGCAAGGTGTTCGGCGCGGCCATTGAGGCCGGAGCTACCACGGTCAACCTGCCCGACACGGTGGGATACGCAATACCCCAGGAGTTCGAAGAGATGGTCAAGTATGTCATGGCCAACACCCCGAACATGCACAAGGCCACCTTGAGCGTCCACTGCCACAATGACCTGGGCCTGGCCACGGCCAACACCATCACCGCCATCAATGCCGGGGCGCGGCAGGCCGAAGTAACCATCAACGGCATCGGCGAGCGGGCGGGCAACACCTCCCTGGAAGAGGTGGTCATGGCGCTGCACACCCGCCGGAACCTCATGCCCTTCGACACCGGCATCCAGACAGAGCACATCTACTCCACCAGCCGCCTGGCCAGCATGATCACCGGCATCATGGTCCAGCCCAACAAGGCCGTCGTGGGTGCCAATGCATTTGCCCACGAAGCAGGCATTCACCAGGACGGCATGCTCAAAAACCCCATGACCTATGAGATCATGAAGCCGGAAACCATCGGCCTGAGCCGCAACCAGCTGGTCCTGGGCAAGCATTCGGGCCGGCATGCGCTTTACACCCATCTGAAAAACCTGGGTTACGACCTGTCCGAAGAGGAACTCAAGACGGTCTTCAAACAGTTCAAGACCCTGGCCGACAAGAAAAAGCACGTCATGGACGAAGACCTGGAAGCCCTGGTCACCGAAGGTGTGCTCAGATCCGCCGAAGTCTTCTCTCTGGAATACCTGCACGTCACCTGCGGTACCACGGTCCTGCCCATGGCCAGCGTGAGGCTTTCCATCAACGGCCGCAGCGTTCAAGGCGCCAACTACGGCAACGGCCCCATTGATTCGGCCTACAACACCATCGCCCAGTTGACCGACGCCAAGGCCGAACTGCTGCGGTTTACCGTCAGTGCCCTGACCGGCGGCACCGATGCCCAGGGCGAGGTCACCGTGCGCCTGCGCGAAAACGGCCTGATGGCCCTGGGCCGCGGATCCGATCCGGACATCATCACCGCCAGCGCCAAGGCCTACATCAACGGATTGAACCGGCTGGAGTATCTGAAGGCCCATCCGGTGAAGGCGTCGCAGATGCTGTAGATCGGAAGTCGGAGGACTGAAATTGGATGACAGATGCCAGAAGGCCGAGATCGGAGTGCTGAGGACTGGGATTTGATGGATTGGGGGATCGAGGACTTCATGACGCCTTTTCCCCTTTTATCCCTTATGTTCACGGGTGCGTTTTACTCTCAGATTTACAATGCTGCGTGGGAGCGGCTTCCAGCCGCGATATAGAACTCAAAGAATGGATAGCGGCTGAAAGCCGCTCCTACGATCGATGATTTCATCATTTGATTTCTTTAAAACCCAAAAAGGCGGACACCGTGCTAACGGCGTCCGCCTTTGATTGCAGGGAAAACCTTTCAGGAGCGTTTTTTCCTATTTCTTGAATTTTTTGCGGCTGAACCCGGCCAGGCCGATAAGGCCGGTGCCCAGCAGCAGCAGGGTGGCGGGCTCGGGGACGGGGG
>JAHLLR010000080.1 GCA_020444075.1 Deltaproteobacteria bacterium
AACCACTGCAATGGCACGCCCGGACGTCCAGCAGGTAGCAGGAAACCCAGGTGTAGGTCACCTTTCCCGTTTTGCCATCCTGAAATTTCTGCAGGCAGCAGCGCCCGCAGCCGTCGCACAGGGATTCCCATTGCTCACGGCTCATCTGTTGGAGTGTCATCGTCTTCCAGAAAGGTCCGTCGATGGCTTGAGGGGCAGGAGGCAGGCGTTGAGTCTTCACCGGGGTTGATCCTTTTCCAAAGCCTTTATTTTTGATCTTCTGGACGACAGATAGCGATCACGCTGGGATTTACCGATTTCTGCCGCCACACGAAAGGGTCCGATTTTTCTGCGTTTCCAGGCCGTTCGCAACAATGCGGTGGCCATGTTTGCCGGCACCCGGGGCTGTTGCGGCCGGGGCTTGCGGAATAATCGGAGGGCTCCGGTAGGACAGGTTGACACGCATAGGCCACAACCGATGCACCGGTGACGGTTCAGCTGAACCGTTTTGTCCGTGAGCGTCAGCGCCCCCATTTGGCACCGTCCCAGGCAAATACCGCATCCTGTACACGACCCGGCCGTCAGTCGTGCGGCAAAGGGGGCGGCCACCAGGTCGGCGGGTTTCGGATAGGTTTTTAGGGTTCGCAGCACACCGCAGCAGCACCCGCAGCAACAGCAGATCCATTCCGGGTCACGGCTGTTGCTGGGCTGCAGAACCAGCCCGGCACGATCCGCGCGCTCAAAAAGATCCATCACCGTCTGACGGTCCACCGGTCTCCCGATGCCCGATTTGAGGAAATAGCTGCCGGCATCACCAAAAGAGATGCACGCTTCCAGTGGACCATCGCAACCGTGGCCGGCCATACGCTGCTCTTTTCGGCAGATACAGGGGGAGATCACAAAATGGTCTTTGGTATGAATCAAGGTCGCCGCCGCTTCATGGGGCAGAACCGGCAGCTTTGGATCGATGCTCCGGTTCACCGGGATGGTGCGCATCTGCGGGGCCTGTCGCCAGGCGTCGGCATCGAAAAGCACCGGAATGTAAGCGGCCATGTCCGCCACCAACTCAGGGTCCAGGCGATTGACCTGAAACTCCCAGATGCCCACCACAAACTGGGAAGCCATGTACCGAGGCAGCTTCCCCGTGGGCGCATGCTTCAGAATCAGCCCCTTATGCCACATGGTTTCCAGCATCGTTGCCGCCGTGTCCTCCGCCAACCCGCAACGATAGGCGACGACCCGGGTCGTCTCCGGGATCAATGTCAGACGGCAGGCCAACCGGGCCTCGGGCTCCGTGAACAGACGCCTTAAAATGTTCAGTTCGACGCCGTCCGGGGTGGATGGGAAGCCTCCGGGAAGTCGATCCAGATGGTTCGCCAGTTGGCGGTATACGGTGTTCTCCATACGCCGGAGCCTTACCATGAATCCACTCGGTGGAAAAAGGAAAATCCACTGAGGATTGCTTTTGGCGCAGGAGGGCTTACGTTTTTTGGCAGACTGATGTCCACTTCAATGGTTAGAAAGCCCGGCATGGGCGCACGTATCAGGAGAGACCCCGTGAGACGAGAAACAACCCCCTTTCCCCGCCTGGCCCTGATCTGCCTGCTGGTCTTGCCCGGGGGGCATGGCATCGCCGGCGCACCGACCGCAATGGGTTCAAGCGCCCACCACGATCTATCCATTTCCCTGTTTCCCGAAAGATCGGAACTGGAAGGCCGGGACCGGATCCGGATCGAACGACCGGAAAGCGGCTCCGTGGAGTTTTCTCTGTCTCCCCGCGCCCGCATTCAATCCGTTCGTATAGACGGCCGCGAGCACCCTTACACCTTTGCCCGGGGGCGGTTGACCCTGAATCGCGAACGAAACGAATCCACCCCGAATGGGAATCTGGACCTTCATTATACCTGCCGGTTCGACGATCCAGCGCCGGTTCGCCCCGTGAATACCGACAACCCGGGATTCGGCGTCAGCGGCACGATCTCTGCCGTGGGAACCTTCATCTTGTCCGGTGCGGGCTGGTATCCCCAGATGACCGATGCGCACGAGTCATTTAACCTCTACGTGGACGGCCCTGCGGATACGGTCGCGGTCACCGCCGGGCGGCTGCTGGGCATCGAGCACCAGGAGAATAGGACCCTCAGCCGCTGGCGCATCGACAACCCACTGGAAGGCCTGAGCCTGTCCGCCGGGCCCTATGTGGTCGAGCAGCAAACACTGAACGGCATGACCGCCGCCACCTACCTTTTTTCGGAAAACCAGCAACTGGCGCCGCGTTACCTGGAGGCATCCCTGCGCTATCTGAAGCGATACAGCGACCTTTTCGGAGCCTATCCCTTCGACAGTTTTGCCGTGGTGGAGAACTTCTTCCCCACGGGTTACGGTTTCCCCGCCTACACCCTCATGGGGAGCGATGTCCTGCGCCTGCCATTTATCCCGGAAACGAGCCTGCCCCATGAGATCGTGCATAACTGGTGGGGAAACGGGGTGCTGGTGGATTTCGCTTCGGGAAACTGGTGCGAAGGATTGACGTCATACACGGCCGATTATTTGAACAGGGAGCAGGCGTCGCCCGATGCAGCAACGGACTACCGACGCCAGGCCCTGCGCAACTATGCGTCACTGGTGTCACCCGCAACCGATTTTTCCCTCAGCCGATTCCAGTCCCGAACCGATCCGGCCACCAAGGCCGTGGGTTATGACAAATCCGCCATGGTTTTTCACATGTTGCGCAAGGAAGTGGGAGACGCTGCATTCTGGGCCGCGCTGCGGGATCTTTACCGAGGTTTTCTGTTCCAACGCGCCTCCTGGCAGGATCTGCGGCAAATCTTCGAAAACCGCGCCGGGAGATCCCTGACGGTTTTTTTCCGGCAGTGGGTCGAGCAGCCGGGAGCGCCGCAAATACGACTGGAAGATGTCCGCCGGGAGGCAGGCAGCCATGGGTACCGGACATCCGGACGCCTGGCTCAGAAAAAACCCTATTACGAACTCACACTGAAGCTGGCGCTGGACACCGAAGGCGGCTCCATCGAGCAGACGATTCACCTGACGGGCCGACAATCGAAATTTGAAATACCCAGTGATACACGCCCCCGTGTGCTTACCGCAGACCCCGATTATGAAATCTTCAGGCAGCTCTCCCCGGAGGAGATTCCCCCTACCGTCAACACCCTGAAGGGATCAACCGCCGTCGTTCTGGTGATTGCGAAGCGGTTGGGCCGGGTTGGCCGCCCCATCGCCCGCTATTTCGCCCAAGCCATGGGCCTTGAGCCGATCCGCACGATCGATGAAGCAGATTTCTCTGCGGCAGATGCGGCCGGAAACGATTTGCTGTTCATCGGCCTGCCTGAAAACCCGGAGTCGGTTGATCTGCTTCCCCGTGACCCGGCGCTGGCAGCCGACGCCTTTGAGCTGGAGGGGCAAAGGTTCGACGGAGCGTCCGACGTACTGTTCTTCGTAGTCCGGCATCCATACCGTTCGGAAAATGTCGTCGCCCTGCTGCACCCGCTCTCTCCGGATGCAGCCGATCAGGCATCCGTGAAAATCCCCCACTACGGCCGCTACAGTTACCTGGTCTTCAGCGATGGACGCAACCGGGTCAAAGGCACCTGGGACGCAAAAACGTCGCCTCTGACGGTGCGCTGGGACCCAAAAAACCCATAACCAAGGAGTTCCCCCTATGACCGTCCCTCACCGCCGACCGATCATGCTCGGTTTGGCGCTCTCGTTCATTCTGCTGGCCGGCAGTTGCCGCGAACCCAGCCAGGCGGGTCAATTGAAACTCTATGATCTCCAAACCCGGCGACCCATTGCCGGTGTGCAGGCCATGGATGCATTAAAAAGCGTCCGCCTCGTGATCGTGGGCGAACACCATACCGATCCATCCCACCACAAGGCTCAGCTGCAGATCATCCGGACGATGTCCGCCCAATCGATTCCCCTATCCATCGGATTGGAAATGTTTCGAAAAGACCGGCAGGAGGAACTGAACCGCTGGGTATCCGGTGATATCGATGAAAGGGATTTCGAGAAGATTTATCTCGACAACTGGAATTTTCCCTGGGCGCTGTACCGCGACATCTTCATCACCGCCCGGAAAAAAAAGATTCCCTTGGTGGGCTTGAATGTTTCCAGGGAGATCACCCGCCAGGTGGCCCAACAAGGATTTTCGTCATTGTCGGAATCCCAGCGGGGTGAATTAGAAGGCGTGTCCTGCAACGTAACCCGCGAGTACCGGGATTTTATCCGCAGCGCCTTTGGCGCCCACGGCCACGGCAACATGGATTTCGTAAGCTTCTGCGAGGCCCAGCTGGTGTGGGACACGGCCATGGCCATGACCGCCCTCACCTATCTGGAGCAGCACCCTGACCGGGTCATGGTGCTCCTGGCCGGATCGGGTCATGCCCGCAAGATGGGTATTCCTTACCAGGTCAAAAGCCGTTCCCCGATCCCGTTCACCGTGCTGCTGCCCTACACCCCGGATATTTTTGAACCCGACAGCCTCACTGCGGCCGACGCGGATTTCATTATCATGCCCTGAAACGGCTTCTACATCAACCGCGCATTGACAAACAGGTGGCAGGCAATGCTGGCCGCATACCCCAGCAAAATGACGGGCGTCCATTTCAGATGAGCGCCAAACGTGTAAGTTCCCCGGGCCGTGCCCATAAGGGCGACGCCTGCGGCAGAACCGATGGAAAGCATGCTGCCCCCCACGCCGGCCGTCAGGGTTGCCAGCAGCCATTGGCCATGGGACATGGCCGGATCCATGGTAAGCACGGCGAACATCACCGGGATGTTGTCCACAACAGCGGACAGAAACCCGACAATCACGTTGGCCGTGGTGGCTCCCAGGCCTAAGTACATGAACTTGGAGATGGCGGCCAGGTAGCCGAACTGAGCCAGCCCCCCCACACACAGAATCACACCGTAAAAAAACAAGAGGGTGTCCCACTCGGCCCGGGCGATTTTTTTCATCAGATCGAAATGCTGGGCGGCGGCCTTCTTTTCCGTATAGTCCTGCAGCACTTCCACGGCACCGACCAAATTGCCGGTCTCATCCTTTAACGGCGCTCCCGAAAAAGAGACCCATCGCCCCTCTTTTCCCAATGTGGGCACGAATCGGGAGGCCTCGTAGGCGCCCTCGATATACTCATTGCGTTTGAAATGGCCCTCATAATGCTGATCGATCATCCTTTCCGGCATATAGTTGAGCACCAGGTCGGCCATCACCGGTTGTTCATTCTCGTAAAAGGGTTTCCACTGGTTGCGGGTGCCTACCACTTCCTGTGCTTTGATACCGGTAAAAGTTTCGCAGGCTTTGTTCCATTGGATAACCACGTGATTGGTATCGATGGCAAAGGCCGGCAAGGAGACTTTCTCGATGATAGACGACAGATCCAGCTTGCTCTTGACAATGGTAGTGATCGGGTAAACGGACTCGGCGCCCCGGGCACCCAAAATATAATCGTAGCGCTCTGACCGACCTTCGTGGAGCTTGATGTGGTAGGACAACGGTCCCAGGAACCCTAAACCCAGCATCATGCCGGCCACCGGAGGCAGGTGCAGAAAATTGTGAAAACAGACTGCTGTGGCAATGGTTGCCAGAAAAAAAGCCATGATGGCCTTGGCCCCGTATTTCATCTCCACATTTTCATCGATAGGTTTGGGCACACGCTTTTCGATGGCCAGACTCATGACCACCGCCGGAACCAGCCAGTTTATCAGGGAGGGGAGGAAAATGTTAAAAAATTCATTAAACTGGACCTTCCCTTTTTGCCATACCATCAGGGTGGTGATGTCCCCGAACGGTGAAAAAGCCCCGCCGGCATTGGCGGCAACCACCACATTGATGCAGGCCAGGGCCACGAACTTCTTGTTGTCGCCGCCCACGGCCATGACCACGGCCCCCATCAGCAGGGCCGTCGTCAGGTTGTCGGCGATGGGGGAAATGAAAAATGCCAGGGTGCCGGTCACCCAGAAAATCATCCGCAGGGAAAGTCCCCGGGACACCAGAAACGCCCGCAGGGACTGGAAGACGTTGCGCTCTTCCATGGCGTTGATGTACGTCATGGCGGACAGCAGGAATAAAAACAGTTCAGCATATTCCAAAAGGCTGTGCTTGATCGCCTCGTGGGCCGTATGCGTGTCTCCGATACGAATGTAGGCAATGGCCAGCAGCACCCAGACAATGCCGGCAGCCAGAAGCACCGGCTTGCTTTTTCGCAGGTGGATCGAATTTTCCAGGGGTACCAGCGCATAGGCGAGCACGAAAACGATGACACCCAGATAACCGTACACCGTGCCGGTCAGATCGGCCGATGCGGATGCCCCGTGGCCCCCTTCAGCCCACGCAAGCACGGGCATCAGTATAACCAGTATGAACCATCCCAACTTTCTCATAATAACCTCATTTTAAGAATTGAATCGCTGGTAAAAAAGAGGGGCACTATAGGCTATCAATTCACTGATGCCAATAGTTTTTTATCGGCAAAACTGATCGCGGGAAAATGGGGAAGGTCTTCAGGCGTCTGTCGGTTGGTTGACTAAATCCAATTCATAATTGGATACGGCCCGGCGCTGATGGTCGTCGCCAGGGACCGGATTGCCTAAAAAAAGTTGGGGGTAGGCGTCAGGCCAGCCTCCGGGAGCGGGCTGTTTTCTGCATTTTGAACTTTTCGTGAAACTTGAGCACTTTTTTGATGTAACGCCGTGTGGCCTTGAACGGGGGGATGCCCTCGTAGTTTCGAACGTGACGTGAGCCGGCATTGTAGGCTGCCAGGGCCAGTTGCACATCACCATCGAACCGGTCAAGCAGCGACCTGAAATAACGAACACCGCCATCAATGTTTTCCTCCGGATCATAGATGTCCTCAACCCCTAAGGATTTGGCGGTGGACGGCATGAGTTGCATCAGTCCGCGGGCTCCTTTTTTGGATTTTGCCCTGGGGTTGTACCCGGATTCCGCGAAGATAATTGCCCGGATCAGGCTCGGGTCCACTTCGTATCGCCCGGCCACCTGAACAATAATCCCGTGAAAGGGATTTTGTTCTCGCGGAAGCGCTCTATCCGGCACCAATAATTTTTCCGCGGGGGATTCAGCGCCTACCGAGATCACTTCAACCGCCGGCAACGCCAAAGCCATTTCAATCCCGGGTTGAGCGCACCCGGTTTCCAGCGCAGGTTCAAGTGATTCCGGTGGCTGCGGCATGGCCAGTACAGGGATGGCATAAGTTATCATTTCAGATTTTTTAGAAAACGTACAAGCGGCGGTCAGCAAGAAGGTAAAAACAACCACGGTAACTAAAAAAACGACAACGTCGTTCAAAGGAAAAGGCATATTCGGGTGTTGATTTTCTGGGTTCATGGCATTTCACATGAGTAAGGGTTTACCAACCAGTTGCAACGCCTCGCGTCGAACTTAAGAGGCTTTTTAGCAAATATAATGCCGAAACGGCCTTATATGAACAATTCTATATATAATTTAAATGAGTTAGATAATAACAAGTGCGGGTATAGATCTTCCCGGTGTGAAAATCGTTCATCAGGAACTATGGCATTTGCACCACATCACGAAATAGGTTTCCTATTCAAGAGCCTGCCCAATGCTCTCAAAAAAGCAATCATAACCACTATATACTGTACTAGTTATCATACTGATGAACCATATGGAGTATAGGTAGAATACTCTATAGTTTTTTTCTGACAGCCTGTCAAGGACCGGAAGCCAACAAAAATAAGCGGATTTGGTCTCGGGGGATTTGGCCCGTCGACCAATGCTGCAGGCATAATATCCAACGGACGGTAGCCGCCCAGTGAGCAACTTTTTTCCATTCGGGTCTGAATCATAAGGCTGCGATACTAAATTCCCAGGTAGGCCTTTTTCACATCTTCATTGGCCAGCAGCCTGTCAGCGGCGTCGGAAAGGGTGATCCGGCCGTTTTCCATGACGTAACCCCGGTGGGCGACCTTCAGGGCAAGGTTGGCGTTTTGTTCCACGAGGAAAATAGTGGTGTTGTTTTCGCTGTTAATTTTTTTTATGATTTCAAATATCTGTTTTACGATTAACGGGGCCAGCCCCAAAGAGGGTTCGTCCAGCAAAAGCAGCCGGGGGCGGGCCATCAGGGCTCGGGAAATGGCCAGCATCTGCTGCTCGCCGCCGCTCAGGGTACCGCCGGCCTGGTTCCGCCGTTCAGCCAGGATGGGAAACAGGCTGAAAACATAGTCCAGGTCGGATTTAACGCCATCCTTGTCATCCCTCAAGAACGCTCCCATATCCAGATTTTCCAGCACGGTCAGATAAGGGAAAATCCGCCGACCTTCCGGCACCTGGCTGATGCCCATGGAAACGATCTTGTCGGGGTTCACCCGGGTAATGGCCTCCCCCATGAAAAGAACATCCCCGGTTCTGGGCGGCACGATCCCGGAGATGGACATCAAGGTCGTGGTTTTGCCGGCACCGTTGGCACCGATCAGGGTAATGATCTCCCCCTCTTTCACCTCCAGGCTGACGCCCTTCAGCGCCTGGATATTGCCGTAGAAAGTATGAATATCAACGAGGCTAAGCATCGATTTCCTCTCCGAGATAGGCCTTGATAACCGCCGGATTCTTCCGGATCTCTGCCGGTGTGCCCTGGGCGATCTTCTTGCCGTAGTCCATGACGAAAATGCGGTCCGACAGGCTCATGACCAGCTTCATGTCATGCTCGATAAGCAGGATCGAAATCCCTTCGTTCTCGCGGATTCTGATGATGAGAGCATCCAGATCCTGAGTCTCATGGGGATTCATGCCGGCAGCCGGTTCGTCCAGCAGCAGCATGAAGGGATCCGTGGCCATGGCGCGGGCAATTTCCAGGCGCCGCTGGGCGCCGTAAGGCAGGTTCTTGGCAAAGTCGTTGACATATTTTTCAAGCCCGATCTTTTCCAGGATCGAATAGCTTTTTTGAACCACCGCCTTCTCTTCCCGGCGGGTGGAGACCCCTCTGAACACCGCGCCCAGAATGCCGGCTTTCATGCGGCAATGGCAGCCGATCATGACATTTTCCAGAACGGTCATGTTATGGAACAGTCGGATATTCTGAAAAGTCCGGGCCAGCCCTTTTTCCGTCACCCGGTTCGGCTTGAGGCCGTTGATCCGTTGGGTTTTGCCCTTTTTTGGCGCAGAAATCAGGACGTCTCCCCCGCTGGGATCGTAAATCCCGGTGATGCAGTTGAAAAAGGTGGTCTTGCCCGCACCGTTGGGGCCGATCAGGGCCACGATCTCCCCTTGGTGAACATCCAGATCGACGTTGTCCAGAGCCCGGAGCCCGCCAAAATTCATAGTCAGCTGTTTTACGTTGAGTATCGGTTCCATATCCATATCTGTTCAGGTAATAACCTTTTTCCCGTTCATTAGTGATCGGTCTCTTTGTATTGGTATGTCCGCCGCACCGTTTCCACGATGCCGCCGGGTCGGAACACCATCATCATCACCAGCACCGTTCCGAAAGCCAGCATGCGGTATTCGGATAAAAAGCGCAGGTATTCGGGCAGCAGAATCAGGATAAAAGCACCGACGATAACCCCCACGATCGATCCCATGCCGCCCAGCACAACGACGCACAGCACGTTGATGGATTCCCATATGGTGAAGCTGGCCGGGTTGATAAAGGTGGTTTTCGCGGCAAACACCACCCCGGCGAAACCGGCCCAGGTGGCCCCCAAGGCAAAGGCCATCAGTTTGGTCTTGCGCTTGTCAATACCCATGGACTGGCAGGCCACCTCATCCTCACGCAGGGCAATCCAGGCCCGGCCGATCCTTGAATTCTGCAGCCGGTTGACCACAAAGATGGTGAACAGGGTCATGGCGATCATCAGGAAATAGACGTAGATGGTCGCCTGCTCGATATCCAAATCTATGCCAAACAATCCCGGGCGGGGAATATTGGCGATGCCGCTGGGTCCGAAGGAAAATGCGTTCCAGTTCTCCAGAATCAACCGGATAATCTCACCGAAGCCCAGGGTGACGATAGCCAGGTAGTCACCCCTGAGCCGCAACACGGGAAAACCGAGTATAATGCCGAACATAGCCGCCAGTCCGCCACCGATGCCCAGTACCGTCCAGAATCCCAGTCCGAAATGGTAGTTAAGCAGGGCGTAGGAATAGGCACCCACCGCATAAAAGGCCACGTAGCCCAGATCCAGCAGGCCGGCAAGACCGACCACGATATTCAGGCCCAGACCCAGCATGACATAGATCAGGGCCGTAATCATGATGTTGGTCTGGTAAATGGAAAAGACGAAGGGGAAGACCAGGGCGGCAATGGTGGTAATAATCAGGGCGGGGATGGTGAATCGACGGTCGCCCAGCAGTCGTTGACTCAGGGTCACCCGGGCAATACCATCAACCTCCGTCCGGTGGATTCCCTGCTCTTTTCGCCGGATCAGGTAGCGCCAGAGTGCAGACAATATAAAGCTGCCGATCCCCACGAAAAACAGGTTGGCCCAACGCCACTGGATGATTTTTTCCACCGTGTTGACGCGGATCACCATGATGGGGAAGGTCAAAAACATGAACCACAGGGAGGCCAGAAATGATTTTTTCAGTTCGTTTGCAAGCATGGGCGTTTCTATCTCAATCCACATGGTGACCGGCGGTAAGTGATGATGCCGGTCGTATTCTAAAAGAACCTTACACTTTCTCGGAGGTCGAACGTCCCAGAATCCCCGCCGGCCGGAAAATCAGAATCAGGACCAGGAAGACGAAGGCAAACACATCCTCGTAATCACTGGAAATATATCCGGTGAAAAACGATTCGGTCCATCCGAGCACCAGGCTGCCCAGCACCGCGCCCGGTATGGAGCCGATCCCCCCCAATACGGCCGCCACGAAGGCTTTGATACCGGCGATGAAGCCGATGTAGAAATTGATCTGGCCGATGTGGGAGGCGATGAGCACTCCGCCGATGGCTGCCGTGGCCGACCCGATAATAAAAGTCACCGAGATCACCCGGTTGACGTCAACGCCCACCAGTTGGGCCATATCCCGGTCCTGGGCCGTGGCCCGCATGGCCTTGCCGATCTTGGTGAACTTGATCAGGAAGGTAAGCAGGACCATGACGATGGTGGTGGTGATCAGAATCACCAGCTCCGGCGAACCGATGATGTGGGCAATCGGTTCCATGAATTCAAAATCGGGGATCAAGGCGGGAAATGGCAGAAAATCCGAGGTCTGCGCCAGGAGCACATAGTTCTGCAGAAACAACGACATGCCGATGGCGCTGATCAAGGCCGACAGCCGAGGAGCCTGGCGGAGGGGCTTATAGGCGATCTTTTCCATCGTATAGCCGTAGGCCGACGAATAAACCACGGCGGCACCGGCGGCAATCAGCAGGATGGCGATCTGGTTCCAGCCCAGCATGGTGAGTACGCTGATCACGATCAGGGCGGTAAAGGCACCGATCATGTAGATTTCGCCATGGGCAAAGTTGATCAGTTGAACGATACCGTAAACCATGGTGTAACCGAGGGCGATCAGCGCATAGATGCTGCCCCGGGTGAGCCCGCCCAGAAAAAGCTCGAAAAAATAGTCCATATCAAAAAACCATCTTGGGTGAAGAGATGCCGCCGGGTGAATGATCGCCCGGGCGGTGGTAGGTCCGGCTCATAAAAATTCAGGGGCCAGACGCATCGTTGTCTGTCCCCTGAATGGTCGTGACACCGCTCCCGCTATTTCAGTTCGACGTAGGCACCATCTTTGACCTGGTACATGGAAAAGCCCACACCGATGGCATCACCACGATCGTCAAAGCGGATTTTACCCAGCGGGGTTTCCACGTCTTTGGTCCGAAGCGCGTTGGTCACCGCAGCATAATCGGTGCTGCCGGCCTGCTCGATGGCGTTGAGCAGCGCGATGGCTGCGGAATAGGCATTCAGGTAAAATGCGCCCGGATCGGCGCCGTAGGCTTTTTTGTGGGCCTCGTTGGCGGCAATGGCCATGGGGTTGCTGGAGACATCCTTGGGTCCGGTGGCGTATACACCCTCGGCGTATTTCTGGGCAACTTTGATGAAGGTGTCATCTTTTACGCCATCATCAGAGATGAAGATAGTGTCCATTCTCTTTTTGCGCATCTGGGTGACAATTTTGGAGGCTTCCGGATGGTAGCCGCCAAAAATGACCGCTTCGGCCCCACTTTTCTTGATTTTCTGCACGACGGCACTGTAATCCACGGCACCGGGGGTAATGCCTTCATAAAAGACCACTTCCGCGCGGGGATCTTTTTCCAGGAATGCCTTGGCGAACTCGGCCAGACCCTTACCGTAGTCGCCCTTGTCATGCAGAACGGCAATTTTTTTCAACTTGAGGACATCCAGCGCAAAGTCCACTTCCAGACGCGCCTGGGCATCGTCGGAAGCGATGGTCCGAAAAAAGTTGGGATAGTCGCCGCTCTGGGTCAGCGCCGGATTGGTGGCAGACGGCGACATGACCGGAATATTGGAGTCCTTGTAAATACCCAGCGCGGCCTTGGTGGCTCCGGAGCAGATGTGGCCCAGCACCACGTGGACGCCTTCGGAAACCAGCTTGGTAGCGGTGTTGGTGGCCACTTCAGGCTTGCACACATCATCTTCCACCAGCAGTTCCACCTGTCTGCCAAGCACACCGCCCTTGGCATTGATGTCTTTCACCACCAGTTCTGCGGCTTTGATGGTCGGAATACCATAGGAGGCAAGATCGCCACTGTGAGGGCCGGCAACGCCCAGTTTAATGGTATCGGCTGCCATGGCGGTACCGGCGGCCATGAACGCA
Organism: Deltaproteobacteria bacterium; assembly: GCA_020444075.1. Taxonomy (GTDB): domain Bacteria; phylum Desulfobacterota; class Desulfobacteria; order Desulfobacterales; family Desulfosarcinaceae; genus Desulfosarcina. The sequence goes on from JAHLLR010000080.1 coordinate 12,761, forward strand.
AAGACAACAGCAACAATAAGGAATTGTCCCAAACGATTTTTCATCTTGCCTCTCCTTCGCAATAGGTTTTGGTGAATTATCCCCTCCAAATGAAAACGACTTTAATATCGAGTCATGGTCGGTCAGTCAAGTCAAAAGGCGGCCGGTTGCCCGGTGTTTCCCAAGGGGTATGTTCAATTTCATTTCATTATTTTCATATCGTTCGAATCTTGTTACCGGTAATTTGCCAAATGGCAGGAAGGCCTGTCCAGATACGGATGAAGCAAATTCATTTATTTATGAAGCGACAAGGAATATATATGACCCGGAGCAATTGATGTCAACTGCATTCCGCACAGTGCCCTTCTCGCGCCATATTCTTGATTCTTGACCTTGCCCTGACCACCAAACCCATGTATGAGGGTAAATAGATCAATCTACTGAATCGAAACCAAAATTTTGGGCAGGACCATAAACCCCATCATGAAAAAACACATCGGTCTGGTTGTCAAGGATGACGATAATGCCCGGCAGCAGGCTGACCGGTTCGAACACTGGCTGGTCAAAAAAGGACTCACCGTTATCCGACGGCAAATCGGGCTTCCCGCTGAAAAACGATCGGAAGGATCGCGGAAACGGTCACCCAAATCGCTTTTCTGCATCTTCGTCCTGGGCGGCGACGGCACATTTTTGAGCGCCGTTCGCTGGATCGGAGACCAGCAGACGCCCATCATCGGTGTAAAATTCGGTGAAGTCGGCTTCCTGGCGGAAACCACGGAGGATCGCCTGTGTGAGGTGGCCGAGGCGATCCTGGAAGATCAATTCACCACCCGGCCGCAGATGCGGCTGCAGATTCAGGTGCTCCGCAAGGATGTGGAGATCGCCCGGGAGTCGGCCTTCAATGACGTGGTAATCAACAAGGGCGCCCTGGCCCGACTGGCCCGGATTCGTACCCATATCGACGGCCAGTTCCTCACCGATTACCGTGCCGACGGCCTCATCGTGGCCACACCCACCGGGTCCACGGCCTATTCCCTGGCTGCCGGCGGCCCCATCATCCACCCGTCGGTGCCCGGCATTCTCATCACGCCCATCTGCCCCTTCACCCTGACCAACCGGCCGCTGATGGTCCCGGACGCCGCCACGATCAAAATCCAACTGGTCGAAGACACCTCGGACATCATGCTGACCTGTGACGGCCAGGTGGGATTGAAAATCGACGGGCGCGACACCGTCATCATCGGCAAAAGTCCCAGTCCGGTCCAGATGATCACGCTTCCCGATCAGAACTACTTCGATGTGCTCAAGGCCAAACTGAAATGGAGCGGCAGCCGGGTATAGCGTAGATATTTTCAGCAAACCGTTGGAGCGGCTTCCAGCCGCGATAATTGAAGTGCCGTTCAGAAACAAATTGCACTTTTATTTTTCCAGGGTTCATGTTAACAAGGTTCACACGCCTGAAACAGGAAAAGGAGACTCCCCGATTTGAAGCGCTATCCACGACGGCTGATCGTAATTTTCTGCCTTTTAACTGCCTTTTTCATCCATTTCAATTCACCCGCACTGGCAGACGAACCAGCCAAGCGCGTCCTGATCCTGCCCCTGACGATTCATTCAGAAAAAGACCTGACATTTCTTAACCAGGGCATCATGGACATGATGGCTTCGCGAATCAGCCAGTCGGCCAAAGTGATTCGTGAAGCCGCGCCGTCCCCGGGAAAAGATCCGGTCCAGATGGGCCGCGATCTGAACGCCGACTATGTGGTCACCGGCAGCCTGACCGTGTTCGGCAACAGCGCCAGTACCGATGCCACCCTGACAGCAGTGGATTCCGGCGATACGGCCCTGCAGTTCAGCCAGTTCGGCCAGAGCAGCGGCGATGTGCTCATGCACGTCAACCAGTTTGCCACGCAGGTAAGCCAGTACATCGCATCCCTGTCCGCCGCCGCGTCCGGGATGGCCGCCCCCACGACAACCGCACCGGCAATGATGATCCCCCAGGTGGCATCCCCGGTTCAACCGGCACAGCCCCTGCCGCCTGCCGTGGCGGCAGCGCCCCAGGCACCGGCGGCACCGGTTCCTGCCGTTGCACCCGTTGTGGCCGCAACGGCCCCAGCCGTCGCGAAAGCGGCAGAACCTACTGAAGCCCTGTGGACCAGCAGCCCCTTCAAGGGCACCATCAGCGCCCTGGCCACCGGTGATGTAAACGGCGACGGGACTCCGGATATCGTTTTCGCCCATGAAAACCAGATCGTCGCCGAACATAGAAATGGCGACCGGCTGGAACGGCTGGCCGCCTTCGATGCGGGGAAGCGCCACAGCATCATTGCCGTGGACGCCGGGGACATCAACGGCAATGGAACCGCCGAAATCTTCGTCACCCGGCTGGACGTGCACGGCAAGCTGGACTCGATCGTGCTGGAATATAACGGCTCCGGCCTGAAGGCCATTACCAGCGGCCAGAGCTGGTACTTCCGGGTCACCGACGATCCTGAAAAGGGGCGCATGCTGATGGGCCAGCGCCGGGGCACGCCGTCATCCAACGACACCGGCGGCCTCTACGCCTACACCCATTTTCTGCCCGGCGTGTTCGAACTGACCTGGACCGGCAAGGATTATCAGGCCGGTCGTCGGTTCCCTCTGCCCGAGGACATGACCCTCTACCGGTTCGCCCGGGGAGACATCTTCAACGACGGGAAGATCCGGGCCATCGCCTATTCGCCGGACGATGAACTGCGCATTTATGCCCCGGACGGCAGCCCCCTGTGGGCCGGTAAAGAAACCCTTGGCGGCAATCCGCTGTTTCTCGAAGCCACGTCCTCCACCGACGCCAGAACCAAGGACAAAACCTACCTGACCCAGCGCTTTATCGTTGCCGATCTTGACGGCGATGGAAAAATCGAAGTCGTCACCGTGCACAACCGGGATGCGGCCCGGGGGCTCGTGGAACGATTCCGCCAGTACACCCGCGGGCGGGTGATCGCCCTGCGCTGGAACAAGGTCAACATGAAGGAAATCTGGACCGGCGAAGAGATCAGCGGCTATATCAGCGATTTCTCCATAGTCGACCTGGACGGCGACGGCCGGCTTGAGGCGGTCTACGCCTTGGTGGCCAGCACCGGCCTGATCCAGAGCAAGTCCAGTAATATTGTGGTCGAACAGATTGGCGCGTTGTCGGGCAAGTAGTGGGGACCGACAACAGGTAAAATTCCAATATCCAAAAACCAAATAACAAACAAATCCCAATGGCCAAATTCCAAACCACGGATTCGTAAAGAGTATCAAGATGTGTCATTCCCGCGGCGGGTGCACACAGTGAAGCTTTAGCGCTATCTATAAGTATTTGATAACACTGGGTCCCCGCCTGCACGGGGATGACAATAACGAGGATATTTCGTCTTTTTACGAGTCCATCAAGTTTGAAATTTGGATATTGAGATTTGGAATTTATTTGAGATTTGGTTTTTGTAATTTGTTGTTTCCAGTTGATACTACCGGATCACCCACCGCGATCCGTTCTCTTTATAAAAAACTTATTATTTCAGATACCTGATTTTTGTCAGCCACATGCTGGATTGTCGGTGCAGCCTGGACAACTGCATCAACACGTCAAGGAAAAGGAGGTGATCAAAAACATTTCAGTTGGTTGGGCCAGCATTCGTACTATTACCATGTTTTTAACAAGGAGGAGCCAGATGAAAAATTTTAGGTTATTTGTTGCCATTTGCGCAGCGCTGATGATCGCTGCCCCGGCCATGGCCCTGGAAGTAGAAGTCTCGGGCCATTATTTTGTGGAAGAGTTCAACCACTCCAATGAGACCCTGAACAAAAATGACGCCTCGAACGACTATGCCAGCATGGAGTTCATGGCCAAACCGGTTTTCAAGGTCAACGACAACATCACCCTTACCACCCAGTTCACCGCCTTGCAGGACCATGTGTGGGGCACCGATTCCAGCGGCCCATACGAGTCTGACAACCCGCTGGCGCCTAAAATGGACAACACCGAGAATTTCGACTGGAAGGCCGCCTACATGACAGTCAAGACCCCCATCGGCGGTTTCATTCTTGGTCGCTACATTGACACGCCCTGGGGCACCGGCCTGGGCGACAGCACCGCCAGCCACGGCAGCAACAGCCTGCACAAGGACCGCATCATGTGGGTGGTGCCTGTGGGAGATTTCATTTCCGGCTTGGTAGCCCAGAGAAACAGCGAAGGCGACCAGGGCAATTCGATCTCCGACGGCGACTTCCACAAATTCTACGGCTTCACAGCCTACAAGCAGGAGAACTGGTCCACCGGCCTTCTGATTGCCAACTACACCCACAAGAGCTATGTGAGTATGGGGGACCTGAGGGCATTTCAGATGGGGTATAACAATTATCAGGCTTTATCTTCAGCCGCAACAGTGGCACAGGGCACCTATGCAGGTACTTATGCTCAAGTTCTCCAATTAGCCGGGGCTCTAAACCCAGCTTTGGTACCGCTCGTGCAGGCTGCCCCCTTTGACGCTGCTTCCAGCGGGGCTGTTGATGCAGCGCTTGGAGTTGCCGGCTTTCCTGCAGTCGACATTTTTGGTCTTAATTCAAGTGCGATAAGCGCCCAGGGCGCAGCAGCTGCCGCCGGAGCCGCTATTGCTGCCGGCCCCACCCGCTCGGAAATGCAGTTGTGGGTGGCCAACCCTTATTTCATGGGAACCTTCGGTCCCCTGCATGTTGAGGCGGAACTTCTTTACGGTACAGGCCAGGTCGAACTGGATACACCCAACCAGGATCCGATTACCGGTCAGTTATTTGACGAGATCGACGCTTCAGGCCTGGCCGCCACGCTCGACCTGAAGTATGACATCGCCGGATTCACCCTCAATGGCGGCTATACCTACGTACAGGGCGACAGCGACTACACGGACGACGAAACGACCGCCATCGGCTACTTCGAGCCCTCCATCGACCTCGAACACGGGTTCCTGCTCACCTCGGACGTCTCAGGCCTCGAATCCACCCTGGGCGGCACCGACGCCAACGGCATTCCCCTGGGCAACCTGTCCGGCGGACCCACGACCCTGACCGGCCCCGCCGGCTATCAGATGTTCTGGCTGGGCGCCAAATACCAGCTGCTGGACAACCTGAAGCTGGGCGTGCTTTACGTCAAATCCACGGCTGACGACGCTCCCTATCTCGATCCCACCTCCGCGGACAAGCTCCAGTGGGACGACGACCATGGCGAAGAGTATGACTTTACCGTCGAATGGGACGTCATGGACAACCTGTCCTTCCACGGTGTTGTTGCGTACCTGGCTGCCGGTGATTATTGGAAACAGGGCGATCCCACCAGGGAAATTGAAGATAACACCACCTTCTACGGAAGGCTGACTTTAGAATTCTAAAAAGTCCTGTCATAACCAACGCAATACAGCATCCATCTTTTCAGGACTGCTGATTTCAACGGAATGACAAATGAATGCAAAAGCCCCGGCAGACCTTATGACTGCCGGGGCTTTTTTCACTGATTATCGCACCTGCCCCTTGAAATCATCGCGGCTGGAAGCCGCTCCTACGATGAGCCGTTCCTCCGTAGGAGCGGCTTCCAGCCGCGATTGGATTCAGCCTTACAGCAGTAAGACCCTCCTTCGGCATGTTCCTCACACCCCATACCGGCAATACCAAAACGGATAATCATGAAAATCGTCCACCAATCCCGCCCGCACCGGATTGTTCAGGCAATACCGAATGATTGCGTTTAGGTCCTCATCTTGTCGAACGGCATGGTCGTGATACCCATGCTGCCACACCGGCCCCGATCGGCCCCAGGCTTGGTTTATATGTTTGGCCGAATAGCCTTTCAGACTGTGCATCACTTCTGAAAGTGCGCTTTCTCCCAGCCGGACAACCATGTGAAAATGGTCGGGCATAATCACGCCGGCCTCAAGGATGATGCGATTGCTCTTAGCCAGCCACTGCATGCTTGATAGCACGGCTCGCGCTGCGGAAGGATTCTCAAAAAAAGGTTGGCGGCCGGCGGTTATTGCTGTCAACGCGTAATACAATCCCGGAGCATCGTGTCGTCCTTTGCGAAGCCGGACTGAACCTTTTTTCGGTTTCATTGGGCACGCATCTCAAATCATCGCGGCTGGAAGCCGCTCCCACGATGATCCGGTCCTGCGTTGGAGCGCCATCTTGGCGCGATTTCCGATGAAGAGGAAGATTACTGGAGCAGAATGATGACGACCGCAATGACCAGCAGGGCCAGGCCGATGTAAACCAATTGCTTTTTTGGTATCATCGGCGAGGTCGACGGAGACGCTTTATTTTTTTCTTTGAAGGCACGGATTCTCGCAATTTTTGCCCGTTCCTGCTCTCTTTCCCAGCGACGGGCGTCGTCGTTTCTTCTTTCGTAGGGCCCGTCTCTTCGATCATCAGCGACGAACACGTGAACCTGCCGGCGGTCTTCGGTTTTTCTTCTTTCCATATGCCTTCCTCCGGGTATTCGTTTTAGGGAAAAGCATTATTTTTCCAATAAAACCATGGTCTGCCATGTTGTCAACAGCAAACACCAGCCAATACCGTGACCGGAATATCCGGCGCGGCGGCGCCTCCAGTCTTTTGGTCTTGTTGAGATGGAAGGTCAGACATAGATATTCACCCGGGTGCCGATCCGAGCATCGGCGACAAAACGCCCGCCCCCGCTGTAGGTCAAACCGTCGTCCGGTTCGGATGCAATTGTCCGCACCGGCCGCTCGAGGCGCACCGGGTGTCTTGATGTTTCGCCAAATGTGAAAAACGGGCCCGTACCGGTTCTAACCGGGGCGTAAAAGGGCACGGGCACCAGCGCAGCGGATTCTGCCATTTTCTGGCTTTCAGACCATTAGAATTTAAAATCATAACAATCCCTGCAACATTCGTACACATCGGGAACATTGTGATAACGAACTGAAATAATATAGTTACTCTTTTCAAATAGTCTATCTGTTCCGATGCTCCGGAAAATTTTGCCCGATCGGCTGGCTCCATTTGCCTACCGATCCGCCCTCGATCCGGCCGGGATTCATTCATGGGGTTGCGGCGCCCAGCGCTGACAAGGCCCCCCGGATGGGAGCAGCTTATGGAGAAAACAAAACCGGTCATCGCCACCAAAGACGCATTCGATCACCTTGACGGTCGGCCCGATGGGCCGCGATGGAGCTACAACCGTCGGCGGCGTTGGCCAAATTAGGTTTTTGATATCCGGGTGAAGTGATACAGGTCACATCATGAACGGGCGTTGGCAAACAGACTGCGATAATCTGTGCTATTGAACCACCCAGACGGTGCAGTTGCGGGCATGGCTGACAATCTGTTTGGATACGGAACCAAAGAGAAATTCCTCTTTGCGGGACAATCCCTGCCGGCCCACGACGATGGTGCCGGCTTCCAGAAAGGTCATTTCGGCAAGGATCAGGCGGGCCAGCGAAGGGCCGTCCCGTTCTACGGTGCGAATGGACACCTCCCCGGCGTCGACGCCGCCGGCAATCAGCATGTCACGGTATTCGGCTATCCATCTTTCGACTTTTTTCCGGCCGGATTTGACCCACCGTTCACGTTCCTGGGGGGATGAGAAAAAATCCTCTTCCGGTGCATGAATGACGTGGAGCAGCGTTACCGTGAAACCCTTCAGGCCGCCCAGAAGTTCCCCCACATAAGTCACCGCGCGCCTGGAATTTTCCGATCCGTCCACAGCTATGACGATATGATTGTTTTTTAAGCGGTTCATTCGGCATTCCGTCAAATGGTTTAACCCGGGTGGTTAAAACCGTCATGCGCCCGGGCAAAACCGGGCGACGGGGTGGTTGAAACGGTCAGATGGCAATCTGGGTCATGTCTTCCAGAAGCTGGTCCACATGCTCGTAAAACCAGTTGGCGCCCACTGAAAAATGCAGCAGAATGCGATTGAGCGATTCCGGGATATATGGATATATTTTTTTCAGGTTGGCCAACCGGTGATTAAATACAATGTTGCGGTCCTGTGGCTTGAGCATGCCGAAGGACGGATGCTTGTGTTGAAACAGATCCGGCACGAGCAGATCCCCCTTGCCGGTCAGATAGATCAGGATATTGCCGATGCCGAAAAGATCATAGCCGTATATGTTTTCACGGTGGCGATAGTTGAAATCGAAATCGATCCACCGGTAATCACCGCTCTCCCGGTCGATAATGATATGATCCCGCCGGATGTCCCCGTGTTTCTCCCCCTGGCGGTGAAGATAGCCGATAGCCTCGATGCAGGTTTTGAATTGCTCAAGAATCTCCGGAAAATCATCAAAAAAATAACGCTCATGACTGCTGGTCAATTCCTCGATAGTGTCGTAGAGTGATTTTCCGTATATGAAATCCAATACCCGGATGATGTTTCCCCCGGCGTCGGAGGTGGCGAACCCGTGCATGAAATGCGGATGGTTCGCCACCCGTTCCAGAATGCGCGCCTCCTTGCGGGGGCTTCTAAAGCAATCGAAGGCAATGTTGCCGATGTGGGCGGTAAATTTTTCGAAAAACACCAGTTTGATGATTTTCCGCTGGCCGCTCTCCAGGTCCACGGCGCGCTTCACCCAGAACTTTTCCTGGTCGTCCAGTCCGAAACGCCCCTCCTTGGCATTGTTCAGAATCAGGTAAGGATGGCCGGCCAGGACCAGCACATCCCCATAGTCCACCTGATAAAAATCCGTGGCATCGGTATGGCATCGATATCGGCGACGGTCGGCAAGACTCGGAAACCAGTTCCCCACGCGTTGCCGAATGGCTTCATCGGTGATGGTTGCCGTCATGGTTGGTTATCCGGTTTGCTTGCGGGCGATGATCAGCCGGCAGCCTTGAATTTTTTATTAAACGCCAGGGTAACGATGTCGGCCACATCCCCGGGGTTGGCAAAATGATCCAGGTTCATCACCATATCGAATTCATAGGGGGAAGCCGCTTTTTTACCGAAGACTTTCTTGAAAAATACCGCCTGCTCCTTGTCGATGCTCGACAATTTCTTCTGAGCGTCGGTTTTGCTGATCCGCATGATATCGGCAATTCGTTTGGCCCGGTATTCATCGGAGCCGATGCAGCGAACGGCCAGCACCCGCTCACGGGGCAGAATCAGATGGGCTCCCCGGCCGACGAATACCGTCGGCTCCAGGCCGGCAATGGCAAAAACGGCGCTGATCAGGTGCCTGGAATAGTCACTGTCGATAAACGCCTTTTCACCGAAAAGGTATTTAAAGGTCCGGTTGACATAGCCCGGGAAGCGCTCGTCGAAATAGTCGACGGCCTTTTCGCTGATGTTCGACTGGTTGGCGATCTGCTCGATCAATTCCCGGTCCGCCACCTTGTATCCCAGTTTCAGGGCCACGATGTCGGCAATCTCCAGGGCACCGACGCCGATTTTCCTTGAAAATGCGATGCACGGGGCCAGCTCCGCAGGTGCAGCGGCCGCACTCTCCGTTTCCGCCTGGACGAGCTTCCGGCCTTCCCATATGCGCACATAATGCCCCACCAGTTCCTCGGAGCCGGGTTTTCGCTTGGCATAAGTTCCCGGCACATATTTTCCACTAACTCCTTTTCCGGCCATGGTGATCTCCTTTCTTTTTTCAGACAAAAACCATCCGTGTGCCCACCACTCTTTTTTTCAGACTGGATGAGCAATGGCTGTGCCAATGGTGTGGATAAAGCTATCTATCCGGTTTTATAATATTTTCGCAATCTCCAGGGAGTAGATCATGGCGCGGCATGCCATGGATCCTGTCAGCTCTTTTTACATCTTGGAAAGGGTCTGCGGGATGGACCATTGGCTTGAACTCATGATCGAAAAAAGGTAGAGGTAAAGGAAAGGAGAATGGGCCATGCTGTCCCTGGACCGATTATTGAAGGAAAGTGAACGGATCGAACCGGTACCCCAGGTGATTCATCAACTCATGGATTTGGTGGATGACCCCGAGGTGCCGGTTTCCGAGATCACGGAATTGATCCTTTACGAACCCGTGGTGACCGCAAACCTGCTCAAACTGGCCAACTCAGCCGCCTTCGGGTTCAAGAAAAAAGTAGACTCGGTGCACGACGCCGTGGTTCTTTTGGGATTGAAACGGGTAGTCGACATCCTGCTGCTCAACGGCGTTACCAGACCGCTGAAATCCGCTCACCAGGGATACGGCCTTGAAGAGGGCCAGTTGTGGAAGCAGTCCGTCTCCTGCGCGCTCATGGCCAGCGACATCGCCGAAACCATTGAGGCCCCGGAAAAGCACACCGTGTTCACGGCGGCCCTGCTCAAGGACATCGGCGTCATCGTCATGGACCGATACATGCGTGAAGCCATGGACACGATTCGCCGGTCCATGGAAATCGACAGCCTGAGCCTGGTTGCGGCCGAGCGCCATGTACTGGGCATCGATCATGCCCATCTCGGCGGGCGGATCGCCGAAAAGTGGAATTTCAGCGAAAAACTGGCCGGCACCATTCAAAACCACCACCTGACAGACGAGGTGGCCGACATTCCGCAACAAACTGCAATCGTCTACCTGGCCGACTGCCTGTGTTCGATGTCCGGACTCAATGGTGAACTGTTCTGCGGCCACTACGCTCACTATGATCGGATTTGCCGACAACTCGGCTTGCCAGAGGAGAAGGCGAACCGGATCATGTCCGATTTTTATTCCCGCAAGGAAAACATTTACGGCCTGCTGGCCATCCTATAACCAACAGGAGTGTGACAAAAGATGACCCCGTATGAACTATCAAAGCTCATTCACATGGAACTCTCCCCCGTCGCCCCCAGGTTGTCGGCAGCGATCAACCGCGCCCTGGTGGATATCGGAGAGGGATCCGTCCTGGTGGGGCTTGGCCCGGGCACGAATGAAAACGACAATGTCTCCTTCCAGGAATCCGAAACCATCAGCTCCGTCGGGGGCGATGCCGACGGCGCTCTGGCAAAGATTCACGAGATGATGTGGAAACTGGAAGAACATTCCTCCTGGAAGGTGATTATCGACAAAAAACCCGGACGACCGGGCAAACCCATAGAACTGCTCTACACCCTGGTCAGGGTAAAAGGGGACCTGTAACCGGCGACCGGGCCAACGGTGACTCAAAAGGAGCGGGGCGGTCAAAAGACCGCCCCGCAGGCAGAAGGAGTTGGATGAAAGAAGAGGAGGTAATGTTTTACAGCGACAATCCCCCGATGTGCCGCTGTAAATTGATCATCGGCACCTTTCTGTCCCGACTTTAATTTTTTTGATTTTAATTTGACATAAGTAAAAAATCTTTCCTTCCCACTCTTGTTTTATTTTCATTCCAACTCTAATTAAAAAATTATTGCATCTTTAATGCAACTTCGCTA
>JAHLLR010000081.1 GCA_020444075.1 Deltaproteobacteria bacterium
TCGATTCTGCATATGCGGTATCGTATAGGTTGGTCATGGATCTTTCCTTTCGTGTGTTGGCGATGTTCCCAATGCAAATGGGACTCGAGGTGTCTGGCCGAGGAGTGAGCAACTCCAGCAGGCGCCAGGATCTTGCCCGGAGCAAATCCGACCGCTCCGGGCAAGAAAAAATGAGCTCCTGCTTTTTTGAATTGGGTATTGCTGTTCAAATCAGTCATCGGCATGAGGTAATGCCGTGAAGGAAGGATTAAGCGGTTTCCTTGGCCAGATTCCCAACCGGTTCGGGTGGTGTGGAATCAATCCACGGCTTCCCGACGGGAAGAATGGGTCTCCCGAACACCTGGGCATAAATCGCGGCTGCCATCATATACCAGGCGTTCAGTGCGCACAGAATCAAAACGATCGCGGTGGGTTTGGTCAACCCGGGATACCCGAAATGGGCAAGATCGAGACCGATAAAGCCGATCAACAACAGGGTGAACGTGGAAGCCATGGCGCCGTGAACCCGCATGGCTGCGATCCACATGATGGCGGTGTAGAGGGTCCACACCACCAGGAAAAAGCCGACGTCCGTGTGACTGAGGGTGTAAACCTCGAAATGGTTCAGCATCCAGATAATTCCCAGGGCGATCCAGAATGAGCCGTAGGAAACAAAGGCGCTGTAACCGAAGTTGTTGCCGCACTTGAACTCCTGAAAACCGGCAATCAGCTGGGCCACCCCGCCGAAAGCCAAAGCAAGCGCCAGGACCGGCCCGATGCCGCACCATCCAAGGTTATGAAACTGGAGAATCAACGTCGTTAAACCAAAACCGGCCAGACCGACGACTGCTGGATTTCCTTGTCCTTCTGCTGCCATTGAGACCTCCTGTGGAAATAAATGTGAAAAAGTAAAATAAAGCGCTTTTGCCCGAAATCGGATTCAGCATGGTAGAGCCTGATGGCATCCTGGAATCATTGAAGGATCAGCGGCTAAAGGAGATTACCGGGTTCAACGCTCCATGCTGTAACTATTGAGTGAAGTGCAAAGCCGGTGCCATAGCCGAGAAAAATATTTTATGATCAAAAAAACGATGAGTTACGTTGCATGAAAATCTGATTTTTAATGAATCGGATTCTTAGAATAAATGGGGCTTATTTGTCCCATTGCAAGGCAAAAACGGCTTTATTTATTTGTTATTAATGACAAATCAATATTTGGGATTTTTTTGTCCCAACTGGGGAAGGTTAGAGCCCATAGGCTTTCATTTTGCGGAACAGCGTTCGCCGATCAATGCCCAGCAACGCGGCAACGCGGGAGCGATGCCATTGGTTCTCTTTGAGCAGGTGTTCGATGAATGCCTTTTCGAAGGCACTGACGGCATCGCTCAAGGTTTCACTGGATCCATCCGGTTGAAAGTGCGGCCTGCCCGTTGGGATGTCAGGTGTGTCACTCGGCTGGGGAAGGTCCAAAAAGTCGATCTCTCCTAAGGTGATATACCGATGAACACTGTTTTGCAGTTCGCGGACATTCCCCGGCCAATCATAGCGCTGCATGGCAGCAATGATGCGCTGGGGCACCACGGGAAGCTTGTCGCCGTGGTGAAAGTCGCTGACAAAATGGTTTACCAGCAGCGGTATATCCTCTTTCCTGGATTTCAGGGAAGGCAGATAAATGGGCAGGATATGGATCCGATAGTAAAAGTCTTTGCGAAAGCGACCCGATTCCAGACTGCTGCGCAGATTGCGGTTGGTGGCGGCCACGATGCGGATGTCGGCTTGCTGCACCGCGCTGCTGCCGATGGGGGTGAAGCCACCGCCCTCGATAGCCCGCAGCAACTTGACCTGCATGGTCAGGTTCAGCTCGCCCACTTCGTCCATGAAAAGGGTTCCGCCGTCGGCCGCATCCAGGTAGCCGGGCTTGTCCTGATCCGCTCCGGTAAAGGCACCTTTGCGATAGCCGAAGAATTCACTTTCGATGAGGGTGTCCGGAATGGCACCGCAATGGACCGTAACAAATTTTTTGCTGCCGCGGTCAGACAGGTCGTGGATGGTCTTGGCGACCAGCTCCTTGCCGGTGCCGGATTCGCCGTAGATAATCACATGGGCGTTGGATTCCGCAGCCTTGAGGATGTTCTCGTAAACCTCCTGCATGGGCCGGCTTTTGCCGATGATATGGCCGAACCGGCTCGCCGTCCGCATAGAGGATTTCAGCCGCCGGTTTTTTTCCGAAAGCTGAGCCTCCCGCTGGCGCAGCCAGTCTTCGGTGGCTTTGCGTTCAGAAATATCCAGCACCACGGCCTGCAGGTTTCGAACCTGTCCCTCACTGCCGAACATCGGTGATTGAACGGCATCATACCAGCGGCCGTCTTTTTCGTTGTAAAATTCAGTGTGCGCGGTCTGGCCCGCAAACACATCTGAGTGTCGACACCACGGGCACGGCTGGTCCAGGCCGTATAGGGCGTGATGGCAGATCTTGCCGGCCGCATCCCCGCCCACGTGATCGGCCAGCTTGCGATTCACGAAATCAAGACAGAACCTTGAATCACAGGTATAGATGAACCCTTCAAAAATGGAGACGACTTCAGCCAGACGGGCTTCGCTCTGCTTCAGGGCGGAAGCGGTCTTTTCACGGATGGCCATTTCCTTTTCCAAATCTGCGTTGGCCGCCAGCAGTTGTTCGGTTCGCCAACGCAGATCCTGGGTCCGGGCGCGGATTTCATCTTCCAGATGGGCCTGATAACGCCGGTTCTCCTCTCGAAGGCGGGTACGCTCCAAGGCACGGTTTACCGCATGCTCCAACACCGCCATGTCGACAATGGGCTTAGTGACAAAATCGAAGGCCCCCAGGCGCAGGGCCGCCACGGCGTCCTGGAGCACACCGGCTCCGGTAACCACGATCACGGGAACTTGGTCAAGTTCTTCGGCAATCGACGCCAGCACCTCAAGCCCGTCCATGCGCGGCATGCGAAGATCCAGCAACACCACATTGGGGTCGACCTGCCGGAATCGTTCGAGCCCTTCTTTGCCGTCTTTGGCCTGGTGTACGACAAATCCGCTGTCTTCCAGATAGGTGGAGATGCTGTCCCGCACAATATCTTCGTCATCGATAACGAGAACACAGTATTGCGGTGCGATTTCAGCTGACATGAAGGGACTCCGTCGATTCGGCGGCGGTGCTGCCGCCGGATGGGTTCCGGTATTCCACCGAAGAATCGGATAAGGGCAATCGGATGATAAACGTCGCCCCCTTGCCCGGGGACGAATCCGCGGACATGAAACCGTTGTGGTTGTTAGTGATGATAAAATAGGAAACCGACAGTCCCAACCCCGTTCCCACCCCGACTTCCTTGGTGGTGAAAAACGGTTCGAAGATCCGTTTGAGCCGCTGTGCATCCATGCCCGGCCCATTGTCTGCTATTTCAATAACCGCTGACTCGCCCTCCCTGCGCAAGCTCAGGGTAATACAGGGTGGCTGCCTCTGCCGCCCGTTTTCGCCCATGGCCTGGGCTGCATTGCGAAGCAGGTTGAGGATCACCTGCTCGATTTCGGTGGCCGCACAGGGAACCGGCACCATGTCCGGTTCATATTGCCGGACGACCCGGATGTGGCGAAAATCAAATTTCTTTTTCAAATCATAGTCGTGGGCCGCCAGCTCAACGGCCTTATCCAACAATTCGGACAAATTAACCGGTGTTTTCCTCGATTCGCTGCGCCGGCTGAAGCTGAGCATATTTTCGACGATGTGCGATGCCCGCTCTCCGGAGACCCGGATATTTTCCAAAAACCGGAAGATCTCTCTTTTTTCCAGATAACAGCGAATGGTTTCCAAGCGGGTGCCGCACGCCACTGCATCGGCTTCGTTGGCTGGCAATCCGGTAGACATTCGCCGAATTACGTTTTGAAGGCTCTGCAGCATCCCTCCCAGCGGATTGTTGATCTCATGGGCCATGCCGGCAGCCAAGCCCCCGACGCTCATCATCTTTTCGGTCTGAACCATCATGTTTTCCATTTTCCGGGATTCCGTGATATCGGTACCGATGCACAGGTATTCCTTAATCTCGCCGGAACGGTCATGGGTGGTCCGGCTGGTCCAGGCAATCCATACCCGATTGCCGTTGCGCAGCATATTGGCATAGGGTTGCCGGCCTCGCTGGCCGGATTGCCGGACCATCATTTGAATGCCGTCGGGCGTCTCCTCGGGAATGATGGTACCAACGACCGGCTTTCCCAGGATTTCCAGCTCAGTGTATCCAAAAAACCGCTGCGCGAATTCATTGAAAAAAGTGATGGTGCCCTGCGGTGTCATCCGCAGGATGATGCTGTTGGCATTTTCCACCAATTCCCTGTATTTGGCTTCGCTTTTGCGGATGGCGGCCTCTGCTTTTTTGCGGTCGCTGATTTCCGTCTTCAGGCTTTCACTATAGGCCTCCAGCCGCTCCATGAAGGCGTTGAAATAGTTGGCCAGCGCACCCACTTCATCACGACTCTGCCGCTGCATGCGCACCGAGATGTCCCCCCTGGCGCCCGAAGCAAACCGATTCATCAATTCCTGAAGCGGGTTGGTAATGGAAGCGCTGATCCGCAAGGTAAGGGGCAACACCAGAATGAACGAAATCACCACGGTGGCCAGAATCAGGTGCCCGATGGTCTTGAGCGGTGCATAGAACTCCTCCAGGTAGCTGGATGAGGCGACAATCCATTCATATTCAGGAATGTAGTTAAAAATGACCAGTTTTTCGCGGGCCTCCGGTTCACCGGGCGCCGCCCAGGAATAAATAATTTTTCCACTTTTCCGTTCGCAGATCTCGCGGATGAATTGACGTCCCGTGACATCGGTGGCTTCGAAATAATTGCCCCCGAGAGAGGGGTGCACAATCAGATTGCCTTCGAGATCCAAAACATAGGAATACCCCGTCTGGCCGAACACAAGGGAAAGGATGCTGTCCCGGAAATCATCCACGTTGACCAGTTCCCTGAATTCATTACGATAAGAAGAAACCGAAATGATCCAGTCCCAGGGTTCGAAATAGGTCATGTACAACGCTTTGGGTCGTGGATGGGTCTCTCCCGGATTTTTCCAGTTGTATTCCAGATAACCGACCTTTCTTATCTTCTGGTCGGCAATAAAAGAAAAATCGGACAAATCAGCGTGGACCAGGGCGTTTTCCGGATGAATCAAGATGACGCCATGGCTGTCGATGCAGTAGATGTATCCGGTTTTTCCGATGGTCTGGCACAGCATCACGTCCCGGGTCCGGCTTTTGGCCTCTTCCATGCTGAATGAGCCGGCCAGGGCCAGCTGGTAAAAATGCTGGGCAATCTCCCTGTTCTTTTCAGCAACGGCACGCAGGTGGTTTTTTATGGAAACTCCGGCAGAAGTCCGAACCATGTTCAATATGGTTTGGGTGGTATTGGTCAGCTCGCTTTCGATATTTTTTTCGATGGCTTGCTTAACGAAGAAATATATAATTCCACTGCCAATCGAGAACGAGAGCACAAATACCACAGAATAGCTGATAAGCATCTTGTAGCGGATGCGAAGATCCGCAAATCGACGAGACAGGGATAGCATCCGCCTCTCCTGTGGATCAGCGTTGATCGGAAATAACGGCCGTGTAGCCTAAAAAATGGCAGGCCCTTGTGTCAACAAGGAAAAAGAAGGGCATACGAATGAAGGCGGTATCGCCCGCCGCCGCGGCAATCGCGCATCGGGAATGTTCACCCGGCTGTTGCGCACTTTACTGCGAGTAGGAAAAATCAGACCGATTCGACCGATTTGATTTCGGGGATCTGCTGCTTCAGTACCCGCTCGATGCCGTTTTTGAGCGTCATCTGGGACATGGGGCAGCCGGCACAGGCCCCCTGCAGCCGAACCTTGACGATGCCGTTGTCAACGCTGATCAATTCCACATCACCGCCGTCCGCCTTGAGCATGGGCCGGATTTTTTCGATGGCCGCTTCCACTTTTTCTTTCATTGCATGTCCCCTTTCCCCAAATGGTAAGCCCAATTTTCAAACAGACTCGGATATCGGACCGATTTCGACACCGTCAATGCATGCGCTTACTATAGAACGCCTTCTTAAACTGGTCAAATGTTCCGGCCAGAATCGCCGTGCGCATGGCTTTTACCAGATTCACGTAATAGTGGAGGTTATGGATGGTGTTTAGCCGGTATGCCAGGATTTCACGCGCCGTATAGAGGTGACGAAGGTAGGCCAGGCTGTAATGACGGCAGGTATGGCAGTCGCAGGACGGATCCACCGGCCCCTCTTCTTCACGAAAGCGGGCGTTGCAGATGTTGAGGGTACCCTCCTCGGTAAACAGCTGCCCGTTCCGGGCATTCCGCGTAGGCATGACACAGTCGAACATGTCGGCTCCCAGGCCCACCAGTTCCACCAGATCCTCGGGAGTGCCCACGCCCATGATATACCGGGGCCGATCATCGGGCAGCAATGGCAGGGTGCGGGCGGCCATTTCCATCATCAATTCCTTGGGTTCCCCCACGCTCAGGCCGCCGATGGCGTATCCGGGGAAGCCGATCGCAGCGATCGCTTCGGCCGAACGCGCCCGCAGATCTGCAAACATGCCACCCTGGACGATGCCGAACAGGCTGTTTTGCCCGTCGGTTCGCTCCTGCCAAAAGGTTTTACATCGCTGGGCCCACCGGGTGGTCAATGCCAGGGCTGCCGCGGCCTGCTCATGGTTGGCCGGATGTTCGAGGCACTGATCCAGGCACATGATGATATCTGAATTCAGGCAGATCTGAACCTCGATGGATTTCTCCGGCGAAAGCATATGCCGGGAACCGTCGATGTGGGACTGGAAAGCGTAGCCCTCCTCGGTGAGCTTTCGCAGCCGGGAAAGAGAAAACACCTGGAAGCCGCCGCTGTCGGTGAGGATGGGCCGATCCCAGTTCATGAATCGATGCAGACCGGAGAATCTGCCGATGATATCGCATCCGGGCCGCAGGTAGAGATGGTAGGTGTTGCCCAGAATAATCTGGGCACCGGCCGCCTTCAGCTCTTCCGGACTCATGGCCTTGACCGTGGCCTGGGTGCCTACGGGCATGAACACCGGGGTTTCCACTCGGCCGTGGAGTGTATCAAAGCCGCCGGCGCGAGCCGCGCCGGACTGCGCAATCAATTTGAAATCAAGCATGACAGGTTCGGTTCATTGGTTGCATCTGACAGGTTGGTAAAATTGGTTCGCTTCATGGAAACTACCCTTGATTCAAAGCGGTTCACTCGAAACCTCGAATCCTTGCCCCCTTGAACCCTCAATCGATAAACATCGCGTCCCCATAACTGAAAAACCGGTATTTTTCATCCACGGCCTTATCATAAGCGCTCAAGATGGTTTCCCTGCCGGCAAAGGCCGACACCAGCATGAGCAGGGTGGAGCGTGGCAGGTGGAAGTTGGTGATCATTGCGTCTACCGTCTTGAAAGGGTAGCCGGGATAGATGAACAGATCGCAGCTGCCCCTTCCCGGATGGATGATCCCGTCTGATCCGGTGGCATACTCAAGGGTGCGCACGCTGGTGGTGCCCACGGCCACTACCCTGCGGCCTTCGGTTTTGGCCTGGCTGACAATTCGGGCTGTCTCTTCCGGAATGGAAAACCACTCTTCGTGCATGCGGTGGTCCCTTATATCGTCCACGCGCACCGGCACGAAGGTGCCGTATCCCACGTGAAGGGTGACGGCCATCACCGTGACGCCTTTTTCCCGGATGCGCGATAAAACCTCATCGGTAAAATGCAAACCGGCGGTAGGGGCGGCAATGGCGCCCTGCTCGCGGGCATAAACGGTCTGATAGCGCATCCGGTCCGCTTCATCCGGCTGCGTTTCATCCCTTTTAATATACGGCGGAAGAGGCATTCGGCCGATTCGGCTGAGCAGGCCGTCAAAAGGTTCCGGTGCCGAAAATGCCACCGTATACACGCCGTTGGAAAAATCCTGGACCTCGGCAACCAGCCCCTCCTCGAAAAAGATCCGCGTCCCGGCAGCGGCCTGTTTGGAAGTCTTGATCAGACAGCGATACGACCGATTGAAGGCATCACGGCCACGATCATCGGTTTCACCGTAATCAAGGATCAGCAGTTCTGCTTTTCCGCCGGTTGCCTTGCGGCCATGCAGGCGTCCCGGGATGACGCGGGTATTGTTCACCACCAGGATGTCCGAGGGGCGCAGCAGGTTGACAATATCCTGGAAATGCCGGTGCGAAACAAGGCCATTATCGCGGTTCAGGTGCAAAAGCCGCGAGCCGTCCCGATCGGTTGCCGGGGTCTGGGCGATAAGCGCCTCCGGCAGATGGTAATCGTAATCGTCGAGTGTATACATCAATTTTGGCCAGTCCGCGCGGCCACTTCCTTTCCGGAAATGTTGGAAGGCAGGACTGACGGACAGCCCCCTCAACCTATCCAATCGTATTTTTCAGGTCCTGCACTATATGCACCTTCCGGTTCGGGATCAAGTCTTGGGTCATGCGATCGGCAAAAGTTGACAGGGCGCAGTGGCTGGCCCAGCTATAAACGAATTTCACAAACTGATTTAAATTCATTTAATTTTTCTTGACAGAGGATTGGTTCGCGTTCTAACGTGCCGAAAAATAACATTGTTACACTTGCTATTTTTACAAACCTCATCAAAACATTTATACATAATTAATTCAAATAAATATAAATTTATTTAAAGAGAAACATCATTATTCGAAGTATTTTAATAGAAATAGAACAAAGGAAAAATAAATTTTTATACAATAAATACAGGCTTTTTAAAAAGGACCTGCCATTGAGCTGACCAATACAATCGGACAAACTATAACAATGTTCACTCCCCTTAAACCTGAAGTGTACCAGCGGCTGGAACAGGCTGTTCTGGACATTTTTTCCCATTCCGATTTCCACAAAGCCAACATCCGCGACGTGGCCAACCGGGCGGGTGTGAGTTTTTCCACCATTTATAAACACTACGGCTCGAAAGAGCGGCTGGTCTTTGCCTTTGTGGACGTCTGGCTGGGCAAACTGACCGAACGGATTTACGACCACCTCCAGGGCATCGAAGACCTGAAGGAAAAGATGCGCAAAGTTCTCTGGCTTCAGCTGGATTACTACGAGCGCAATCCGGGGCTGGCCCGAATCATCTTCATGACCCTGCCCATGAAAACCTGGATGGCGGACGAAACTTTCAAGCAGAAAAAGATGATCAACCTCTACCTGGAAGTCATGCGCAACGGCCAGAAAGAGGGCCAACTGAATCCCCATGTACGCGCCGGCGTATTGTTGGATTTCATGCTGGGGACGGTGCAGCGGGCGTTTACCATGTGGATCTCCAGGGGGCAGCAGGGCCGATTGACCGATCAGGCCAGCATGCTTTTTGAAATGGTCTGGCGAGCTATTTCCAATCCAGGCAACCATTTGAACTGATTTCGTTGTTGATAAAATGGCCTTTACCGGCAGGCCGGTAACCCCATTTGAATCGATCAACCCTTTTTAACAAAGGAGCATACCATGTCAGAACATCCCGATTTGCAGAAATGGAAGGATTTGGCCGCCAAGCAACTCAGGGGTAAAGCCCTGGATGACCTTCAATGGGATACCCCGGAGGGCATACGGGTCAACCCGTTGTACACGGCAGAGGACCTGGAAGGCATGCCCCACATCAACACCCTGCCCGGCTTCGCCCCCTATGTCCGCGGCCCCATGGCCACCATGTATACCGGGCGCCCCTGGACCATTCGTCAGTACGCCGGCTTTTCGACGGCCAAGGACTCCAACGCCTTTTACCGCCGCAACCTTGCCGCGGGGCAGAAGGGCCTCTCGGTGGCTTTTGACCTGGCCACGCACCGCGGCTATGATTCGGATCACCCCCGGGTGATGGGCGATGTGGGCAAGGCCGGCGTGGCCATAGACTCGGTAGAAGACATGAAAGTGCTCTTCGACCAGATTCCCCTGGATAAAATGAGCGTCTCCATGACCATGAACGGCGCAGTGCTGCCCATCATGGCCGGGTACATCGTGGCTGCCGAAGAGCAGGGGGTCAAACAGGAGCAGCTTTCCGGCACCATCCAGAACGACATCCTGAAGGAGTACCTGACCCGAAACACCTACATCTATCCGCCTACGCCCTCCATGCGCATCGTTTCGGACATCATCGCCTACTGCTCCGAACACATGCCCAAATTCAACACGGTCAGCATCAGCGGCTACCACATGATGGAAGCCGGCGCCAACAGCGTGCTCCAGACGGCCTTCACCCTGGCAGACGGCTTGGAGTATGTCCGTGCCGCCATCGCAGCAGGACTGGACATCGACGCGTTTGCCCCGCGACTCAGCTTCTTCTTCGGGGTAGGCATGAACTTTTTCATGGAGATCGCCATGCTGCGGGCAGCCCGCTACCTGTGGCATGACATGCTCAAGCCCTTTAACCCGAAGAATCCCAAATCCTCTATGCTGAGGACCCATGTCCAGACCTCGGGCTGGAGCCTCACCCAGCAGGACCCCTACAACAATATCATCCGCACCACCCTCGAAGCGCTGGCTGCGGTGCTGGGCGGCACCCAGAGCCTGCACACTAACTCCTTCGACGAAGCCGTGGGATTGCCCACGGATTTTTCAGCCCGCATCGCCCGCAACACCCAGATCATCATCCAGGAGGAGTCCCAGGTGTGCCATACCGTCGACCCGCTGGGCGGCTCCTACTATATCGAATCGCTCACCGACGGCATCATCAGGGAAGCCCGCAAAATCATCGATGAGGTGGAGGAACTGGGCGGCATGGCCAAGGCCATCGAAACCGGCATGCCCAAGCTGCGCGTCGAGGAGTCCGCAGCCCGCAAACAGGCCCGGATCGATCAGGGATTGGATGTCATTGTGGGGGTCAACAAATACAAGCTCGATGAAGATACGCCCATGGACGTTCTGGAAGTCTCGGAACAGGTGCGCGAAGACCAGATCCGCATGATCCATAAACTCAAGGCCGAACGTGACGATGCAAACGTCCGCGGCGCCCTCAACGGCGTCACCCGGGCTGCCGAAAACGGCGGCAATCTGCTGGCGGCCAGCATCGACGCCATCCGCGCCCGGGCCACCGTGGGCGAAGTGTCCGATGCCATGGAAAAGGTCTTTGGCCGGTTCGTAGCCACCACCCAGTGTCTCTCCGGGGTATACGCCTCCGAATATTCGGACAGCGCGGTTATCGATGCCATTCGCAAACGCACCGCGGACTTTATGGATAAGGAGGGCCGGCGGCCCCGCATTCTGCTCACTAAGATGGGTCAGGACGGCCACGACCGCGGCGTCAAGGTGGTGGCGACGGCCTTTGCCGATCTGGGATTTGACGTGGACATCAGCCCCATGTTCCAGACACCGGAGGAGGCGGCCAAAATGGCCGTGGAAAACGACGTCCACCTGGTGGGCGCCTCCAGCCTGGCCGCCGGCCACAAGGCGTTGGTACCCCAGTTGATCAGCGCCCTCAAGGAAGCCGGTGGCGAAGACATTCTGGTCATTGTCGGCGGCGTGATTCCGCCGGGCGACTACGATTTTCTTTACCGGGCCGGTGCCGTAGGCGTCTTTGGCCCCGGAACGGCTATTACCGATTCGGCCAACAAGGTGCTCAACGCCCTGGACAACCGGAAATGATTCCCCAATGGGTGAAAAAGATCCCGACTATTATATCGACGGCGTCCGATCCGGCAACCGCCGTATCCTGGCCAAGACCATCACCCTGATCGAAAGCGCGCACCCTGCGCATCGGGGTCTGGGCCGAACCGTGGTGGATCGTTTGCTTCCGGAAACGGGAAAGTCCGTGCGCCTCGGCATCACCGGCGTTCCCGGTGTCGGCAAGAGCACCTTCATCGAGAGCTTCGGCATGATGCTGGTGGAAAACGGCCTTCAGGTGGCGGTGCTGGCCGTAGACCCCAGCAGCACCCGCAGCGGGGGCAGCGTCATGGCGGACAAAACCCGCATGGAACGGCTTTCCGTTGCACCGGGTGCATTTATCCGCCCGTCACCCTCCGGGGGCACCCTGGGCGGCGTGGCCCGCATGACCCGGGAGACGCTGCTGGTTTGCGAGGCCGCCGGGTTCGATGTGGTGCTCGTGGAAACGGTTGGGGTGGGGCAGTCGGAAACTACCGTGGCCTCCATGGTCGATTTTTTCCTGGTCCTCATGCTTGCCGGTGCCGGAGACGAGCTCCAAGGCATCAAAAAAGGGGTGCTGGAACTGGCCGACGCCGTGGCCATCAACAAGGCCGATGGCGACAACCTGGAAAAGGCGCAAAAAGCCCGACGATCCTATGAGCTGGCCCTTCACCTGCTCAACCCGGCAACGCCCACCTGGTCGCCGCCGGTGCTGACCTGCAGCGCCTTGACACTGGCCGGCGTCGATACACTGTGGGAGACTATAAAGGATCACCGCAAGCGGCTGTCCGCCACCGGCGAATTGGATGAAAAGCGTCGCCACCAGGCATTGGCCTGGATGTGGTCCCGCATCGAGGACGGGCTCAAGGAGCGGTTTTTCAACCACCCTACGGTCAAGGCTCGGTTACGGGAAATCGAAGCGTCCGTGGCACGGGGAGAACTCTCCCCCACCGTGGGCGCTGAAACGCTTCTTTTTTTGCTTGACAACAACCGCTGAGTCTATAAGGGTTATAGGCTTGGTTTCAGGCATGCATTCCATAGGTATAAAATTTTTAACCATTTATTTTCTTTATTATATTTAATTTGCGGACGGCTGACGGATTGCTTTCATCATTGCCCGGCAGCTAGTCAAAAGGGTCTGCACTTCAGGTGAAAGGAATGTGACATGGGTATTGTGAAGGAAAAGATCAAGGATCTCAAGACGCGCGAAGCGCGCATTCTTGAGATGGGTGGGAAAAAACTGGTCGCCAAGCACAAGGAAAATGGCAAGCTGACCGCCCGCGAACGGCTGGGAAAGCTGTTCGACAAGGGGACCTTTCGGGAAATCGACATGTTCGTCAAGCACCGCTGCGTAAATTTCGGCATGGAGGATGTCGACATTCCCTCGGACGGCGTCATTACCGGACACGGACTCGTAGATGGCCGGCCGGTGTTCGCGTTTGCCCAGGATTTCACCTCCCGGGCGGGAAGCCTCGGAGAGATGCAGGCCAAAAAGATCTGCAAGGTCATGGACATGGCCCTCAAAGCCGGCGTCCCCTTCGTGGGCCTCAACGATTCGGGCGGTGCCCGCATTCAGGAGGGCGTGGATGCCCTCTCCGGTTATGGCCAGATCTTCTATCGCAACTCGCTGGCCTCCGGCGTGATCCCCCAGATTTCGGGAATCATGGGACCCACCGCCGGCGGCGCCGTCTATTCACCGGCCATGACCGATTATATTTTCATGGTGAAAAACACCAGCTACATGTTCATCACCGGCCCCGAGGTGATCAAATCGGTCACCGGCGAAGAGATCAACTTCGAGGACCTGGGCGGCGCCATGGCCCACAATGAAAAAAGCGGTGTGGCCCAATTTGCGTGTGAAAGCGACGAAGACGCCATCAATCAGATCAAACGCCTGCTCGCCTACCTGCCGTCCAACAACATGGAAGAGCCGCCGCTCGTCGATACGGGTGACGATCCCGCGCGCACGGACGCAAACCTCAACACCATCATCCCGGACAGTCCCAACAAATCCTACGACATGCGCGATGTGATCCGTTCCATCGTCGACAACGGCGAATTTTTTGAACCCTTCCAGTACTTTGCCACCAATATTCTGACAGCCTTTGCCCGGCTCAACGGCCGCAGCATCGGCATCATCGCCAATCAGCCCATGGTCATGGCCGGCTGTCTGGACATCAATGCCTCGGACAAGGCCACCCGGTTCATCCGCTTCTGCGACGCCTTCAACATCCCGCTGCTCACCATCGCCGACGTACCCGGCTACCTGCCCGGCAGCCAGCAGGAGTGGGGCGGCATCATCCGTCACGGCGCCAAGCTGCTCTGGTGCTACAGCGAGGCCACGGTGCCCAAACTGCTGCTGGTGACCCGCAAGGACTACGGCGGCTCCTACCTGGCCATGTGCTCCAAGGACCTGGGTGCCGACTTCGCCTTTGCCTGGCCCACCGCGGAGATCGCCGTCATGGGTGCCGGCGGCGCCGCCAACATCATCCACCGCAAAGAGATCAAGGATGCCGCGGATCCCAAGGCCAAACGGGCCGAGAAGATCGCCGAATACGAGGAGTTGTTCTCCAATCCTTACTGTGCCGCCCAGCGGGGCTACATCGATGCCGTCATCGAACCGGCCCAGACCCGGCCGCGGCTGATCGATGCCCTCGAGGTCATGTGCAGCAAACGGGAACTGCGCCCGCCGAAGAAACACGGCAACATCCCCATGTAGCGGCCCTGTAGAAAAGCTAACCGAACCCAAAAAAGGTGCGATTTATGGATGCAAAAGAAAAAAGACTGGCCGCCGCCCTTGCCGCGGTCACGGCCTATATCCAGACCGAAGAGGAAGCGCTGGTCATGCCCCCCCCCGCAAGGCCGCAGCCCCGCCGCTTTGACCAGGGCAACCTGTGGAGCCTGTCCGGCCGGCAGGGCATGATGACCATGCGCAACCTCATGCAGATGAAAACCTTCAACCGACTCCGCTAGCACCGGGATGGACCGTTGGAACCCAGCAAGCCATTAAACATCCAATTTTTTTAAGAGGAGACCCATACGATGAGTGACCACGATCAAGTCAAAATGACCAAAATGAATTACGATGTGAACCGGCCCAAGGCGGAAAACCCGTTGAAGGTCATGGATTTGAGCCTCCGCGACGGCCACCAGAGCCTGTTCGCCACCCGCGGGCGCACCGAGGACATGATTCCGGTGGCCGAACTGATGGACCAGGTGGGCTTCTGGGCCGTGGAAACCTGGGGGGGTGCCACCTTCGACACCATGCACCGGTTCCTCAACGAAGATCCCTGGGAACGGATCCGCACCCTGAAGCGCTACTTCAAGAAGACCCCCTTCTCCATGCTGCTGCGGGCCCAGAACCTGGTGGGCTACCGCAACTACGCCGACGACGTGGCCAATGCCTTTATGGACCGCGCCTGCGAAAACGGCATGGACGTCTTCAGGACCTTCGACGCCCTCAACGACTACCGCAACTTTCAGACCGTCGTGCCCAAGATCAAGGAGTACGGCAAACACTTCCAGGGCTGCATCTGCTATACCATGACCGAACCGCGCCTGGGCGGCGATGTATACAACCTGGATTACTACGTCAACAAGGCCAAAGAGCTGGAGGCCATGGGGGCCGACAGTGTCTGCGTCAAGGACATGGCCGGCCTCATCGCCCCCTACGACGCCTATGCGATCGTCAAGGCCCTGAAGGCCGCCGTTAAAGTGCCCATCCACCTGCACAGCCATTTCACCTCGGGCATGTCGCCCATGAGCCACCTCAAGGCCATTGAGGCGGGCGTGGACATCATCGACACCTGCATGACCCCTTATGCCTACCGCACCTCCCATGCCGCCATCGAGCCCCTGATCATGGCGCTGCTGGGCACCAACCGCGATACCGGCTTCGACATCAAGCTGATGGCCCAGATCAACGAGATCTTCGAAAAAGAGGTCATGCCCAAGTACAAACATCTCCTCGACGACTCCAAGATGTCCATCATCGACATCAACGTGCTGCTGCACCAGACACCGGGCGGCATGCTCTCCAACCTGGTCAACCAGCTGCGTGACATGGACGCCCTGGACAAGATCGGCGAGGTCTACAAGGAATTGCCGCGGGTGCGCAAGGAACTGGGCCAGATCCCGCTGGTCACGCCCACCAGCCAGATCGTGGGCATCCAGACCGTCAACAACGTGCTCTTCGACACACCCGAGGAGCGCTACAAGATGATTACCGGGCAGGTCAAAGACCTGTGCTACGGCCTTTACGGCAAGACCGCCGTGCCCATCGATCCCGAAGTGCAGAAGAAAGCCCTCAAGGGCTACGACCGCGGCGAAGAGCCCATCACCTGCCGGCCCGCCGAGGTGCTGGAACCGGAGATGGAGAAGGCCAAGGCCGAAATCGGCGACCTGGCCGTGGATCTGGACGACCTGGTCACCTATGCCATGTTCCCCGTCACCGGCAAGAAATTCCTGCAGTGGAAATACGGCAAGGAAGAGGTCCCCGAATCGGTCAAACCCATCACCATGCAGCAGGTAAAGAAACTGGACGAGCTGATCAAAAAGGCCAAAGCCGGCGAACTGGTGGAAAAAAAGAAAGACGCCCCGGCCAAGGGCGAAAACCTGCGCACCTTCAACGTTTTCGTGGACAACGAGTACTTCGAGGTGGGCGTGGACGAAGTGGGCGGCAGCCCCATCCTGAAATACGCCCAGCAGATTCAGCTTTCCGGCGGGTTGCCGGCGGCGGCGCCTGCGGCACCGGCGGCAGCGCCTGCAGCAGCCCCTGCCGCGGCACCGGCGGCGGCGCCTGAAAAGAAAGCCGCGGCGGCGCCCGCAGCGGCGGCCGATACATCCGGCACCCCCCTGACCGCACCCATGCCCGGCATGATCGTCAAGTACGACAAGAAAGTGGGAGACGAGGTCAGCGTGGGTGAAACCGTGGTGATCCTGGAAGCCATGAAAATGGAAAACGCTCTGTCCGCACCGGCCAGCGGCACCGTCAAGGCGATCAACTACGCCTCGGGAGATTCGGTGGCCAAGGGAGACGTGCTCTGCGTGATCGGATAAGCCGGAAGTCATGTGACTGACAAGATGAGCATGGTCGCCCGCCGCCGGCGGACAACCATGCTCATCCTTTTTAATGAGGAGAAAGAGGCCCATCCATGAAAATTCATGAATATCAAGCCAAAGAACTGTTCCGCAAGAACGGCGTGGCCGTTCCCGACGGACAAGTCGCCTTTACCGTCGAAGAGGCCAAGGCGGTGGCCGACAGACTGGGCGCCTACCCGGTGGTGGTCAAAGCGCAGATTCACGCCGGGGGTCGCGGTCTGGGCGGCGGCGTCAAGGTTGCCAAGACAGCCGAAGAATTCGACAGTTACGCCAACAGCATCCTGGGCATGAACCTGGTCACCAAACAGACCGGCCCCGGAGGCAAACGGGTCAAGAAGCTGCTGATCGAGCAGGGGCTCAACATCGCCAAGGAACTCTACCTCAGCATTCTGCCGGACCGCGCCACGGCCAAGATGATCATCATGGCGTCCGAAGCCGGCGGCATGGACATCGAAACGGTGGCCGAGAAGACACCGGAGAAGATCATCAAGGTGTACGTGGACCCCAACGTGGGAATCCAGGGATACCATCTGCGGACAGCCGCTTTCGGCCTCAACATGCCCAAAGCGACCATCAAGCCTTTTTCCGTGCTGCTCAAGAACCTGTACAACCTGGCCGTCAACTACGACTGTTCCCTGGTTGAGATCAATCCCCTGATCATCACCGCCGAAGACGATGTCATCGCCCTGGACGGCAAGATGGATTTCGACGACAACGCCCTGTACCGTCACCCCGATGTCCAGGAATACCGCGACCTGGATGAAGAAGATCCCACCGAGGTGGAGGCCGGCACTCACGGCCTGAACTACATCCACCTGGGCGAAGGCGGCAATGTGGGCAATATGGTCAACGGCGCCGGGCTGGCCATGGCCACCATGGACTGCATCAAATACGCCGGCGGCAAGCCGGTCAACTTCCTCGACGTGGGCGGCGGCGCCAGCGCCGAACAGATTGAAAACGGATTCCGCATCCTGCAGAGCGACGAGAATGTCAAGGCGATCCTGATCAACATCTTCGGCGGGATTCTGCGCTGCGACCGGCTGGCCAACGGTGTGGTCCAGGCCGCCGAGAAGGTGGGCCTGCGCGTGCCGGTAATCATCCGCATGGAGGGCACCAACCTGAAAGAGGGACGCAAAATTTTGGCGGATTCGGGCCTGGAACTGATCAATGCCAAAGACCTCAAGGACGCCGCCGAAAAATTGCAGGCCGCTATCCAGTAACTCTCACAAACGAGCGAGGATTGAATCGTGAGCATACTAGTCAACAAAAAGACCAAATTGTTGGTGCAGGGCATTACCGGCAAAGAGGGCCAGTTCCATGCCCGCGCATGCATTGATTACGGCACTCGGGTGGTGGCCGGCGTAACCCCCGGCAAAGGCGGTCAGAAGATGGATGACGTTCCCGTTTTCAATACGGTTGCCGATGCCGTCAAGATCGCCGGTGCCAACGCCAGCATGATTTTCGTGCCCCCGCCCTTTGCCGCCGACGCCATCATGGAAGCGGCCGACGCCGAAGTCCCCCTGATCGTCTGCATTACCGAGGGCATCCCGGTAATGGACATGATGCGGGTGAAGAACTATCTCAAGGACAAACCGGTGCGCCTGATCGGTCCCAACTGCCCCGGCATCATCACCCCCGGCGAGTGCAAGATCGGCATCATGCCTGCCGCCATTCACCAGCCCGGCAAAATCGGGGTGGTCTCCCGTTCCGGCACCCTGACCTATGAGGCCGTCCACGCCCTGACCATGACCGGCCTGGGCCAGACCACCTGCATCGGCATCGGCGGCGACCCGGTCAACGGGACCAACTTCATCGACTGCCTGGAGCGCTTCCAGGCCGACGACGCCACCGAAGGCATCGTCATGATCGGCGAGATCGGCGGCGACGCGGAAGAAAAGGCGGCCGACTATATCAAGGCCACCGTCACCAAGCCGGTGGTGGGTTTCATCGCCGGTCTGACAGCGCCTCCGGGACGGCGCATGGGCCATGCCGGCGCCATCATCAGCGGCAGCAGCGGCACCGGCCAGAGCAAGGTAGCAGCCATGAAGGCCAACGGGATCCATGTGTGTGAAAACCTGGCCTATCTTGGCGATGTCTGCGCCGAAACCTTCAAATAGTCTATAACCAGAAACGGCATCTTTCACCCGATTTCTGCGTTGCCTTGAACTCGGGCGAGATCCACCCTTTCTGAATTTATTCTGATCGATATTTGACCAAACAGACGGGCGGTCTTTGCGGACCGTCCTTATTTTTATGAGGTTGAACAAATTCCGGCCGGATGATAATTGATCGGCGGGGCAGCCAGACCACCCCTCACCCCGGCCCTCTCCCCTCGATGGGAGAGGGTGCAGTGGTATGCGGTTCAGCCTGATAATAAACCTTTGTGGTGGAAACGTCCCCTCGCCCCTTGGGGAGAGGGACAGGGTGAGGGGGCAGCAGCGTTCCATACAATCAGGAAAGAAATCGGACCTCGGTCCTCGGAGAAAACCATGCACGAAATGGGCATCGCCATGGAGATCGTGGATATCGCCAAGGCATCCATCCCGGAGGACATGCAGGGAGCCAAAGTCCGGCGGGTCAACCTCCAGGTGGGCAAACTGTCGGCCATCGTCGCGGACAGCCTGCGGTTCTGCTTTGACCTGGTAGTCAAGGACACGCCGTTGGAAGGTGCCGAACTGGCCATCGAAGAGGTGCCCGTGGTGGCCCGGTGCAAGGATTGCCAGGCCCAGTGGACGGTCACGGAGCCGGTGTTTACCTGTACAGCCTGCCGGAGCGGGGCCATCGACATTCTTTCCGGCCGCGAACTGGATATTAAGTCCATAGAAATCGAAGACGAGGATTAACCATGTGGTCTTTCACCAATCGCACGACGAAACGCTATCACCACGATCATAAGCAGCACGGCCCCCATGACCATCATCATCATGATCATGGTCATGATGTGGAGTCCCGCAAATCGGGCACCCGTGAAATCAAGGTGGTCCGGCGGGTCCTGGACGCCAATGACATCATGGCCGACCGCATGCGGACCGTCTTTGCCGAGAAAAAAGTATTCGTCCTCAACATGATGAGTTCGCCGGGCTCCGGCAAGACCACGACACTGCAGAAGACCCTGGCCCGCATCATGCCGGACCTGCGCTGCGCGGTGATCGTGGGCGACATCTGCACCACGAATGATGCCGACCGCCTGGCCCAGTCCGGCGCCCCGGTAACCCAGATCAACACCGACGCCTTCGGCGGCGACTGCCACCTGGCGGCCCATGTCGTGGAAAGGGCCGTGGCCGACCTGGACCTGGACGCCATCGACCTGCTCATCGTGGAAAACATCGGCAACCTGGTCTGCCCGGCCGAGTTCGACATCGGCGAAGACAAGCGCGTAGTGGTCCTGTCAATCACCGAGGGCGAAGACAAACCGGCCAAGTATCCCCTGATGTTCCGAGAGTGCGACGCCACCCTGCTCAACAAGATCGACCTTTTGCCCTACCTGGATTTCGACATGGAGCTGGCCCGGACGACCATCGCTAATGTCCACCCCGGCATGCCGGTGTTCGAAATTTCGGCCAAGACCGAAGCCGGTTTCGATGAATGGATCGGTTGGCTGGTGGAGCAGGTAAAGGCCAAGTTGGAAGCTTGATGGTGCGATCGGTTGGGTTGGTTTTATTCGTTTTGTGGGTTGAATTGGTTGGAGCGCGATCATTCAGAATATAATCGCGGCTGGAAGCCGCTCCAACGAAAAAACACCCCGATTGGATACCCTCTTTGCCAAATTGTCACGCCGGACTTGATAAGCCTGCGCCGGCATGTGGTTAGCCGGGGCATCCGGGCTTCTGCCATATCCTTTATTTCTTCTATCGCGGGTTCAATCGATTTCGCATCGGATCGAACCAAATGACTGCTTTTTGATTTAAACGTATAAAACTTCTTGCCTGACTGAATGATCTCCCGTCCCAATGGGTCAGTTTTGCTGCCGGTTAAAAAGGTATCCGCAAAAACAAAAAGCGCGGTATTTCCCGGTCCAACCAGGAAACACCGCGCTTTTAAGTTAATGGCCGGTCAAGCCGTCAGGCGGCAATCACGCTATGCGATCCGCCCCTCCTTCCAGAACGGGGACATCTGGCGCAGGCGTTGGATGATCGGCGGCATCTTGTCGATGACGAAATCGACCTCTTCCTCGGTGTTGTAGATGCTCAGGCTGTAGCGGATGGAGCCGTGGGCCGCGGTGAAGGGCACGCCCATGGCCCGAAGCACGTGGGACGGCTCCAGCGAGCCGGAGGTGCAGGCCGATCCGGACGACGCGCAGATGCCGTACTGGTCCATCAGCAGCAGGATGCCTTCCCCCTCGATGAATTCGAAGGCGATGCTGGTGGTGTTGGGCAGGCGATTCTCGGGATCGCCGTTGATCATGCTGCAGGGCACGCGTTTGAGCAATTCGGTCTCCAGTTTGTCCCGCAACGTCCGCACCCGCGTGTTTTCGTCCTGCATGCACGCCATGGCCAGCTGGGCGGCACGGCCCATGCCGATGATGGAGGCGGTATTCTCGGTGCCGGCCCGGCGCCCGCGTTCCTGATGACCGCCCATGAGAAAGGGAGCAAACTTGGTGCCCTTGCGGATGTAAAGTACGCCGATGCCCTTGGGTGCGTGCAGTTTGTGTCCGGAGAGCGAGAGCATGTCGATGGCGGACTCGGCCATATTGATGGGTATCTTGCCCACGGCCTGGACCGCGTCGGTGTGAAAGACGATGCCTCGTTCGCGCACCGTTCTCGCAATCTCCTCGACGGGAAAAATAGTTCCGGTTTCGTTGTTGGCCCACATGACGCTGACGATGGCCGTATCATCGGACAGCTTCTGGTAGAGATAATCCAGATCCAGGCGCCCCTGCCGGTCCACCGGCACGAAGGTGACCCGATAACCGTTTTTGGCCAGATGTTCGGCCAGGTTTTTCACCGCCGGATGCTCCACCCGGGTGGTGATGATGTGTTTCTTCTCCGGATGGGACCGGATGGCGGCGTGAATGGCAGTGCTGTCGCTTTCGGTGCCGCAGC
Source organism: Deltaproteobacteria bacterium (assembly GCA_020444075.1). Classification (GTDB taxonomy): domain Bacteria; phylum Desulfobacterota; class Desulfobacteria; order Desulfobacterales; family Desulfosarcinaceae; genus Desulfosarcina. The sequence continues at coordinate 21,757 of JAHLLR010000081.1, forward strand.
TGGTAAACAGGATTTCATCGGGCTGGGCCCCCAGCAGTGTTGCCACGTGTTCACGGGCCGCCTTGAGCTTGGCGCCCACGTTGCCGCCGAAGGCGTGCATGCTGGACGGATTGCCGTAAAGGTCGGAAAAGTAGGGCAGCATCTCCTCCACCACCTCGGGGGCGACGCGTGTGGTGGCGTTGTTGTCCATATAAATGGGTTTCATGCGCTATACCTCCTCGACGACCAGATCCTGGGAAACCAACTCCTTGAGTTTATTTTCCACGTAATGTTTCAGGGTAATCTGGGATTTGCTGCACGACGCGCAGGTGCCCCGCAGTTTCACCAGCACCCGGTTACCGTCCACATCCACCAACTCGATATCCCCCCCGTCCTGGTTCAGGGCTGGTTTGATTTCCCGTTCCAGGGTGGCGTCGATCATCTTGATCTTCTGGATGTTGGTCAGCGCTTCGGGTTTTTTGGCGGCCCGGGGGGTGTTGCCCAGAACCCTGTCGATGATGAACTGGATCTTGTCGTGGCAGTTGCCGCATCCGCCGCCGGCCTTCACGTAATCGGTGACGTCTTCGATGGAGGTCAGACCATTTTCCCTCACGGCCCGCTCAATCTGTACATCGGACACGCCGAAGCATTCGCAGACGATCTCGCCCTCGATCTTTTTCTCGGCTTCCCCGCGATAATAGGCGATGGCCTTTTCCATGGCGTCCCGCCCCATGACCGAGCAGTGCATCTTCTCTTTGGGCAGGCCGCCCAGATAATCGGCAATGTCCTCATTGGTGACCTTGGCCGCCTCTTCCAGGCTCATACCCTTGATAATCTCCGTCAGGGCCGACGAGGAGGCGATGGCGCTGGCACAGCCGAAGGTCTGGAACTTGGCGTCGGCAATCCGCTTGTTGTCGTCGAGCTTGAAGGTGAGTTTGAGCGCGTCCCCGCAAGCCAGGGAGCCAACCTCCCCGATTCCGTCGAAATCGTCGATAAACCCGACGTTTCGCGGGTTAAGAAAATGATCCTTCGTTTTTTCCGTATAATCCCACATGATCTCCTCCAGGGTAACAGGGTACAGTCAACTATTATCGATTACGGGGCGCCTGACGGCCTTCAAACCCGTCCGTTGTCATTGCTCGGCATACCATAAGCATGATCTTTTAAAAAAAAAGTCGTGACCTTGTCGTTTTTCTATGACAGAATTTTTAACCATCCGAAAGAAGAAAATCTATTTTAAACAGTATCTTTAAGGGTAGCAGCCATAAGGGAGGTACTGCCATGAATCTTAGAAAATCGGTCTTTTCCGGAAGCTGGTATCCATCGGGCAAACAGGCCTGTGAAGATCAGATCCGGCAGTTTCTCGAAGCGGGCAAAAATCACTCCGTTTCAGTGGCCAACCCCGTCGGCGGCATCGTTCCCCACGCCGGCTGGTTCTTCTCCGGCAGCATCGCCTGCAACGTCATCCACCGACTGGCTCAGGCCGCATCACCCGATGTCGTGGTGGTGTTCGGCATGCACCTGCACAGCGGGTCCCCCCGCGCCATGATGCCCGAAGGCGAATGGGACACCCCCTTTGGTCCAATCGCGGTGGACACGGACCTGGCCGATGCATTGACCCGCCGGCATATCTTCCAGCTGGAAACCCCCACCCGGTTCCAACAGGACAACACCATCGAGCTTCAGATGCCATTCATCCGGTATTTTTTCAAAGAGGCCCGGGTCGTGGCCATGGGTGTCCCGCCGACAGCCGAAACACTGGATCTGGCGAATTCAGTTGTAGAGACGGCACGGGAACTGGATCTGAAAATTTCGGTCATCGGTTCAACGGACCTGACCCACTACGGCCCCAACTATGGTTTCACCGCCAAGGGCGTCGGTTCAAAAGCCGTGGACTGGGTGCGCGACGTCAACGACCGGCGCGTAATCGATGCCATGATCCGCATGGACCCGGAAGCGGTGATCCGCGAGGGTCTGAGCAATGACAATGCCTGCTGCTGCGGAGCCGCGGCCGCGGCCATCTCCGTCGGCAAGGCCATGGGCGCCCGGAAGGCCGACAAACTGGTCTACGCCACCAGCTATGACAAAAGCCCGGGGGACAGCTTTGTGGGGTATGTGGGAATCCTCTTTTAAGTCGGATGGGAAGCGCTGGGTTTGAAATAGAAACCTGGAGAACTTGGTCGGGCTGGGGCAACCGTTTTAAGTTTAAAGTGGTTAAGTGTTAAGCAATTGTATTCCAACTGAATCGATACGATCCTTCGCTTAACACTTAAAACTGTGCACTTAACACTTGTTCTGTAACTCTGCCAGTCGCTCACTGATCCTTACCGGATAAGGTTCCGC
>JAHLLR010000082.1 GCA_020444075.1 Deltaproteobacteria bacterium
CGTCCCCCACGTCCCTGTCCAAACCGATTGAATAAAAATATATTTTCATTCCCGGTATGTTATCACCGCTTTTGCAGTGTCCCGTCCGACCACAATATGTGGATTTCCAAGATTGTTCGCTCTTGACCACAGCATTGATTCCATTCTATTCAATTGTATTAGAAATAGTATTCTGTTCCCCGCCTTTTATTGCGCAAAAGCATTTTCGAAAGACAGATTCTGAAACCAACTGGTCAATGTAGATTGATTTACTTCCAAACTACCCGTTTATGATTCAATTAGCCGACAATGGAGGCACCATGGAAAGCAATTTCAATCATCATAAAATCGCCCTTGAAATGAAATCCGCTCAGGATGCATGTGGTCAAATCGAGCCAATTACGTCAAGGTTGAAGGATTTCACAAATGCCGACGCCTATGTTGTGGCGCAGATGGTCCACGATATGAGGCTTGAAGAGGGTGCTGTACCAATTGGCAGAAAACTCGGCTTCACCAACCCAGAGATGTGGTCTATCTATGGTGTGCGAGAACCCATTTGGGCTTATGTTTACAATCATACTGTCAAACAGCAGGCAGCCCCTCACTTCAAATGTCATATCGGACAATTCGCCGAACCAAAAATTGAGCCAGAGATAGTTTTGCACTTTGGATCTCCGCCTAAGCCGAGTGACGACTTGTCTGAGGTACTGGCGTCAATTGACTGGATCGCTCATGGGATTGAAATTGTACAGTCCCATTTTCCTGGCTGGAAATTCCAAGCTGCGGACACAATTGCTGACTTGGGACTTCACGCAACACTGATTGTTGGTAAACCACTGCTCGTGACACAACTCGGAACGGAAGTTATTTCTGATCTTGAAAACTTAACCGTCACGTTGTCGTGTGACGGGGAGATGCGAGAGCAAGGAAAAGGTTCCAATGCACTTGGCAGCCCCCTTAAGGCAGTAGCGCATTTGATAGACGTCATCGCGAAACAGCCACATGCCATGCCCCTCCAAAAAGGAGAACTGGTTACAACTGGTACCCTTACAGCGGCGCTTCCGATTCATCCTGGACAGACTTGGCAAACGAATTTAAATGGTATTGCCTTATCAGGTATCACCGTATCATTCGAAGAGTGACTGCGGTCGGCAAAAAACAGCAACACCGTGTACTGAATTTCACAGATCCCAAAAATCCAAGTTTTAATCCAGGCGCGTCAGAGCGCAAGTGTTCGATTTAAAAGCCATGCCACATAGTAGTGCTTGCTTGGCATGACAGATAGTATTAAATTGAATCATATTCTGGGGTAGACTGTGCGTATAAGCCACGATACCTTGATCGCCCAACGTGATATTGACAAGCGCTTTCGAACATCCTGGTAGTTAATTCTTATCGACTTTTTATCCATCCTGTTACGATCACATATTCTTTTCGATTTTTTCAATCTTCCGCTCCTGTAAACGGAATAGCCTCTGTGACCTGAAACGGTTTAGGGAGGACCATTTACTGTCTGCCTCTGGGGGGCGTTGGGGACGGGGGGGCGTTGGGGACGGGGATGAAATTATGCGTTTCTATTCAAGATTGTGTATGATATCAACCCGGCAGTTAAATTGATGATGAACTTTCGGGTTGCCAACTATCAGAAAGATATTCTTGTCAGCATCTTTAATCAGCCGATTCATAAACTCGATCAGCATTGAGGATTATCCGTATCTATTTCCGGCGGCGGGGATATCCTTGGCGGGTACGCACCTTTTTTTTTCTGACCACCTGCAGGGAATCGTAAAGTTTGGAGCGTGTCTTTCGTTTAAGATCCTTGATTGCCTTGGGGTCCGGCTCCTTTTCCATGGCCTCCCGACAGGTCGGGCAAAGGGCCACCACGTTTTTAATGGAATGGTCGCCGCCCTGAGACAGCGGCAGAATGTGGTAAGGTTCCAGACCATCAGTCCCCGTTCCGTCTTCGGTTTTGCTTCCGCAGCATTCGCAACACATCCTGGCCCGTTTTAATACGGACTCGAACACATTCTTTTTACGGTTGAACGGTTCGGTTCCATCGGCAGCCGCTTTCCACGGTTTTCCGGGCGCCGGCTTGTCGATTGGCTGCGACCCATAGGCGGGTTCGGGTTTGCGGGGGTAACCCGGTGCAGTCCGTGGGACTGGCTTTCCGGATAATTCAGGTTTGGAAGATTCACTTGGTGGATCGGTTACCGGGGTTTGCGCGGGGATCTCTTTTTTTCGTTTTCTGACCAGAATTTTTTCACTTCTTCCGTCACCGGACCGGCTTCCTGACACGGATTTGAGCCACCGGTTATGGTTTTCCTGCTGCAAACGCTGTTTGAGGGCTTCGAAGGTCTCATCGGCCTCAAATTTGATGTTCATTTCACGCAGCATCTGCTGAATTTCCAGTTTACTCAGTGTCATGGATACCCTTTGGCTCAAAATTTTAAAAAGCAACTCCGCATGCCGATCTTGGATCAAAAATCGAATATCCGGAGACCACCAGCTTACAAAAAGGGTACGTTGCTTACAACAATAATTCCATCGATGCAATCGGATTTCTTGAATGACCGGGCCGGCAGCGTGCGCAGCCATACAGGCCACCGAAGCACCAAAACCACCGGCGGGCAATCCAGAAGCAACCGGACCTGTCCTGAATCTCAAAAAAAAGCGTTGTCGCGGCAGAGACCATACGCTGCCGCCTTTCAGACAAAGAAGACTTGAATACCGGTTCCCCTGCAATCTTAGAATTGGGGAGTTTAGGTGGCAATTATTTTACAATTTTAATATTGAAAACGGGTCAGCGGGCGATAAATGAAAACAGGCGGGGTTGGGATGGACAATAACGAAACATGATGTGCAATATAATACACACGTTCCCTGCCTCTGCGCACCCGAACAGATAAAAAAGCCGGCTGGTCCGGTCTCTGTTCGAATCCGGTAAGCAAGAAGGGATTCATTATGTTTTCATTAAGATAGAGATCGATTTGTTATCGCTTCGCCGGTTCCTGAGTCCATCGAATTTAAGGTCGATGGTGAAATGAACATGTCGGCATATGAATTGCTGCATAAAACGGAGAGCGATTTAGGTTTAAACGCATGATAACAGTCCACGACCGCCGGAGAAAAAAGGATGTACAGCCAATTACAGGCGTTGAAATCAAGCCCGCTGAAGCCGGCTCATCCGCCATCCGACAGCCCATGGGACTAGTTTCACCGGGGCGTTTATGCCCCAGGCATTGCTATTAACTGAATTAATGGAGGATATCATGCCAGATGCAACCATTTTGTTCAATATCACGCCGGTGCCGTTTCTTTCGGTTCTGGTATGGATTTTTTTGAGCATCCTAGCCATGTATTTTGCCCGCCGGCCCTTTCATGACTCAATGGGGTCACTTGGCCGGGTGATTTACAATGCCATGCGCGTATCGGCCGCATCCGTGAAAATAGCCCAACAGCGCCTCGAAGCCCGCAACCGGGAAGTGCTGCTGGCTGCCGGCATCGAACATGCCGAACGGCGGACGGAACGCGAATTCGAGCGGATCAGCACGGCGGTGGAACGAAATCTGGAAGGCTACCCCCAACTCCAGCGACAGCTCCGTGAAGATCTGTTGAAGCTCGAAGACGATTACCGCAATACCGCTGAAATTCCCCAGGGGCTGTCGGACTGGGTCAAAGTGATCGATGCCATCGCCGGCATCAAACCGTCGGGCGACCCGTTGGTCGCCAACCTTCTCGAAGATATCCACAACACCTTGAAGGAACAACATAAGATGGCCCTCGAAGGCCATCGGAAAGCCGTGTCGGACCGCCACGGCATCCTCTCCCGCATGGTGCCCCAGTGGCGCGCCACGGACAAAACCCTCAAGGGAATCGAAAAAGCCATCTCCGACCTGACCGGCCGTTCCCAGGCGGTGGATCAATGCATAGCGGACTACGAGACCGTCAGGACCCACACCGACATTGCCGAGCGTCAGCTTTCGTCTTCTTCGCTGACCCAATTCTTCACCTCCGGATTGGTTCTGGGGATATTTGTCATCGGCGCCATCATCAACTTCAACCTGGTTGCCCTGCCGATGTCCGAGATGGTGGGCGGTGCCAGCTATATCGGTGCGTTCAAAACATCCGATGTAGCCGGCATATTCATCGTCTGCCTGGAGGTCGTCGTGGGAATCTTTCTCATGGACGCCCTGCGTTTCACCCGACTGTTTTCGGTAATCGGCTGCCTCGACGACAAGAAACGAACCTGGTTCTTTTTTATCCTGCTGGCCATGCTCACCATCCTGGCCGGGGTTGAATCGTCCCTGGCCTTCATGCGCGATCGCATTGCGGCGGACATGGAAGCCTTGAGACAGAGCCTGGCCGGCATAGAACCTTCGGCCGTGGCGGCCAGCAAAATTCCTACGATCGGTCAGATGATCCTGGGGTTCATTCTGCCCTTCATCCTCACCACGGTCGCCATGCCCTTCGAGACCTTTATTTCGTCATCGCGAACCGTGCTCGGCATGGCCGGCGCCTGGGCGCTGAGAGCCCTTGCGTTTTTGCTGCGCCTGGCGGGCAACCTTGGCTATTACCTGGGCCGGTTGGTGGTCAACGTGTATGATCTGATCATATTCCCGGCCCTGTGGCTGGAGGCGCTGGTCCTTCGGAAGATGAATGCAGCGCCATCGATGCAGAAAGCGGAGAAAGATCGCAAGGCCCCAAAGAAAAAGTCCATGACCCTGGTGGAGGAGACGGCACCATGCGAAAAAACAGCAGACTGAGCCCATACCCGATTATTGCAGCCGCGTTGTTTGCGGTCGTGCTGATGTCCTCCGGATGCACCCCGAAGATAAACCATACCAAAGGGGTGTACATGCTGGTCGACACCTCGGGCACCTATACCGAGGAACTGAACAAGGCCAAGGCCATCATCAACTACCTGCTGGGCACCCTGGCCCCGGGAGATACCATGGCGGTGGCTCGCATCGATACGGGCAGCTTCAGCGAAAAGGACATCGTCGCCAAGGTCACCTTTGACCAGCGTCCATCGGTGGCCAACACCCAAAAACGCGCCTTCCAGAAGCAGGTTGACGGATTCGTATCGTCGGTGGCAGGCAGCAGCCACACGGATATTTCCGGGGGACTGCTGCAGGCAGTCGAATACCTGAACGAAGCGGGATCCGGCCAGAAATATGTGCTGATTTTCTCGGATCTAAAAGAAGAACTGGCCCGCGGCCACATACGGGATGTCCCTTTTCAGTTGGAAGGGTTCCATATCGTCGCCCTGAATGTCACCAAGCTTCGTGACGATATCCGCGACCCCAAAAATTATATGCAGCGGGTGGATCAGTGGCGGGACAAAACCGAGTCCGGCGGCGGGTCCTGGCGGGTGATCAACGACCTTGAGCGACTGGACAATATGTTTTCATTGTAAGACTTTTCCCACTTAGATAACGAAAGCACCCCGCCAACCGCGCCGGGGTGCTTTTCCTTTTTTAAAAGATGAACTTTTTCTCCATCAGCCGCTTCCTCTGCCGGCTCACATAATCCGCCAGCGCCTGTTCCATCCCCTGGTCGATGGGGGGCTTTTCATAGCGGGCCAGCCGGTCAGCCAGCATTTGCTCCGTTTTATCGGCCACGCAGCGGGCGCCCTTGGACTCCCATTTCTGATAGTCGTCGCGGGTGAACAAATGGGGCTGATACAGGCTTCTGCAGTGTTTGAACGTAGTGGGATGGGTGAGATAGTTTCCGTCACTGCCCAGGCTTTTGATGGTAGCCACGTCAATGGATTCGACGTTGATGTCCATCGCCGTGATCACCCGCCGCAGGGTACGGCACACCTCCTCATCGAGGATCCACTTTTCGAAGCTCATGGAGATGTAGGAACCCAGTTGGCCGCAGGCGTGAAGAATAAAATTGGCGCCGTTCCTCACGGCGGTGCTCATCATCAGGGTGCCTTCGGCCGCGGCCTGGGAATCCAGGCAATGGGAATTGGTCAGCATGCCGCCGGTGCGGCAGGGGATTTGGTAGTGCCGCGCCATCTGGATCACCGCGGATGCCAGCACCACCGCTTCCGGCGCACCCACGGCGGAAGCGACGGTGCGCATGTCCGACGGCGCCGAGACCGATCCATAGACCACCGGTGTTCCCGGCCCGGCCAGTTGAGAGAGCACGATGCCGCTCAGAATCTCCGCATTGGCCATGGCCAGCAGTCCCGGCAGGAAGACCGGCCCGCTGGTACCGGCGAGCACCATGTCGGTAATGACCAGCGGCTGGCCCAGACGGGCTAAATCGATGATGATTTCCGCCATTTCGGGGCTGTACTTGAGCGGCGAGGCCGCATGCACGATAGCGGGCATCACCGGCTGTTTTTTCAGCTCGTCCACACCTCCCCAGGCAATTGCGGCCATTTCCACCGAGTCCAGCGCCGCCTGCCGGAAATTGCTGCCCGCCAGAAAGGCCTTGTCACAAAGGGTCAGATTGGCGTGCATCATGTCCAGGTGGGCGACCTGAGAGGGAACATCCGTTGGCTGGACCGTGAGGAAGCCGTTCATGTCCAGCTGGTCGGAGGTCTGCACCAGTTTGCAGCAGGTGAAATAATCATCCAGGGTTGCCGGCCGACGTCTCCCGTCGGCATTGGAGACATTGGGCGCACCGGCGGTGGGCAGGAAGACGAAGTCATCTTCGCCGATCGCCACGTTATATTGCGGGTTGCGGGCGTGAACTACAAAACGGGACGGCACCGTCTCCAGGGCCCGCATCACCTCTTTTTCCGTGATATAGACCCTTGGGTTGGTGACCTTGAATCCGTTCTGCCGGAACAGGTCCAGCGCTTCTTCGGAGTTGAATTTGACCCCGGTTTCCGAAAGGATTTCCATGGACGCATCATGGATCAGGTTGATTTCGTCCCAGGTGAACACCTGCATACGGTCGGTCATCTGCAGAACTCCACTTCCGTGTCACCCCCAGCGGGGGGACATCCCATGAAGGCCTGAAACAGGCGGTTTATGGATCTCGGCCAACCCGTAAGTGAGGCTTTTCCGGCGACGCAGCACGCTTGCAGCAGGAAGGCACGCCGATGTCCGGATGGGGTTGCCGCAGGTTTGCCATCTGCCTGTTTTCGATCCAAAAGTCAAACTGATTATCGCCCCTGGCCAACCGGCGATTTATCGAAAATAAGCCATGCAGGGAGAATCTCCAGGAAAATCAAATTTCTATGTTGAATTCTCGCGACAATTCATTTAGTTTACCTCCCTCACACAGCATCGACGCCTGCACGTTCACGCGCTGAAAGGAAAACTGAAAAATGAAAGGTCAACCCGTAATTCCACCGGTCTACATGACGGCCACCTATAAGTTCGACAATTCCGACGACCTGATCGATGTAGTCCAGAACCACAGCGGATACATCTACTCCCGATGGGACAATCCGTCGGTGGTTGAGGTGGAAAAGGCCCTGGCCGACCTGGAGGGCTACGACCACGCCCTGGGGTTCGGTTCGGGCATGGCCGCCATCACGACCGCTGTTCTGGCCCATGTGCATGCCGGTGACCGCATCGTGACCACCCGGGAGATTTACGGCGGCACGTTTGAACTGATGAATGCGATCCTGCCGGGATTCGGCGTGGACGTCACCTATGTCAACTGCTGGAAAACCGATGAAATTCTGGCTGAAATCGACAAGGGACTGGCGCTGCTGTACCTGGAATCGCCCACCAATCCCCTGCTCCGCGTGGTGGATGTCCCGACCCTGGCCAGTGCCGCCCACGCCAAAGGGGCGCTGGTGCTTCTGGATGCCACTTTTGCATCGCCGATCAACCAGCACCCGGTGGAATGGGGGGTCGACGGTGTCATTCACAGCGGCACCAAGTATCTGGGTGGACACCACGACGTCACTGCAGGATTTGTCTGCTGCAACAACCCCTGCTCCGACCGCATCTGGAACCTGAGAAAAATATTCGGCGGGGTCATGGACCCCATGACCGCCTTCCTCGCCCTTCGCGGACTGCAGACGCTTGAGCTCCGCATGCACAAACACAATGAAAATGCCATGGCGGTCGCCCGTTTTCTGGCAGCGCACCCCAAGATTGCCGCCGTGCACTACCCGGGGCTGCCCGACCATCCGGACCACGACATCGCCAAAGCGCGTATGACCGGTTTCGGCGGCATGCTCAGCTTTGAGGTGACGTCGGATTTTGACGGCACGAAACGGGTGATGGACCGTTTGAGGCAGATCAAGCTGGCCACCAGCCTGGGCGGCGTTACCAGCCTGGCCAACCAGCCCATGACCAACACCCATGCGGCACTGAGCCCCGAAGCCCGAGAGAAGGCCGGTGTCAAGGAAAATCTGGTGCGCCTCTCCGTGGGCATCGAAGCGGTGCAGACGCTGGTCGACGATCTCAACCAGGCCCTGGACGCCGTATGATCGTCACCGCATTCTCACCGTGGAACGGATGCGGCAACCCTCGCGGATGCGACCTGTCGTGACCGGCGCGGTCAATCGCCCCCCCTGGACGATGCCCGTCATCGTCTTTTCGCAATTCGCCGGCACCTCCATCTGGTTTTCAGGAAATGCGGTGCTGGCTGAATTAATGCAGCGGTGGTCTTCGCCCTCGCCCATGGCCGGATGGATTACCAGCGCCGTTCAACTGGGTTTTATCGCCGGCACGCTGATTTTCGCCATCTTCACCGTTTCCGATCGCTTCTCGCCACGGCGGGTTTTTCTGCTGTGCGCGGTGGCGGGCGCCCTGTCCAACCTGCTCACCGGCCTGTCAGGCGCCGACCTGGCGGGGTTGCTGGCGCTTCGATTCATAACCGGCTTCTTTCTGGCGGGCATCTATCCGGTGGGCATGAAGATCGCCGCCGGGTGGTATAAAAAGGGGCTGGGCAACGCCCTGGGATTTCTCATCGGTGCCCTGGTGCTGGGCACGGCCTTTCCGCATCTGCTGAAAGGGGGACTGTCATCGGTGCCCTGGCAGGCCGTCATTCTTCTCTCTTCGACCGTGTGCCTGATCGGCGGCCTGTTGATGTTTCTGCTGATTCCGGACGGGCCTTACCTGGTGGCCGGAACCCGGTTCAACCCGCTGGCGGTCGTCACGCTGTTTCGCCACCGGGAACTTCGCGCCGCCGCCCTGGGCTACTTCGGCCACATGTGGGAGCTTTATACCCTGTGGGCGTTTGTGCCGTTCTTCCTCAGCGCCTATCTGTCGAGCGTCCCCGGCTTTTCCCTCAATGTCTCTTTCTGGAGCTTCCTGATCATCGGCATCGGCAGTATGGGGTGCAGCGTCGGCGGCCTGGTTTCAGTGCGCGTGGGCAGTGCGCGGGTGGCTTATATCCAACTGATGGTCTCGGGCATCTGCTGTCTTTTATCTCCCCTCTTTTTCGCGGCACCACCGGCCCTGTTCCTGGGTCTCATGCTGCTCTGGGGAATATCGGTGGTAGGGGATTCACCCCAATTTTCAACCATCGTGGCCCGCACCGCGCCTCAGGAGCTGGTGGGCAGCGCCCTGACCCTGGTCAACTGCATCGGATTTTCCATCACCGTGGTCAGCCTGGCGCTGATGCAGTGGATATCGACCCGGGTGCCCCCCCAATACCTGCTGATCCTGCTGGCCGTCGGACCGGCAATGGGCCTTGTCTGCATGAAATCGCTGGTGGGTAGACACCGGCCGTCGACCATTTAATAATAATCAAGAATGGGCAGCAGGCATATCGCGGTTTACATTTTTCGGACCCCTCGAATCCTTCATCGACAAAAATGGAGGCGCGCCATCGCATGCTGACGGTCAGGGTCTGAAATTTTCACCAGCCTGCCCCATGAGCCGATTGATGAGGATCCCATGGGTTTTTCCAAAAACCATGACCGATTCGGGGCGGTATTCACCGGCCAGATAGGTGGAAATAAACGCGGGAGTGTCCAGCATATGGAGGATGAATGAAAGGTGCCCGCTGTAGCCGCTGTCGTCCAGTTGCTGCAAGGCCCGGATGGCCTCGTCCCCCATGGCCATGACCTGCCGGCTGAGCACCGGGTGCTGGTCCCGGCTGCACACTTTCAGGGAGTAAATCCGACGGCAGACAAGGGGCCGCCACGCGTAGATCATGCAGGCCCGGTTTTTCATGAGAAAAGGACAGGCCGACGGTTTTTCATGTTCCCGCAGTTTCATGTCGGCGGCCAGGGTTTTTTTGACGGCCACCTGACGGGACCGGGGCAGCCGGCCAACCCGATCACGGATCACCAGGCCCTCGAGGGTGGTGATGTGAATACTGCCTGCATCGCTGCAGCAGAAGGCACAGCCTTTGCCGCAGGCCGCTTCGGTTTTGTAGGGCGCAGCGTCACTTTCGAAGTCGTCGTATAGGGTCTGCAGTCTATTCTTTTTCTCTTCCATGGAATCTTATGCGTTTCAAAGTGGTCGGTTGGCCGGCAGGCTGATAGTGATGGTGCAGCCGGGGCCGTCGTTGTTCTCCGCCTGAACCCGCCCCCCCATGGCCACCAGGAATTTTTTCACCAGAGCCAGGCCGAGTCCGGTACCCCCGGTGGTGCGGGTAAGGTCGTTGTCCACGCGATAAAAATCGTCAAACACCTGTTTCAACGATCGCTTGGGAATGCCCGGCCCGGTATCGGACACCGACAGCCGGACCCAACCGTCGACCGCCTCCGCTGCAATGGCGATGTGCTTCTCCGGCAGATGGCGGCCGAACTTGATGCTGTTTTCCATGAGATTGATCAGCACCTGGACCAGCACTTCCCGGTCGTAGGCAAACATGGGCACACGGCCGGCGTGAATCTTCAGATCGAATCCCTCCCGGGTCAGGCTCTCGGCCATCACCGACTGTACATCGGATAGAACGTCGCTCAAATCCCCATCCTTGAGGTCGAAGCGACGGGTCTGTTTTTCAAGGCGGGACAGCTCCAGCACATTGTTGATCAATCCCGACAGCCGGGCACTCTCCGAGGCCAGGATGCCCAGGTACTCCTGCTCCCGCTCCGGCGTGGCGGCAATCCCCTGGTCGAGCATCTCGATATACATGCGGATGTTGGTCAGCGGGGTCTTGAGTTCATGGGTAACGGCGGAAACGAACTGGGAACGCCTCTCCGACAGATCCAAAACGGTTCGGGCGCTATGGTAGATGGTCACCAGACCGGCCACCATCACCGCACCCAAAATCGCCAGGACCAGGGTCAGCGTCTGCCGGGCCGGCGACGGCGGCAGCGACACCACGCGCATTTCGGCCGTGAGAAAACCGAACGGGGCGGGAAAGGTTCTGCCGGCGATCCAATCCCCGGCCGTGATGCCCATATCTGCGCCGGTCCGGTTGCGGGAGGTGTTGAGGCCGGTCGCATTCAATGTCAGGGCCGTGTAGCGGGCAATGGGCTGCGGATCGTAGTGCACGTCCAGCAGATGGTCGAGAAATGGCTTGAGTTCGAGAACGAATCCCTGCCGGTAGATCTGGCCGCCGATGCCGATCCGACGAAAAATAAACACCCGGCCGTCATCGATGGCCACCGCCTGCAGGGGCGCCACCTCCACCTGAAACCGACTGCTATCGGATTCGCCAGGTGCCTTTTCCGCCATCGTTGGCTGTCTGACTGTCGGCGCGGACCGAACCGCCGGGAAGGCCGGCATGCCATAGGACGAGGGTGCGGCTTCGTCCTTTTCCATGTCGGCGGAAGCATCTCCTTTGCCTGGTGGTGCCGACAGGCCGGGTTCCTTCCGGGCCAGGTTCATCGCCTGGCCGGCGGTGATCTCCTCCACCCGGGCCTGCTCCTGGCCGAGGACGCTTTTGGCTTTCTTGCGCTCGGATGTTCGCAGGAAACGGTCGGCAAAGGAGGATTGTTCCTTTTTTGCCATTGCCGCCGGTTGTTGAACCTTGAGTGGTGCAGGGGGTGTCACCTGGGCGACGAATTTACGCCGGTTGAAAATCGTGTTGATGGCCCGAAGCTGGTCTACCCGTTCGGTCAGACCGGCAGACAGATCCTGCTCCTCATTCACCAGCGGGGTTTGGAAGGAACCGTCCGGATCGTTCTGGAAATATCCCAGGATAAACGATTCCACCGGTAACCGGGCCAGGGGTGACGGGGTGGTGCCGCTCTCCTGCACCAGGGTGTGGCGGTATTCGTCCACGGCCCGGTTTTCCTCCCGCCGGACCAGATCGGCCAGTTCGGCTTCAATCTCGTCCAACAGCCGTTCCGCAAAGAAACGTACCTGCCCCTGCGTTTCCCGATCCAGCGCGCCGTAGGTCCGCCAGGCCACGAAGGCCAGCAGCAGGGAAACCAGCACGCAGAAGATGATCATATAGAGGCGCAGACGTTTCAATGTTCCGGCTCCAGGCGGTACCCTTCTCCGCGGACCGTCTGGACCAGAACCCGGTCCTCGGCCAGCGATGCAATCTTTTTTCTCAATTTGAGCATATGAATGTCCACGGTGCGGGTCTCCACGTTCGGGTCCTTGTAGTGCCACACCTCGGTGAGCAGTTCGCCCTTGGAAACGATGCGCTCCCGATGGCGAAACAGGTAGACGATAATGTCCATTTCACGGCGGGTCAGCGCCTCCGACCGGTCCCGATACACCGCCTGAAGGTTGAGGCCGTCAAACAAAATGTCGGCATATCGGATCTGCTCGTCTCCCAGCGGTTTTCCGCTTCTCCTGAGCACCGCCTCCACGCGCACCATCAGCTCTCTCAAGGAGAAGGGCTTGCTCACATAGTCATCCGCCCCGGCAGTAAAACCGGTCACCACATCGTCTTCGGATCCCTTCGCCGTAAGAATGATCACCGGCTGAGCCGCCCGTTTGTCGCGGATCTCACGGCAGATGGAAAAACCGTCCATGCCGGGCAGCATCACATCCAGCAGCACCAGGTCATACCGCCCGCTCAAGGCGGATTCACAGCCTCTGATGCCGTCGGCGACGCCGTCGGCGCCGTATCCGTTGAACACCAGCACGTCGCAAAGCCCCTTTAAAATGGCCGGATCGTCTTCCACCACCAGAATACGGGCTTTCGGCTGATTCATCGCTCCTCCCCTTCCCGGTTCGTCATGATTGCTGCCCATCCCTACCATCAAAGTCCACGGGATTCAAAGCAAAACTTATGCAAAAAAAGCGTCCTAACGTTTTGCATTTGTTTGAATTGTATTTCCACCTGGTTCGCTTATCATCCGATCCATGGACCGAACGAATGTCAAGAGACAGCAACCCAAACCGCAAGAAAAGGAGAACTACCATGTCGAAAAGAAAAAAAAGCCTGCTGGCGATCATGGGCCTGATCCTGGCCACCTCTGCCGCCCTGGCCGCCATGGGAGCCATGGGCACGGGCAATCCACCCCCCGTGCCGGTTCCCCCTCCTGGTGGAGACAAGCTGTTGAGCGTTTCCACGGAAGTGGTTCAGGATAAGATTCTCAAAGGCGCGGACGGACGCGTGACCGTTTCCCTGAACCTGACCGCGGCCCGGCTGCCGACGATTGACAATGAAGCCGTCCCGGCCACGGATCTGGTGGTTGTGCTGGACCGCAGCGGTTCCATGGAAGGGCAAAAGCTGAACGATGCCCGCCAGGCGATCATCCGTCTGCTGGATCAGTTTGGACCCGAAGATCGACTGGCCCTGGTGACTTATTCAAACGACGTACAGACTTCATCGGCCCTGGTTCCGCTGAATCAAACCAACCGGAGGCGGCTGACGGCGGTGGTGAATCAGGTCTATGCCGGCGGTGGCACCAATCTGGGCGGCGGATTGAGCCGAGGCATCGACATGCTGATGGCTGCCCCTGCTGCCGAGCGCCAGCGCAAGGTAATCCTCATCTCCGACGGACTGGCCAACCAGGGCATCACCGATCCGGATGCATTGGAACGCATGGCATCCGCAGCCGTGGAAAACCGCTTCTCCATCAGCACCGTCGGTGTCGGATTGGATTTCAATGAAATGCTGATGACCGCCATCGCCGACCATGGCGCCGGCCACTACCATTTTCTCGAGGATCCCCGGGTGTTCGCCCAGGTGTTTGAAGCCGAATTTCAGACCACCCGCCATGTGGCCGCCGCCGATGTGGACATTCGCATTCCCCTGGAACCCGGGGTTCGCCTGGTCGCTGCCGGCGGGTACCCCATCGGCTACGAAAATGGCGCGGCAGTGATCCATCCGGGCAATCTGCTTTCCGGCCAGAGCCGAACCCTTTTCCTGACTTTCCACGTGCCCACGGCCCAGGAGAAAGAAATCGTTATGGGCCGGGTGCAGGTGCAGTATCAGCATCATGGCGAATCGCGGACGGTGGACGCCGCCCGGCCGCTGACCGTTGCCTGCGTGCCGGACCCGGCTGCGGTGCTGGCCAGCATCAAAAAGGACGTTTGGGCGGATCAGGTCGTGCAGGAGGAGTTCAGCCGCCTGAAGGAAGCGGTGGCCGCCGATATTCGCGACGGGGACAGGACAGGTGCCCAGGCGCGCATCCATGAATATGAGACAAAGCAGGAGTCCATCAACACCGTCGTCGGCTCCGGCAAAGTTGCCAAAAACCTGGATACCGATGTGCAGGCCCTCCGCCAGCGCGTGGATGAGACATTCGCCGGCGCACCGGCAGCCGTAGCGGAGAAGAAAAAGCAGGTTTCAAAGGCTCTGCAGTATGACGGCTACCAGCTGAGACGGGATAAAAAGTAAAACAGGTTCACAGGCTGAAGGATGAAGCGGTTTAGTCAACAACGGTAACCGTTTCCGACCGTCAGCCGTCAGTTCAAGCCCCTAACCCCCTATAGAAGAGGAGTTGTCCCATGGGAATCATGACCCGCATGGTGAGACTGTGCAAAGCCGATGTCCACGGCGTGATGGATCAACTGGAAGACAAAGGACTGCTGCTCAAGCAGTACCTGCGAGAGATGGAAACCAGCCTCGGACACAAGGAACAGCAGGTCAGCGCGTTGACACGACGCATTGGCCGCCTGACCGGCCAGATTGCCCGGCACGCCGAGGAGATGGACAAGCTGGAGCGGGATCTCACCCTGGCGCTGCAAAAGGAGAAGGATGATATCGCCCGAATGCTGATCCGCAGGCGCCGGGCCCTTGAAACCGCCTCCGGCCATTTGAAGGAACAGATCGATGCGATGACGCTGGAGAAAACCCAACTGACGGAAACCCTTTCGCAACAGCGGCTCCAGTATGAAACCCTCAATGCCAAGGCCGACGCCTGTTGCTTCCGGGATGCTGAGCGCCTTTTCGATACGGCGTCCGATCGCGGTGCGGGAGCCGTTTATTCGACAGAACCCGTCGATGAGGAAATCGAACTGGAACTGCTCACGCGCAAAGATGCGCTGCAAAAAGGAGGCACCCCATGAAACGGTCCGTGCGAACCACCCTCGTCTATGCCCTGATCAGTGCCCTGGCCGTCATCCCCGCTGCATGGTCGTTAACCGGGCTCATCGGCTGGGCAATGGCCTTCAAACTGTCGCTGTGGGCGGATCTTTTTTTCTACGCCGTCCTGCTGACCCGGTGGAGCGGAAACGGTCTGAGCGCAATGGGCTTTCCCATGGCGCTCCTATTGGGTACGGCACTGTGGCCCGGCGTTTATTCCGGTTTTTTCTTTCTGGGTCTGGGGGTGTTCAGCTGGATCCGCAGCGGCATATGCTTTACCGGAACGCCGGTTCGCGCGGTTGCCGCCGAAATCATCACCGTCGCCGGCGGTGCAGGACTGGTGGCACTGCTGGGCCCGGCGTCCACCCTTACCTGGGCCATCGGCATCTGGCTGTTTTTCCTGGTGCAGGCACTCTACTTTTTCATTATTCCATCAAAGGATCCCTCCCATACCGACCGGTCAGTGGAAGATCCCTTCGAGCTGGCTCGCCGGGAGGCACAGCGGGTGTTGGACCAAGCCGGATGACAGCGGTCCGCGGCAGGGCATGGGGTGTTAACCGTCCGGCCGTCGAATCAGACCCCGGGCATCGGCCCGGGGTCTTCCGTCAAGCGCGTTCAGGGCGGGAACGATCTACCCGGCGAGACCGGCATAGATGGCCTGGGCCTTTTCCAGGGCGGCCACATCATCGATCCCCATGGTTTCGAACTCATCCTCAACCACGTGAAAACCCACCCGTTTACCGTCCTGCACCATGGTTTCGATCAGATCGGTGAAAAAGAACTCTTCAATATCCATCATCTTGCCGTTGACCTGTTTCTGTACGATCTGCGGTCGGGATGCCAGAATGGGCAGGTAGGCAACCAACTCCGCTTTACGCACCGCGTAGATCCCTGAATTGCAGACCGTCAGCATCGCCTGGCGTTGCGACGGATATTCTTTCCAGAATTTCCACTCGGTAATTTTCCTCACCCGGCCCTTTTCAATTTCCAGCACCCCGTACTGTTTCTTGTCATCGGGTGAGAAGCCAAGAATCATCAGGTCATGGGTGCTCAGGCCCTCAACCAGGGTTCTGTAGGTCGTTTCCTTTACAAACGGCACATCGCCCATGGTAATGATCACGTACGGGGCCCGCTGGGAGGCCACGAAATCCCGGGTAACGAGAATAGCGCCACCGGTGCCGTTGAGAACCGGCTGCTCGCAATAGACAACGCCGGTGTGCCGGGTGGTCTCCATCACCTGCTCTTTGCAATGATTGACGATCATTGCCTTGGGACCGGAAGGCAGGTTCCCCATCAGGTGCAGGATAATGGGATGGCGGCCGCTAAAAACCGTGGCGGCCGGTTCCAGGGGCAACAGGGTCTTGTTCCCTTCATACCCTTTCATCCGGCTGCCTCTTCCGGCAGCCATGATAATGGAAGCGACAGGCAGGTCGGTATTCGTCAGAGTCATAGGATCTCGCTTTCTGGTGGTTCCGGCAGTTCGAAAAAAAACTTGCAGCAACGGGTATATGCGGTTATAGAATGAATCAAAGGCATTGTAAACTGTCCAAAGCTTTCAGATCCACCCATCACATTCACACTCGGTTTTATTGTTTATCTCATCGACCACGGCCGGCTTTTGAGCAAACGGGTTTTCTTGCAAACACACTCAAAAATTTTATATCTATCTGAATTAATAGTGTTTATTAAACATTTGCAGGGCCTGCGGACCATCCGGAAGGGTGGATGGTCCATCCGAATGAGCATAAATTGGTTCCCCGGAAAACTTGAATATTTTTTAACTTGTTGTATTTTCAATTAAATATATTTTTTGAGGACGCCTTCTTTTTTTCTTGCATTTAAATTGAAAATACATATATTCGCGCGGAAACGCTCCTGAAAAAATTGGGCCAAAGCCCCGGCTTCCGCCGTTTCAGGGCCGGGATCCAGACAACCTTTTCTAAAAAGGAAAACAGACAACATGCAGGCCACCATAAAAAGGAACGAACAGCTGAACGTTTCACCGACACAGACCGGCCAGGAGGGTGACGACGAGCCTCCTGAACCCAGCCCATGTCTGGAAGCCGCCTCTTCCATCTCCACCTCCAAACCCGCCGGACGGCTTGTCCGGTTTCCCACCCAACGCGCCGGAATTCTCAGCCCGGCCGTAAGATCGTTCCGCAAAAAACATTTTCCGAACATCCCCACCAAGTTGTGGAACGACTGGCAATGGCAGACCAGCCATCGCATCCGCAGTCTTTCCCAACTGGAATCGATGATCGCCCTGTCCGATGATGAACGGGCGGCGTTCACCGGCACGGAAACGGCACTGCCACTGGGGATCACCCCCTATTATATGAGTCTGGTTTCCCCGGATGACCCGAACCAGCCCATTCGCCGCACGGTCATCCCCACCATCCATGAAACGGTTCGCACGGCCGGCGAGGCCGACGATCCCCTGGGCGAAGATGGCATGAGCCCGGTGCCCGGCCTGGTCCACCGTTATCCGGACCGGGTGCTTCTGCTGCTGTCCGACTTTTGCTCGACCTACTGCCGCTACTGCACCCGTTCCCGTGTGGTGGGTCATGGCGGAATCCACCCCAGCCGCAACCGGCTGGAGCGGGCCTTCGCCTATATCGAACGGACGCCGTCCATCCGCGATGTATTGATTTCCGGCGGCGACCCGCTGATGCTTGGCGAAGAGAAGCTCTCCTGGGTTTTGTCGAGGCTGCGCCAGATCTCCCACGTTGAGATTGTCCGCATCGGCACAAAAGTGCCGGCGGTGCTGCCCCAGCGCATCACCCCGCGCCTGGTGCGCATGCTGCGTCAGTATCACCCGTTGTGGATGAGCCTGCACTTTACCCACCCGGATGAATGCACCCCCGAATCACTGCGTGCCTGCACCCTGCTGGCTGATTCGGGAATCCCTTTAGGGTCCCAGACGGTGCTGCTCAAGGGCGTCAACGACAGCGTGGAAACCATGCGCAGCCTGGTACACCATCTGCTCAAGATGCGTGTGCGCCCCTACTACCTGTATCAGTGCGACCCCATTACCGGATCGGCCCACTTTCGGACCCCCATCGAAAAGGGGCTTGAAATCATCCGCGGTCTGCGTGGATTCACCACGGGCTATGCCGTTCCCACTTACGTGGTTGACGCCCCCGGCGGTGGTGGTAAGATCCCGTTGATGCCCGATTACGTGGTGGGTCGTGAGGATGATTCCCTGGTGCTGAGAAATTACGAAAACCGACTATACCGGTATCCTGAAGCCTACGATATCTCACCCATTTAATAGTATAAACAGAACGCAACCGATCGGGGAACGAGCCCTTCACGGGGCACGCGTCCCCGATGTTTTTTGGACCTGGTCCAAGGAGGCAACCATGGTAGCGAACCAACAGACCCTGTGCGGACGTTGTGCCCGGCTGGGGAAAACCTGCTGCCAGGGGAGAGAAATTTACATCACCCCCGGGGATATGCGGCGCATCGGCGCCGTCGCCGGAAAAATTCAATTTGTGGAATGGACCCGCACGGCCGACCCGTCCTATATGGACCAGGACGATGATCCGGTGTGGCGGCAACACGTTTTGGGCAGGGACGGCAGTCGACGGATCCTGAAGCGCCAGGCCAACGGGGACTGCATTTTTTTAGGCTCCCGGGGGTGCCATCTGTCGATGGCGGTGCGGCCGCTTTTATGCCGGCTGCACCCGTTCACCTACACGGCCGATCATATTGACAGCGAACCGGACACGGGATGCCCGAGGCATCTTCTATCTGCCGGCGAGTCGGTGTTCGAGGCCATTCACACATCTATGGAACTGGCGCGGCAATGGCACCGCCAGCTCTATGAGGAGGTAATCACCGATGGCAATGACAATCGGACTGACATACGACCTTCGCTCTGAATATCTGGCGGAAGGTTTTTCGGATGAAGAGACCGCCGAGTTCGACCGCGATGACACCATCACCGCCATTGAATCGACGATCCAGTCACTGGGGCACCGCACCGAACGCATCGGCCACAGCCGCCAACTGGCTGCCGCCCTGGTCGGGGGCCGGCGCTGGGATCTGGTGTTCAACATTGCCGAAGGCATGCACGGCATCGGCCGCGAGGCCCAGGTGCCGGCGCTTCTGGACATGTATCGGATTCCCTATACCTTTTCCGACCCGCTGGTCATGAGCCTCAGCCTGCACAAGGGCATGACCAAACGGGTCATCCGGGACGCCGGTGTACCCACGGCCGATTTCAGCGTGGTCGAAACCCCCGGAGAGGCCCGGTCGGTGGGCTTTGCACCGCCTTATTTCGTAAAACCCGTGGCAGAGGGAACGGGAAAGGGCGTCACGCCGGAATCCATCGTCCGCCGGAAATCTGACCTCGAAGCCGCCTGTGGACGCTTGATCGATACCTTCCGGCAGCCGGTGATCGTCGAGCCCTTCCTGCCCGGCCGCGAGTTCACGACAGGCATCGTGGGCACCGGGGAAAAGGCAAGGGCACTGGGCACCATCGAGGTGCACCTGCTGGAAACGGCCGAACAGGGCGTCTACTCCTATGTCAACAAGGAAGAGTGTGAATCGCGCGTCCTTTACCGGTTGGTGCGTCCGGCGGACGACCCGGTGGTGGCCGAGGCCGAGTCGGTGGCCCTTGCCGCCTGGCGGGCCCTGGGTTGCCGGGATGCGGGACGGCTGGATCTGCGCTGCGACGAAAAAGGCCATCCGCTGTTTATCGAGGTCAACCCCCTGGCCGGCATCCATCCCGAGCATTCGGACCTGCCCATCATCTGCAACCATCTGGGAGTTCCCTATCGGGAGTTGATCGGCTGGATCATCGACTCGGCCGCCACCCGTATTCCCCGGACGGACCGTCTCCGCGGAGACGCCTGATGCATGTGGCCATCGTTCACGACACCGTCACCGATGCCGATGCCCCCGATGCCCGCGACGTCTTCGCCCAGGCGGACGCCGTGGCCGAGGCACTGGAGAAGCTGGGCCATTCGTCCTGCCGAATTTCTTGCAGCCTGAATCTGCTGGCCGTGGAGGCGGAACTGCGCCGTCGGCGTGTCGACCTGGTGTTCAATCTGGTGGAATCCATCGGCGGCCAGGGACGCCTCATCCATCTGCTGCCCTTCTGCCTGGACGCCATGGCCATGCCCTATACCGGTGCCCGGGCGGAGGCCATGATGCTCACCTCCGGCAAGGTGATGTCCAAAGGGTGGCTGGCTTCTGCCGGCATCCCCACCCCGTCGTGGATCGGCCCCTGGCCCGGCCGTGACGGCTGCGTGCACGGAAGCGATGCCGGCGGGGACACATGGATCATCAAATCGGTCTGGGAGCACGCATCCATCGGCCTGGACGAACAGAGCATCGTCAGGCAATCCGATCCTGCAACCGTTTTCTCACTGCTCCGGTCACGGGCGCCGCTGTTGGGAGGCGCCTGTTTTGCCGAACAGTTTATCGCCGGCCGGGAATTCAACCTGTCGGTGCTGGGCGGTCCCCGCGGACCGGAAGTACTCCCGCCGGCGGAGATCATTTTTGAGGGATACACCGACGCAATGCCCCGTATAGTGGATTACCGGGCCAAGTGGGATGAGGACGCCTTCGAATATCACCACACGCCCCGTCGGTTCAATTTCGATGCGACGGATACCGGCCTGCTGGAACGCCTTGAAGCCCTTGCCCTGCAGTGCTGGCACCGTTTCGACCTCATCGGCTATGCCCGCGTCGACTTCCGGGTCGACCCTGCAGGCAATCCGTGGGTCCTGGAGATCAACGCCAACCCGTGCCTCTCCCCCGATGCCGGATTTGCCGCCGCACTGGAACAGGCGGGCATCGCCTATGCCGATGCCATCGGCCGCATCGTCGACGATGGACTGCCGCCGGACAAGGCCGGCACCGATAGGTGAGTACCCATCATCAATGACCCTACGAAGGAACCAGCCGCATGCTCCGCATTCGACGCATCTATGACAATATCCTGCCGGTGAACAAAAGCACCCTGAGCCAGGTGCAGGAGATCCTGCGCAGCCAGTTCAGCGCCGTGGACGAAAAAGAGATCGACCACATCGCCGAGAAGCTGCGCAACCCGTTTAAGCAGCGTTTTCGGACGATCCTCTTCGTGGCCGAAAGCATCAAGGCCAAGGTGCGCGGGTTCGCCATGCTGCTGCACGAACCGGAACTGCACTTCGCCTATCTGGACTGGATCGCCACGGCGTCGGGCCGTGCCGGCGGCGGGATTGGGGGCGCCCTGTACGACCGCATCCGGCGCGAAGCCACGGCACTGAAGGTGGAAGGCCTTTTTTTCGAGTGTCTCCCTGATGATGCCAATGCCTGCCCCGATCCGGCGGAGCTCAAACAGAACCGCTCCCGCCTGCGCTTTTACGAGCGCTATGGGGCCCGGCCGATCATCAATACCGGCTACGAATCCCCCGTAAAGCCCGGGGATACCGGCATGCCCCACCTGGTCTACGACAGCCTGGGAACCGGCAAACCGCTGAAAAAAGCCTTTGCCCGGCAGGTGGTGCGGGCCGTGCTGGAGCGCAAATATGCGGAGTATTGTCCGCCGGACTATGTGGAAAAGGTGGTGATGAGTTTCCGGGAGGATCCCATCGCCCTGCGTGATTTTCGCTATGTCAAACCGGCGGCGATCGTTACCACCATTGAAAGCCGCTCGGAAGAGCAGATCGCCCTGATCGTCAACGACCGGCACGATATCCACCACGTGAACGAACGGGGCTACGTGGAATCGCCGGTGCGGGTGAAGAGCATTTTAAATGCCATCGAACCCAGCGGCCTGTTCACCACCATCAAACCCCGTCCTTTTCCGGACAAGCATCTTCACGCGGTTCACGATGCTGATTTCGTGGGTTATCTCAAACGGGCCTGCGCCGAAGTACCCGCCGGCAAATCCCTGTATCCCTATATTTTCCCTATTCGCAACAAGACCCGGCCCCCCAAGGAACCGTCGGTGCTGTCCGGTTACTACTGCATCGACACCTTCACGCCGATCAACGCCAACGCCTATCTGGCCGCCCGCCGCAGCGTGGACTGCGCATTGACCGCCGCCCGTGAGATCCTCGACGGCCGTCGCGTCGCCTACGCCCTGGTCCGTCCCCCCGGACACCACGCCGAACGCCGCTCCTTCGGGGGCTTCTGCTATTTCAACAACAACAGCATCGCCGCCCAGTACCTGTGCGCCCATGGCAAGGTGGCCATTTTGGATGTGGACTATCACCACGGCAACGGCGGCCAGGACATTTTCTACCGCCGCAGCGATGTGCTCACCGTCTCCATTCACGGCCACCCCCGGTTCGCCTACCCCTATTTCTGCGGATTCGAGGAGGAAC
Organism: Deltaproteobacteria bacterium; assembly: GCA_020444075.1. Taxonomy (GTDB): domain Bacteria; phylum Desulfobacterota; class Desulfobacteria; order Desulfobacterales; family Desulfosarcinaceae; genus Desulfosarcina. The sequence continues at coordinate 22,611 of JAHLLR010000082.1, forward strand.
GCGGCGATGGTGATGGCGAAGGCTTCAACCTCAACCTTCCCCTGCCCGAAGCGGTAGACGGCGAGCGCTACCGCAAAGCCCTGGCGCGCGCCCTGCGCCGGATCGAAGAGTTCCAGCCCCAGTTCCTGATCATCGGCCTGGGCCTGGACCCGGCCAAGGGGGATCCGACCGGCACGTGGTCGCTGACGGTGAAAGATTTCGCCGAAAACGGTCGGATGATCGGCGCCCTGGGCCTGCCGACCGTCGTCGTCCAGGAAGGCGGATACCGCACGCAGACGTTAGGCAAAAATGCACTGGCGTTCTTTAAGGGGTTGGTCGATGGCGCCGCGCAGTGGGCCGACGGCCGCCACGCCTCCAATCATCGCGTTCACGGGGTGACTTTCCGGGAATCGGTCACTCCCGAGGACGGCCAGCGTGTCCGCCGCCTGGTGGACATCACCGGATTCTTTCATCCGGAGGAAGTGGATGTGGCCGAGGAACTGGTGGTGGAACGCCTGGAGAAGGGCGAAGCCAGCGGATATCATTTTATCATGGCCGACCACTACGGACGGCTGGCCGGGTATGCCTGCTTCGGCCCCATCCCCTGCACCGCATCCAGCTATGACCTCTATTGGATCGCCGTTCACCCGGACTTCCAGGGTCGCGGGCTGGGGCGTCGGCTGCTGGTGGAGGCCGAACGCCGCATCAAGGCGGCCGGCGGCAGCCGGATCTACGTGGACACCTCCCAGCGGGTGCAGTACGCCAGCACACGCGCCTTTTATGAAAGCTGCGGCTACCGCCTGGAGACCGTGCTCAAAGACTTCTACACGGTGGGCGACGGCAAGGCCATTTATTGCAAGTCGCTGGTATAGCTGAGGAAGGGGTCGGGGGGTCGAGGAATCAGGGGTCCAAGGGAAAAACGACCCGCAGACCATCCAATATCCAATTTAGCATGTAGAAGGCAATGACATTAATTTACGCTTTCGGTGATCGA
>JAHLLR010000083.1 GCA_020444075.1 Deltaproteobacteria bacterium
CGGGTGTCGATGACCATAGCCCATTGTTTGGCTGACAGGGCATCTTCGCCCTTGGCTAAATGGTAGCCGGGCCCCTGGTCACCCCCTGCGGCGAAGGCATTGAGTACGGGTTTTGCCCCAAGGCCCAGCGCGGAAACGCCAGCTATCTGAAGAAAGCGTCTTCTGCTGTTTTTCATACCTTATTCTCCTTTTGGATTATCTAAATGGCAATCCCAGCAATAGGGCCTTACGGACGCATAGTTGTGACACCGGTCACAGAACTCCGCCTTGTTGGAATGGCAGTCCAGACAGGTGTTGGAGAGGCTCATGGTATAGAGCTTGCCTTCGGCATTGACGAACGCGCGCTCTCCGTTTCTGACCACGTTATGCCGCCACACGTCCAGCAGCTGCATATGCTCCGCTTTCATGAACGCCGTGGGCATGACGCAGGTTTTGGCGGCTTTGGCTTTCGCGGTCAGCACCAGCTCCGGTGCCGGAGCGGCCTTTCCCATATTGAACCAGAAGGGGAAAGTGATGGCGGCGAAAAAAATAACCAGTCCCGCGAGAATCTTTTTTTTGTCCTTCATCGGCTACTCCTCCATTCCCGGCAGCGGTTCGCCGCGCAGATCGGTTTCTCTTTCCTTTTCACCGGGCATGATCAGGGCATTGGCCACCAGTTCGTGAAGCCCCGTCACCTCGACCTCCGGCACCCAGTAACCCATGGATGCGGGGAGAGCCGCGCGGTCGATGGCACAGACACAGGCGAGCATGTTCACCCCGAATGTTTCGTGGACATACTTCACGGCATTGGCCCGCGGGAAACCACCGGCCATTCTCAGCTCCATGTTCTCACCGGCGTTGAGACCGGCGCCGCTGCCGCAGCAGAAGGTCTGCTCCCGGATGGTGTTGGCCGGCATTTCATAGAAGTGGTTGGCCACGTTCTGGATCACATACCTCGGCTCGTCCAGCATGCCCATCCCCCGGGAGGGGTTGCAGGAATCGTGGAAGGTGATGATCTTGTTGTCGTTGCGGCTGGGGTCCAGGTCCAGCTTGCCGTGCTTGATGAGGTCGGCGGTAAATTCGGCGATATGGACCATTTTGGTTGACTTGGCATTCTCAAATTTGGTGCCGGTGATGGGGTTGACCGGCTCTTCCAGAAAGTCTGCCGGGCCGTTCATGGTGTCCATGTACTGGGAGATCACCCGCCACATGTGTCCGCACTCGCCGCCCAGAATCCATTTGACGCCCAGGCGCCTGGCTTCTGCGTACATCTTGGAGTTAAGCCGCTTCATGGTCTCGTGGGAGGTGAAAAAACCGAAGTTGCCGCCCTCCGACGCATAGGTGCTCCAGGTGATCTTCAGGCCGTATTTTTCCTTCAGGTAGTGGAACAGGAGCATGTACCCCATACAGGTGTAAGTGCCCGGATCGGCGAACACGTCACCCGACGGGGTGATGAAAAGGATGTCGGCTCCCTTTTCCATGTAGGCGGGTTGGACCCGGACGCCCGTGACCTCCTCGATATCGTCGACGAAGAAGTCGAGCATGTCCTTGAAGGCGTGGGGCTGAATCCCCAGATGATTGCCGGTGCGGTAGCAGTTGGCCACCGGCGTGGCGATCCAGTCGATGTTTAGCCCCAGCAGGTTCAATATCTCCCGGCCCATGATGGTGATTTCGGCGGTATCGATGCCGTAAGGGCAGAAAACCGAGCAACGCCGGCATTCGGTGCATTGAAACAGGTAATACCACCACTCTTTGAGCACATCCAGAGTCATGGGCCGGGCGCCGCCCAGCCGGCCGAGGATTTTTCCGGCGGTGGTGAAATCGTTGCGATAAACGCTTCGCAGCAGTTCCGCCCGAAGTACCGGCATGTTCTTGGGATCGCCGGTGCCGATAAAGAAGTGGCACTTGTCGGCGCAGGCGCCGCAGCGCACACAAATGTCCATGAACACCTTGAATGACCGGAACTTGTCCAGCCGCTCACGAAAGCCATCGTGAACGATCTGCTGCCAGTTCTCGGGAAGCTTCCAGTCGTCCTCCAGCGGGTTCCAGGGACGCGCATTGGGAAGCCCCAGGGTTTCGACGCTTTTGGGATTGGAGGCGTAACAATACATTCCCTTGCGGATATCCACCGGCGTGTCCATCCAACCGGCGCCGGACGGACGATGATCTATCTGTGACAATAGTTCATCGGGTTTGATCAACTCATCTGCCATTATCTGCTCCTTTTTCCTTAAGCCTGTTCTTCGGGCATTTTAACGACCGGCAGGCCGGCTTCTATCATTTTCTCTCTGAAATCGTCCTCGTACTCGTCATAGGTGTGTACTTTGACCGGGTAGTTCCAGGGGTTCACGTGCCTGACCTGCCGGGTGTTGCCGGTCATATTCCGGGTGGGGCTGAGAAATACCCCGCCCAGATGCATCAGCTTGCTGAACGGGAAATATGCCAGAAGGATGCTGACCAGAAATAGGTGAGCAAAAAACAGGCCGCTGACGCCCTCGGGTATGGTCGGCCTGAAGGTCACCAGCCCCATGGTCAGTGCTTTAATGGCAACGATATCCACTTTAGCGAAATAACGCATGAAGATGCCGGAAAGGGCGATCCCCATGATCAGAAACAAGGGGAAAAAATCGGCCGCCAGGGAAATGGTGCGCACCTGGGGGATGAACACCCGGCGCAGGAAAAGGTAAAGCGCGGCGGCAAGGAGCACCAGCCCGGACATATACACACCGGGAAGACCCGCCTGAACGGCATCGTAGAGCACTTCCATGCGCATGAAGCCGTCCACCTGTTCGGTGAGGGTGACGAAAAAGGGCACCGGTTCGGTGAAAAAACGCAGATGCCGGACGACCACCGCAAAAAAGGCGTAGTGAAAGGCCAGGGCTCCAATCCACAGGAAGAGCTCCAGCTGATAGGTCAACCGGGTGCCGCCGTTCAATTTCATCCGGGTGTTGCGAAACAGCGATCGGAAGCAGACGATCTCCAGAAACATCCGCACGATGACGCCGAGCGTGGACGACGGGTTGTCGATCTTGGCCTGCTTGATCCAGGGCATGGACGATTGCTGTCCGCAAGTGGTGGTGATTCGGAACGGCACGGCCGAACGAGACCACCCCATCACGCGTCGCGCAAAACCGACAACGAACAGACTCACCGCCAGATAGGGCACAATGATGCCGAAAACCAGCTGCAGGCCCGCCCCCTGCTGCGTGCCCACATAAGCGATCAGGAACAGCACGATAACCGCTATGAGGCTAACCATGTAATTTTTATTCATCGAACCGCACCTCACTCCTTGGCGCCTGACAGATTCAAATTTTCCGCAATCGCCCCACCACCGTTGTGCCGATGCCCCAGGTGACATCGGGGGCCTTCCGGTTAGGGGGCGCGGCAAATTCGGAGCCGCTGCCGGATGCCTGAATCGAAAGATTATAAAGGATGTTTCAGAAACCGGGCCCGTCTGCCTCGGTTTCAACCATCAAGCCAGCCCGCTTCAGCGAACCAAAAAACTGATTCCTGGATTCGTTCGCCTTGAGTTCAAATATTTTTTCCCGGCAGGCCACGTAAACGTCGAAGGCCGCCATGGCCATCTCGTCGATCTGCCGGTCCAGGTCATTCATGTCCACGCCCGAACCAGGGTCAATGCCCGGCAGATGCCGCCGAAGGATCTGCTTCAGGGAAAAGACAAAGCTGGTGGCCTTGGAGGGGGTAAAGGACTGAACGGCCCGGATTCTCAGGATGGGATCGAGGGCTTTGGCCATCACCTCGGGCCCGGCATCCGTGGTCAGGGCATCCACCAGGGCATCGAGGCTCTGGTAGGTGGTCTGCCCGACCGGATTGGCAAAAGGATCTTTCTGGTTTTTGAGAAACCGCGCCGTCTCGGCCGGGTAGGAGTCGACGGTGGTTTGAAACCAGCTCTTGAGGATCTCCTGTTTTTTGGCCGCCAGTGATTGTGCAGAACTCATCTAGGATGTCACCCCGGTGGTTCCCCGGAAAAGAGGCGGGAACCGCAATGTCAACTTCAGTTTTTAAGTTCGGATTTTAACGGTGGAATCGCTGTGCAACGGCCGTAAACCGGCCGATTTCAAAGTCGAATCTATAGTCAAGTTACCCTGGGCTGTCAAGGACAAATAAGGCGCTGCGCCACTGGGGCACCGGGGTCAACCGTACAATTTTTTCCACGGGGATCGTCGGTTCTCCCGGGCGTTTGACAGAGCCAGATACAACGTCCCCACCACCAGCTCGGCGCAGTGGAAATGATCCTCGGGCAGGCTCTCGAGAAATCCGGCCACCTGTTCCGGAGTAACCTCCCAGGCGGTGTCCACCGGCTTGCCTTCCACCAGTTCAACCACGGTGTTGCAGCAGGCGTTGGTGTTGAGACAGCCATTGATGTCGTAAGACAGGGTAACGATGCGGTCCCCATCGAGATTCATGAAAAACTCAACCGTATCACCGCAGTCACCGGTCTTTTTTCCATATCCGTCCGGTTTATCCAGCCGTTCCCGGCGATCCGTGCGAAAAGCCATCTCCAGAAAGTTGAGAGAATGGTCCTGCCAGAAGTCCGATGTTTCCTTTTCCGCGTCCACGAGTTCAGATCTCCTTCATTTGGTAGCCGGTCGTTTCCTGACCGATGAATGGTGGCGGATCATAAAAGCCGTCGTCAACTTTGTCAATACGGGTTGTGATGACCCACTTAACCATTTGCGATACTTACCTATTTATGTTATAGGGCTGAAATATTTCAGCGGGGAAAACCATCCGCATTTTCCTCCGTCAGCCATCCGGAAAACTCAGGTTGAAGGGTGTCCGTTAATGAAAATAGTCGCCATTATCGCCAATACCGCCCAGTTGGGAATTATCCTGGCCATCTTTTTCATCCGGGGGCTGGACTTGGGGCACCTGGTCATTTTCCTGCTCTTTCTGATGATGTCCGTACCCTTTATCAACGTTCTGGCCCTTTTTTTCCGGAACCGGCCGATGCTGAAAGCGGTTTCAGACAACATCGACAAAAACGGGCTGGTCAAGCGGATTGCCATGCGGGTCCGCTACCCTGAAACCCGTTGTCCGGTCATGAAAACCGCCGGCACCGCATTCACGGTGCTCGATATTTCCGAAGGCGGTGTGCGCATCCGCGCCAGCCAGTCCACCCCATTTAAAAGGAAGATTAACGGAGAAATCCAGCTGATCAGCGGCGGCCGGATCCGGTTCAAAGCCATCGGGATGCGAAGAGAGCAAGGCGAGGTGGTCTTCCAGTTCGTAGATCCCATCGGCACGGCACTGCTGGTGGAAGAGGAAAAAGCCATGGCAGCTATCAACGCAAGCTAAGGGTCGCGGGAGGAAAAAGAATTCCTTGCCCGCGGTGGACTTCAGTGGTATCCGTCAAAATCCTGCGGCATGCCAACCACCCCCCATTCTCCATCCGGCCATCGCCGCAGGCAAAGGATACCTGCTCCGGTGAAGACACCCTTCGAATCGATACGATACAGGACAGCCAGCCATGAATACAAAACATAACGCCTGCAGCACCGATCGCCCCTTGAAGATCCTGGTCTTCCAGGAGGGCGGCCGGGGTGAAAGCAAGGTCAAGGGAATCAAGCGGTACGGCCACAATCAATTCGACATCACCCTGATCACCATTGACCAGCCCCTGCCACCCGTGGTCGACGACGCCTCGGAATACCTGCCGGACACCATCGCGGCCGACCTGGTGCTGGACTTCCTCAAACACCCCGACCTGTCCCATGACCTGGCCCTGATGTGCCGGCGGATGGGCATCCCCATTGTCGCCTCCGGGAAAAAAACCACGGTGGACGGCACCCATACGCCACCGGTCTGCTGTGCCCTGGCTCGGCACCGGGAGCTGGAACCTTACAGCCGGTTCTTTGGCGCCCCGGAATTCGATGTCACGCTAAAGGAGGGGAAGATCCATGAGGTCATCGTGCGCCGCGGGGCCCCCTGCGGCGCCACCTGGGAGGCGGCCCGCCGCATGAAGGGACACCGCGTTGAAGAGGCACCGGTGCGCATGGGGCTGGATACCCAGTTTTTCTGCACGGCCGATCCCTCCAACTGGGACCCCATCTGGGGCAAGAGCCCGGTCCACCTGGCTGCCGATCTGCATCGCGCCGCATTGGTTGCAGCGCTGAAGAAAGCGCAAAACGACGCTGACCGTTAAAATCGCCGGGGGGGTAACGAAAAAAAGATATCCCCCTGGAAAACAGTCGCCGTCGACCACCCCGGTCATAACTTTTAACCGCGCGTTATTTAATGTTTTTCAATCGGACAAGCCTAATCAGGATCGGGGGGCGGTGCGGGAAGACTGAGCGATCAGGCATCCTCTGACTCCAAATAGGAGATGGGCACGAGGGCCGCGCAGGCCAGTGGAAAAGCCTATGGCGATCAGGCCGATCGCGGCTCGCGTCTCCGGTCCAGACCGGATCGACGATCCTCGCCGGACCGGCGCTCGGGAAGGTGGCCATTGTAGGAGTACAGGCGGCGGTCGTCGCCAAAGCGCCGTCCGCCATTGTCGATAATCTTCATTTTTTTCGGTGCGATGGTATGAGCTGCGTACATTAAGTTTCCTGTCTATTCCTGCCGGTGCCGGCAAAAGCCATACAGGCCCGGTTTCGTTTCGATTTTCACTGCCATCATGCCTGTGATGCGCAATTAATTCAGAAAATCTGCAATAAACATACCCACAATCGCCAACCAAAGCTATTTCAACAGATTCGATGTGTTACGGAAAGTGTTCTTTTAAGCCGGACGGCCGGGATGAAAAACAAGCCACAATTCGTGGGGCAATTTTTTCATAGTAGAAAAATAATTCCTATGCCCGATTGAGCAAGGCAGGATAATTCCGGGACTTATGAATTCCGGGAGCCGACAAATCGCTCCAGCGCCGCCACAGCCGCCGGCATGCCCCGCCGGCCGAATCCGATGCGGAAATGGTTGCCCCTGTCCCCATAAAGATTGCCCGGCAACAGGAGGACCCCGTTTCGATTAACCAGCTCATGGCAGAAGGTGTCCACCTCTCCGTCGGACAGGTGCACGAAAGCGATGGGTCCCGCCATGGGCCGCACCCAGGAAAAGAGGGTCGAATGCCGCTGAAAAAAATCGTCCAGGATCGTCAGGTTGGTGGTGATAATTTCCCGGTTGCGCCGGATCAACCGGTCACGGTGGCGCAGGGCGATCTCGGCCAGAAACTCGCTGGGTCCACTGTTGCAGATGGTCGTGTAGTCCTTTAACGCCGCCATCCGGTTGGCAATCTCGGGGTTACCCGTGGCGATCCAGCCGATGCGCAGGCCCGGCAGGCCGTAGGTTTTGGACATGACGCCCAGGGATACCGCGTGATGGCTGAGATCACAGGCGGCCGGGAGACGATCGTCAGCCGAATATTCAGACTCCCGGTACACCTCGTCGGAAAAAAGCAGGATGCCCCGTTCGTCCAGCATCCGGTTCAGCCGGACGAACTCATCCCGGGGCATGAGCCAGCCGGTGGGATTGTGCGGGGTGTTGATGATGACGGCGCGCGTACGCGGCCTGATCCGATCCGCCAGATCATCCGGATCCAGGGACCAGCCCTGTTCCTCCCGGGCCTCCCAGAAGGTCACCTCACATCCGATGCTGCGCGCCACCTCGTGAAGGGATTGATAGCAGGGCCAATGAACGATCAAATGATCCCCGGGCGATAGGGCGGCATGCATGAACAGGAAAATGGCCTCTTCGGCGCCGCTGTGCACCAGCACCTGGTCGGGCCCGATGGTATCGTAAAGACGGGAGATTGCCTGTCTGAGTGCCGGTGCGCCCTGGGACTCGGTGTAGCCCAACCAAAGGTTTTCAAAGGCGTCCCCGGCACCCGCTTCGAAAGCAAGCAGATCCTTGATGGTCACCGATTCACAATCCGAACTGCACAGCAGATGGCGAACCTTGAACTCATATCGCGCGAAGTAGCGTTCCAGTTTGAAGACGGGCAGTTCCATAGGATTCTCCTTGGGTTTGTTCAGATTATCGGCGGCGTCGGGTCCGTGCCGTCTTTCCGGATTTTCCGGTTCGCCGTCCGGCAGTGTCGACCGGGGGCGCTGGCTTGGAACCGCTACGACCCGCTTTCCCGCCGCCGGCCCCCCCGGACCGTTGTGACAATTTTCCCGCAGCGGCCTTGAAAAACAGCGACGTCAGATGTTCCGCCTTTAATTCCTTCAAGGCATCGCGGATCAGCTGCCGGTTGGACGGGTTGCGGTACTGGACCAGGGCTCGCTGCATCTTCCTTTCGCGAAATGTCTTGGCCACATGCATGCGCTGACCGGTAATGGGGTTTTTTTCCGTGTGGTACATGGCACCGGAAAGGGTCAGGGGCAAGGGGATGAAATCCTGGACCTGTTCGGGGTGCATCCCCCGCTGGATCAGATAGAGAGCCATCTCCAGGGCATCCTTCAGGGTCGAACCGGGATGGGCGCTGATGAAGTAGTTGACCAGGTATCGCCGCGAGGGGAGTCGCTGGTTGACCCGGTTGAATCGATTGACGAAGGCGTCATACGTTTCTTTGCGCGGCTTGCCCATGGCATCGAGCACCGGGTCGGCTATGTGTTCCGGCGCAACCTTCATCTGGCCGCTGACGTGAAACCGGCACAACTCCTCCAGACAGGCATCGGCTTGACTGCCGCCGAACAGGTCATGGCGGAATCCGCTGCCGATAAAGGCATGCTTGACCCCCGGAATCTCCCGGATGCGCCGGTACATGGGCAAGCTCCTGTCGTAGCCGGGATCGAGGCTGGGGCAGGTCTGGGGGGCCATGCAGCGCTTGTTGCGGCAAAACCCCCTCTTGGCCCAGCGCGGGCAGTCGGCCCCATAGAGGTTGGCCGTAGGGCCGCCCATATCCGTGATGGTGCCGCGAAAAGCCGGATCCCGTGCCAACCGCTGCGCTTCTGCAACGATGGAATCGGCACTGCGACTCTGAACCATGCGCCCCTGATGGAAATAAAGGGAGCAGAAGTTGCACTCGCCGCTGCAGCCGCGATGGGTCACCAGAGAGTGCCTCACCGTCTCCAAACCCGGGACACCACCGGCGGCATCGTAGAGCGGATGCCAGACCCGCTGGTAGTTGAGTTCGTAGATAGCGTCCAGTTCTGCCGGGGAAGACGGTATGGGGGGCGGATAGATCACCACATAACGGTCTCCGTGGGCCTGAACCACCGGCCGGGCGGCCACGGGGTTTTGTTCCCGGTAGAACATCTGGAAAGCCTGGTTGAACTGATCGTTATCCCCGGCAACCGCCTCACAAGACGGAATCGTGACGAATTCGTTTAAAAAGGCCGGATCCTTGCGGATAACCGCCGTTCCGGGAATGTGATCGAGGCGGTCGACCGGCTCCCCATCGGAAAGGCGTCGGGCGACCTCCACGGTCTGGGTTTCGCCCATGCCGTATACGAGGATGTCGGCCCGGGCATCGAATATTATGGAGCGCCGCACGCGGTTATCCCAGTAGTCGTAGTGGGCCAGCCGGCGCATGCTGGCCTCCATGCCGCCGATCACTACGGGTACATTCGTGAAAGCCTGGCGCACGCGGTTGGCGTAGACGATCAGGGCCCGGTCCGGCCGCTGGCCGGCCTTACCGCCCGGCGCGTAGTCGTCCCTTTGACGGGGTCGCTTGTTGGCCGTATGGTTGGCCACCATGGAGTCCACGTTGCCCGAGGTAATACCGAAAAACAGCCGCGGCCGTCCCAGGCGCTTGAAGTCCTCGGCGCTCCGCCAGTCGGGCTGGGCGATGACGCCCACCCGGTAGCCGCGGGATTCCAGGACGCGGCCGATCAGGGCCACCCCGTAAGCCGGATGGTCCACGTAGGCATCCCCGGTGATCAGGATGACATCGAGTTCATCCCATCCCCGTCGCTGCATGTCGGACCGGGATACCGGTAGAAAATCGTTTTCCATGTTCAGGTTTTATCGCTTCCGTTTTTCGGTTCACCGTTCACCGTTCACTATTCACCGTTCACTATTCACAGCTTCTTCGCAAAAAACAGCGCCCCACCGGCTTCCTCCGTATAGGTCGCCCGTGCAAAGCCCGCTGCCGCATAGACCTTCAGGGCCCGGCGGTTGTTTTCCAGGACCTCCAGGGTGACCTTGCAGCAGCCCATCTCCCGGGCCTTGCGCTCAACCCCGGCAAGAAGCAGCCGGCCGACCCCGCTGCCGCGGTGTCCCGGCAGGACAGCCAGGTCATGAATATTGACGAGCGGGCGGGCCGCGAAGGTGGAAAACCCGATGAAGCAAACGGCAATGCCCCTGGCCTCGCCGTTGACATACGCCAGGAAAATCAAGGTCGTGGGGTGTTTTTTCAGCCCGGGGATCAGAGCCTCCTTGACATCGCCCGGCAAGGGCCCGCCGTTTCCCATGGGGTCCATGGCGTAGGCATCAATTAGGTCGACCACCGCTTCGCGGTGATCCTTCCGGTTCAGATCTGCTTCGACAATTTCAACCAATTCCATTGTGCTTATCTTTCCTGAGTGTTCATGCTTTTTATTTGGTTTTCGAAATCCGCGGAGCCATAGCGCGATTTTACCGACCTGTCAAAACGAGCACGACATTTCCTGGATAAAAAATCGGGTTTCTTATCTGCACGTAACCGATGAATGCCCCCACCCCTCAATCGGCAATTCCTCAATTTCGGTGACCTGTCCGTATACCCATCTTATCCCTTGAGCCCCGAGAGGCAATGGTGTAACAGGAGGTAAAAATCATTTTCCCGTTAAGTCCACAACCATTGGGAGGGTGTTGTGCCAATCTATTATATTGACGGTCAATTCGTGCCGGCGGAACAGGCGGTCATTCCCGTGGACGACCTGGCCATCCTGCGCGGCATCGGTGTCTTCGACCTGCTGCGCACCTATGACGGCAGGCCCTATTTTCTGGATGCCCACATCGACCGGCTGGAGACTTCGGCCCTGAAAATCGGGCTCAGCCTGCCCTGGTCCCACGGCGATATCGCCAAGGTGGTGGAACAGACCCTGGCGAAAAACGATATCCCCGAAGCCAACATCCGCATCGTGGTCACCGGCGGCTCCAGCAAGGATTTCATGAATCCGTCGGGTCGCCCCCGCCTGCTGGTGCTGGTCTCCCCCGTGCCCAAGCTGCCCGAAAGCTGGTATACGCAGGGAGTAAAGATCATCTCCTGGGAGGTGGAACGCCCGATTCCCGGAGCCAAGAGCATCGACTACATCTCGGCCAGCCTGGCCCTGAAAAAAGCCTCTGCCGAAGGCGCCATCGAAGCCCTGTATATCGATCGCAACGGCCTGGCCCTGGAGTGCACCACCTCCAACATTTTTGCCTTTATCCAGGACAAATTGGTGACGCCCGGACGAGGCATTCTGTCCGGCGTGACCCGCAAGGTGGTGCTGGAACTGGCCCAGGGGATTTTCCCGATCGATATACGGGACATTTCACGCTCCGAACTGCTGTCCGCCGACGAGGTCTTTATCACCGGGACCAGCAAGGGGCTCGTGCCGGTAATCCAGGTGGATGACGGGGTCATTGCCGATGGACGGCCGGGCCGGCGGACCCGGCAGCTCATGGCGGAAATGAAGCGTCACACGGAGAAACGATGAAATTGGGAATTGAGGGATGCTGGAATTGCCCTATCCCCCAATTCCCCAATCCCCCAGTCGAATAATCGTATTCGCCTGCCGCCACACCGGATTCTCAGACAGACGCCGCTGCCCGTCCACCGCTTCCCGGACCCGGAAGAATATGCGTTCCAGCAGGCGCTCCTTTCCCGCCGCCAGGCGGACGACCCCCTGCAGCAGAAAGAAACTGAGCAGCAGAACGAGAGCAATGGTCCAGAAGGCGTGCAGGAAAAAATTACCTGAAAGGATGCTGCCCGAAAAAAAGTTCTCGACCGTCAACCACCCCGCATAACCCAGAACACCCAGCACCGGCAGGTTGAAGACCAGTTGCAAAAATCCGCCGCTCAGCCGCCGGCCCGCCTGGGCCAATTCAATCTCCAGGGCATCGTTCCAGATCTGGGAGAGGCGCTGCCCGATCTCCTCCCCGTCGCCCGGCGCATGGCGCGCCTCACGCACCGAAGGGGCAAACCGGGCGTTGATCAATATTTCGGCGATATCGGGCCACGCTCGGGCGATGGCACTGTCGTAGCGGTGCAGAGCCATGCCGGCCCCCGATCCGCGGTCGGCCGCATCCATGGCCTTTTTTGAATCCGCAAAATGTCTGACGGCGGAAACCGCTCCGGCAATCTGCCGGACCGGATTGCCGAAGCGCAGCAGGGAGGCGATGCCGGTGCCGAAGACCAGAATCCGGGTCCAGATCGCCACCAGCCATCCCACCGGCCCCAGCCAGCGCTGGGCCAGCTGCTGATAAAGCCGGACGTTGATACCCGGCATCAGGGCGCTGCCATCTCCTCTAAAAGCGGCCACCGCCTGCTGCATGGCCTCGTCCTCAGACGCCGCCATCCGGCCAATGGCCTCGTTCAGATGTGTTTTTTCCTTTTCCGCTTCGCTGCGGACGGTTTGCTGAAGGTAATCCCTCAGACTCCGGGCGTTCTCCAGCCGCCGGTCCACGGAAAAGCCGGATCGGTTGAAGGTACCGGCGATCAACTGCCTCAACTGGTCGAACTGGTTCCGGTCGTGCTTGGGCACAGCCCCGGGGTCCCAGCCGGGATCCCTGAGATGGCTTCGGGCGGATACACACAGAATCGCCGCCGGTTCCGCGGACCAGGCCTGGCGGATATACCCGGCAAATTCGGGCATAATGGTGTCGGTGAGTTCGGATTCCGCCAGCCGGTCGCATTTGTTGACGGCCACGACCAGACTCTCTCCGCTGAACAGCCGCACGTAGGGGGCCAGGAAATCCGTGTGGTCCCGTCGCTTGGGATTCTCTCCGTCAAACACGCAGATCAGCACATCGGAAAGGGTGATGGCCTTGTGAATAATGGGAATATGCCGGTCCTGGTGGGTACTGTCCGTGTCCGGGGTGTCGATGAGAACAACGTTTTCCAGGGCATCGGCCCCTTGGCTGGCCTGGATCCTGATATTTTCCGGGCCCAGCTGTTCCGCCAGTTGCCCGGCATCGGCGGATTGCCGGCAAAACGCCACCACGTGTTCCGTGGTAGGCCGGCGGTGGCCTGACGGGGAGAGGTGATCTTCCCCGGCCAGGGCGTTGAGCAGGGTGGATTTACCGGAACCGCTGGGGCCCACCAGCGTAACCACCAGCTTGCGATCGAACCGCTCGACCAGCCGGTCCAGCATGAGCAGGGACTCGTCGCAGGCTTTTCGCATGCCGACGGCGGGCCGCCACAGGGCGAGTCCCTCCAGGGTCCCGGCCAGCTCCTGAATGTCTGCGCGTACGGTTTCCAGCTCTCCCATGGCCTGCAGTCTGGCCATCTGGGCATCCATCATGGTATTTTCTCCAGTACCCGGCCGCAGCGGGCCAGGTTTTCAGCCATCGATGCGATCCGGTCGGCGGAAGTTTCAGCCACCTCCTGGCCCCGTTGCATCAACGACCCGGTTATTTTCTCTTCAAACAGCGCTTCGATGGCCCTCAATTTGTGGGTCAGCCAGGCCCGGGCCACCGGACCCAGCAGGGCTTCCAGCTGCTTCAGATCCGCCTTTTTCATGCCGGCGGTGGCCGGGATGGCCACCAGTGCATACAGATCGTTCAGGCCGAACAGTCCGGCCAGCTTCACCTTGATGCCCACGGCCCCCACCGGATCTCCGGTGTGCAGGATATAGGTCACCGCGGCGGTGGCGGGAATGATGTTGAGCATGGCCGAAAAGGTTTGTCGAAGCTGATCGACGGTCGTCATGCGGGAGCGCTGGTCCCGGGCCAGCCGCTGCAGATCGGCTTCCAGCTGACTGGTGAGACCGAGCAGGGTCTCTTTCCGGGCCAGCATGTCATCAACGACTGCCGACCAGTTCCGGCTGCGAAGGTCCGCCTGCGTTGCCGCCAGGGCGGGGTGAAGGGGAACGTGAAAGGTAACCTTTCCCGCATCGATGCCCTGGCACGTGGCCCCGGTTTTTCCCGCCAGCCGGTGTATCGCTTCGCGGAGCGGACCGGCTGCCGGATCCGTTTCAGACAGGTGGAGCACGATCGCCGGATCGGCTGCCGCCTGGCGCAGGCGATTGGCCGCCCGGACCAGATCGGCCTCCAGGGCCGCCGCCATGTCGCCGCCGGCCGGCAACTCGGTTTTGCCCGCTTTGCCGCCGGCTATCCATTTGGCTGCCCGCATCAAGAGCCTGACCGGGGTCTCTACCACCTGCCCGGTTTTTCGCATGATCTTGATGTGGGGCGGGTCGGTATCCTGCCAGATCTCCGAGAACCGACGAACCACCGCATCCATGGGAAGATGCCCCAACGCGTCCTGCACACAACGTTGCTGGACCGTGCGCATGCTATCCAGGTAAAGGGCCAGATGCCACCTCGATTCACGGGCCTCCTCGAGAAAACGCTGCCCCTGTAAGATCACATCGCTGAATATGGATCGGTGAAGTTCTCCCCTCACCTGCCGGGGATCCATCCGGGCCAAGGCGGCCATAAGGCCGGGCCGGCCGTCGCCAACCGCAGTGAGGGTCATGGGCCGCTGTCCGGCGGCCACCTGGTTGTCCTCATCGGCCCGGTAGACGCCCAGCACATGCTGCGGTGCCCGATCGCCATAAAGGTTGTCGGCCACTGTACCGGCATGTTCCAGGATTTCGCCGTCGGTGAAGCCGGGATAGGCCCGGTAGACCAGAAAACAGTTGCGGGTACCCACGGCGGTAAGCATGCGGGCGACAAAATCGGTGTTGTCCCGGTTATTGTAATTGGCATTGGTGAAGATGTAGATGATCACATCGGCAGCCTGAAGGGACCGTTCGGCCATCTCCCGGTTCCGATAGCTGCCGCCCGCACCGGTGTCAAAATCAGGAGTATCCAGAAGCGCCAGGCCCGCCGGCAGCCCCGGACCGTAATTCAGAAGCGGATCGCCGGGGGTGGTGAGTTCTTCCATGTCCGTCATTTCTTGCGGCGGGCAACCAAAGGGTTCGAAGAGGGCCTTGGCGATGCCGGGGGTGCTGCGATGGGAGGAGTTCAGCGAAATGAGAATTCGGCGGTTGATGCCTGCCCGGCCGCCGGTGGGGGAGACCGTTGCACCGGCGAGGGTGTTGAACAGGGTCGATTTGCCTGAAGAGCCACCGCCGCAGATGGCCGCCACCAGGGGGAATTCCGGCATCAACCGGGGGAGCAGACGGTTGTCGACCGCCTGTTTCCATGCATCGATGGCCGGCCGCGAATCCAGGGCCATCAGATCGGCGAGGGCGGCGGCATCACCTTTCAGCGTGTGCACCGCGTCGATGGTGCCGTCATCGTAAAGAGGGTCCACCGGGTAATATTCTCCTTTCCCGAGCCATCACTATCACACTTGGGGTGGTGATGAAACGGTTGACAAGCCCCGGTCCGTTGCCATCTTTAACCCTATCGCGAAATACTAAGGGAGGACAGCCGTGACCTGGATCAGCGTCCCCGGCCTGGCCGGCAAAGTATACGTGCCGGACGAGGCCGGTCAGGTAGAGAAAAAACATTCGTGCAAAACGTGCTTTTCCTGCCAATGGTGCGACGAGAACCGCTGCCAGGTGTGTCGCGGCGACCTTGCGGAGACATCCGCTTGCCCACCCATGCGCTGCCGCGGGCGCATCCCCGGCCGGCCGACGCCGGCGGATCATTCCTACCCCGTTGATCGCAAATAACCAGATTACAGACACGCTAACCTCCTGAACGCCTTCGACCTATTCACCTTTCAGCTTATCCCAGAAGGCCCTGCCGGCCGCCTCCTGGCGATTACCCCCTTCCGGCGGGGGCGGAGGTGCCGACCCATGGCTGTCAGGCCGCACGCCTCTCAACCGGGCGATGCGTTCCTCCACCGGCGGATGCGTGGAAAAGAGGCTCTGCAGGCTTTTGCCGGACAACGGGTTGACGATGAACATGTGCGCCGTGGAGGGATTGGCATCCATGGGAATTCGCTTGGCGTAGGCCCCCAGCTTTTCCAGGGCCCGGGCCAGTCCGTCAGGGCTGCCGGCGAAATGGGCGCCGGTGGCATCGGCCAGGTATTCCCTGGAACGGGACACGGCCATCTGAATGATCATGGCCGCCATGGGGGCGATAATGGACATGGCGATCAGGCCGATGGCACCCATGCCGCCGCCGTTGTTGTCATCCCGATGCCCGCCCCCGAATATGGCCGACCAGCGCGCCATGGATGCCAGCATCATGATGGCCCCGGCCATGGTGGCGGCAATGGTGCCGATGAGAATGTCGCGATTCTTCACGTGGGCCAGTTCGTGGGCCAGAACCCCCATCACTTCCTGCCGGTCCATGAGGGACAACAGCCCCTGGGTGACGGCGACCACGGCATTGTCGGGATTTCTTCCCGTGGCGAATGCATTGGGCGCTTCCTTGGGGATGATGTACACCTTGGGCATGGGCAGGCCCGCCTGACGCGAAAGGGTCTGCACCATTTCGTAGAGTTCAGGAGCCTGCCGGGGTGTCGCCTCCCTGGCCTGATACATCTTTAGAACGATCTTGTCTGAATACCAATAGCTGAAAAAGTTCATCGCTGCGGCTATCGCCAGGGCAATGATCATTCCCTGGCGCCCCCCCAGCAGGTTGCCCGCGATCATGATGAAGGCCGTCATGACGGCCAGCAGAAGGGTGGTCTTTAGCTGATTACCCATTTGCGTCTTTTCCTCCTTTGAAGGTACTCCCGGTATCAAAAAGGGACTGATTCCCCATCCCCATTCGGGTGCTGAAATATAACACCGATTCGTGCAAAGGCAACAGGGACGGGGCAATCCGCCACCATCGCTTTACAACCACCTGTTTCGGTGCTAAGTTTACGTGGTCGTCAAAACCGTGTAAGCCGCAGTACACCCAATAACAGGAAGCAGGTTCGGGGAAATACCATGGATTACATCAAAATTAAATTCGGAGGCAATTTTGATCCTACCGGCCAGGGCCTGGGGAAAACGATCCAGGAAATATTCCGGCCGCGGCCCGTCAATCCCATGTTTTCGTCCCGGGAACACCTTTGGACGCCGCAGATGGACATTTTTGAAACCCCGGAAGAGATTATGATCTGGGCCGAAATTTCCGGTGTGGAGAAAGACGACCTGGATCTGGAAATCAACTCCCGTGCGGTGAAGGTTTCCGGCATCCGCCGTGAGATGTCCCGGGTGCCCAGCGGTACCTACCGGCTTGCCGAAATCCAGTACGGACGGTTCGAGCGCATTCTTTACCTGCCATCACCCGTGGACACGGAGGTGGTTTCTTCAACCTACACCAATGGGATGCTGAAAATCCGAATCGCCAAACTCAAGCTTGACAAAGTGCACAAGATCCCCATCACCGAAGAGTAACGGAGTTTCCGACAGGCCCGCAGGCAAGTAAACCGTATCCACGCAAACGGTCGGCGAAAGGCCTCACCCATACACACCCTTTAAGGAGGGCGTCATGCCAGACAATAAACCATCGTTGGACTACAACACGGAAAATATTCCGAACGTGCTCCCCATACTGCCCCTGTTCGATGCGACCCTGTTCCCCAAAATGGTGTTGCCCCTGGTGGTGTTGAGAGGTGAATCCGTCCACCTGATCGACGAGGCCATGGCCAACGACCGAATGATCGGCCTGCTGGTGGCCAAAAAGCAGGAGAATGTCAGACCGGATCCTGAAAACGGAGACTTGGCCACGGTTGGCACCGCCGCCATAATCCTGAAGATGGCCAAGAGCGAGGACAACCACATCCAGTTACTGGTTCAGGGGCTGAGCCGCTTCCGTGTTAAGTCATTCCAAAAAGGCAAACCCTACCTCGTGGCCGAAGTGGAGCACTTCAGCGACATCAACCACAAGGACAACGAGACCGAAGCCCTGATGGCCAACGCCATCAAGCAGTTCAGCCGTATCGTGCAGCTGTCACCCGGCCTGCCTCAGGAAATGGGGTCCATGGCCGCCTCCATCAAGGAACCCGGCACCCTGGCGGACATGATGGCCTCCACGATCAATTCCTCACCCGAGGAAAAACAGCAGATTCTGGAGATTCAGGACTCCACCAAACGCCTCAAGGCCGTCACCAAGCTCCTTCACCACCAGCTGGAAATTCTGGAACTGGGCAACAAAATTCAGTCCCAGGTCAAGGGAGACATGGACAAGCGCCAGCGGGAATACTACCTGCGCCAACAGCTCAAGGCGATCAAAGAGGAGCTGGGGGAAACCGATGAGGCCACGGTCGAGCTGGACGAATACCGGGCCAAGATCACAGAGAAGCACCTGCCTGAAGAGGCGGTAAAGGAAGCGGAGCGGGAACTGGACCGGCTTGCGCGCATGCACCCGTCGTCGGCCGAGTACACGGTAGCCATGACCTACCTGGACTGGCTCACCGAGCTGCCCTGGAACGAAACCACCGAAGACAACCTGGATATCAAGAAGGCGCGCAAGGTGCTGGACGATGACCATTTCGGGCTGGAAAAGGCCAAGCGGCGCATCATCGAGTACCTGGCCGTGAGAAAACTCAAACCCGACTCCAAGGGGCCCATACTCTGCCTGGCCGGCCCTCCGGGCACCGGCAAGACCTCCCTGGGCAACTCCATCGCCCGGGCCCTGGGTCGCAAGTTTCACCGCATCTCATTGGGCGGCGTGCGCGACGAGGCGGAAATCCGGGGGCATCGGCGCACCTACGTGGGCGCCCTGCCCGGACGCATCATCCAGGGATTGCGCCGGGCCGGCTCCAACAATCCCATTTTCATGCTGGATGAAATCGACAAAGTCGGCTCCGACTTCCGGGGCGATCCCTCTTCGGCCCTGCTGGAGGTACTGGACCCGGAGCAGAATTTCTCCTTTTCCGACCACTACCTGGATGTGCCTTTCGACCTGTCCAAGGTGATGTTCATCACCACGGCCAATGTGCTCGACACCATCCCCTCGGCCCTGCTGGACCGCATGGAAGTAATTCAACTGCTGGGCTACACGGAAGATGAAAAGGTCAAGATTGCCGCCCGCTTCCTGATTCCGCGCCAGCGGGAAGCCCACGGCCTCAAGGCCAAACAGATCAGCATCGCCCCCGGCGCGGTGCGCCGCATCATCTCCGGATACACCCGCGAGGCCGGTCTGCGGAATCTGGAACGGGAAATCGCCACCATCTGCCGGGGCGTGGCCGCCGGCATTGCCGAGGGCAAAATCAAGAAGGCCGCCATCAAGGTGGCCGACGTGGCCGAATACCTGGGACCGGTTAAATTGCAGGCGGAAGCCAAGGCCCGCATGTCCACCCCCGGGGTGGCCATGGGCCTGGCCTGGACCCCCTTCGGGGGCGATCTGCTGTTCATCGAAGCCACGGCCATGAAGGGCAAAAAAGGCCTCACGCTCACCGGCCAGCTGGGGGACGTGATGAAAGAGTCGGCCACGGCAGCGCTGAGCTTCATCCGTGCCAACGCGAAGAAGCTGGGCGTGGATGAGAATTTCTTCGAGGAGCACGACATTCACATCCATGTGCCCGCCGGCAGCATCCCCAAGGACGGTCCGTCGGCCGGCGTCACCATGCTGACGGCCCTGGTCTCGCTGCTGAAAAACAAGACCATCCATAAGGACCTGGCCATGACCGGCGAGATCACCCTGCGGGGCCAGGTGCTTCCCGTCGGAGGCATCAAGGAAAAGATGCTGGCCGCCCACCGGGCCGGCATTAAGACCATTCTCTTGCCCAAATGGAACGAAAAGGACCTGGTGGACCTCCCCCAGAAGGTGCGCGATGATATCCAGTTCCATTTCATGGATAAAATGATCGATGTGCTGAAAATCGCCATCAAGGAATGAAAGCAACCGATGATTTGGGATTTGTAGGACCTTTGTAGGACCTTGGGATTTGGTTATTGGATTTTTAAAATCAGAGAGAATCGTTGGAAAGTATCCTATACTGACTGTTGAGAAGGAACATCCCACATGGCTCTATGTGAGCATAAAAAGCAGTTGAGTAAAACTCACGGATGTCCACTGATCCTTTTTTCAGTGATCTTGTTTCTCATTCAGGCCTGTGCCACCGCCCCCCCGCCTGCGCCGCCCACCCCCCCCGGCCACCCCAAGCCCTACCGGGTCGACGGTACCTGGTACAAACCCATGCCCCATGCCAGGGACTTCTCCCAGCAGGGCATCGCATCCTGGTATGGCGAGAAGTTTCACGGGCGAAAAACCTCCAGCGGCGAGGTCTACAACATGTTCGCCATGACGGCTGCCCACAAGACCCTGCCCCTGGGCACCTGGGTCAGGGTCCGGCGCCTGGACAACGGCAAGCAGATCGATGTCCGGGTCAATGACCGGGGGCCCTTCGTTCACGGTCGGATCATCGACCTCTCCTACACCGCGGCCAAGGAAATGGATATGGTGGGTCCCGGCACGGCCCGGGTCGAAATCGTGGCTCTGGGCGAGCGGCAGCAGACCGCCTCGGGCGACGCCTTCGTGCCCGTGGACTATTACAGCGGCGCGTTCACCTTCCAGGTGGGGGCTTTTTCCAGCCGGGAGAATGCGGAGCGCCTGCGGGCCAAGCTGGACCAGACCTTCACCAACGCCCACGTTACGACCTATGATCGCGGCGATACCATCTTCTACCGGGTTCGCGTAGGCCGCTGCAACGACCTCGAGAGCGCCGAAAAGTACGAACAGCGCCTGGCCAGCAGCGGGTATCCCGATGCCTTCATTGTGGCCGAGTGAACAATAAGGATCCAAAGGGTAAATATTCATTTTGAACCCCTGCAAAACCGTATTCATGGACCGCGACGGCGTCATCAATGAGGACTCACCCGATTATATTAAGTCCTGGGCCGAATTTCACTTTATCCCGGGCAGCCTGGATGCCATCGCCCGCCTCACCGAAGCCGGAATGATGGTCGTTATCGTCACCAACCAGTCGGCGGTCAACCGCGGCATGATTCCCCTCACGGTGCTGGAAACGATGCACCGCAACCTTTGTCAGGCCGTTGCCGACAGCGGTGGCCGGATCCTGGACATCTTCTTGTGCCCCCACCGGCCGGATGAGGGCTGCAGCTGCCGCAAACCGAAGCCGGGACTGTTCTTCACCGCGCGGGACCGCTACGGCATTGACCTCTCCAGTGCCGTAATGGTGGGCGACAGCGTCAAGGATATCCTGGCGGGTCAGGCCGCCGGCTGCGGCCGAACCGTCCTGGTAAAAACCGGCAACGGGAAGACCGCCGCCAAGACCCTTGAACAGGTCGGCCAATCCCCCGATCACGTGGCCGCCGACCTGGCGCGGGCGGCGCAGTGGATCCTGGATCGGTGCCACTCACACCCATGACGCCCCCCCTGGAAATCACCCTGACCGGCCGCATCGAGCGGATCACTTATTACAACCGGGAGAATCATTTCACCATCGCCCGGCTGCGCACCGATGAAAACGGCCGAAGCATTACCATCAAGGGCACCATGCCCGATCCCAAAGTCGGCGAAACCGTAGAGGTCAGGGGATGCTGGGAGACCCATGTCCGCTATGGGCAGCAACTCAGCTTCACGGGTTTCACAGTTCGTCTGCCGGCCACGGTGGACGGCATCCGCCGCTACCTGGAATCGGGGTTCATCAAAGGGGTGGGCTCACGGCTGGTCGACCGGATCATCGATCATTTCCAGGCCGACACCCTGGCGGTGATCGAAGCGACTCCGGAGCGCCTCACCGAAGTGGCCGGCATCGGTAAAAAGACCGCCCGGCGCATCGCCGACGCCTGGAAATCCCATCACGCAGCCGGACAGCTCATGCGATTCCTGGAGAAGACCGGCGTGGACACGGCCTACGCCGGACGTCTGCTGCGCGAGTACGGCACCGATGTCATCGACATCCTCTGCAACGACCCGTACCGGGTGGCCGAAGACATCCCCCGGATCGGTTTTCGCATAGCCGATGCCATCGTAAGGCACGCCGATACACCGGTGGATGAAATGGACCGGGCCAGAGCCTGCATGTTTCACCTTTTCGAACAGGCCGTGAATCAGGGACATGCCTATATTGCGCAGGACCAGCTTTTCGACCAGTGCCGGGAAGCCTTCGATGTCGGGCAGGAAACCGGCACAGCCGCCCTGGACCACCTGGTTCAAGCGGGTGAGCTGGTGGTGGCGGATGAAGCTCATGGTGCGGATTCGCCCCTGGTCTTTCCCAAAATGCTCCACCAGGCCGAAACCGTCATTGCCCGCCGCATCGCGGCCATGCAGTCCATTCCTCTGGACGACACGCCGCCGGACAGCCGGTTGATTACCGAGGAAGTGTTGAAAAAACTGTCGATCACCCTGTCCGCGCAGCAAGAGGAGATCCTCTCGCAGATGCTCTCCCACAAGGTATCGGTGATCACCGGCGGCCCCGGCACCGGGAAAACCACGTTGATCCGCTCCATCACCGCCGTCATGGAAAAACTGGGACGCCGCGTGATGCTGGCGGCGCCCACGGGGCGGGCCGCCCGCCGGCTTTCCGACGTAACCGGTCGGCCGGCGGCCACCCTGCACAAGGCCTTGGGGTACAACCTGGCCGACGGCCAGTTTGAGCGCACCGAAGACGATCCCCTGGCAGCCGACGTGGTCGTCGTGGACGAGACCTCCATGGTGGACACCCTGCTCATGGCCCACCTGATCCGGGCCGTACCGGTGACCGCCACCCTGATCCTGGTGGGGGACGTGTTCCAGCTGCCGTCGGTGGGGCCGGGTAACGTCCTGTCCGACCTGATCCGTTCCGAAAAGATTATAACCTTCGAACTGACCGAGATTTTCCGCCAGGACGAGCAGAGCGCCATCGTCGTCAATGCGCATCGGGTCCGTAACGGCCAACCACCGATCATCGCCCCCCCCGACGATCCGGATGCGCTGTCCGAGTTCTACTTCATGGAACAGGCCGATCCCGAGCGGGTGGTCGAAACCGTTGTCAACCTCTGCCGGCAGGAGATCCCCCGCCATTTCAGAAAGGACCGTCACCTGCGGCTGGACCCCGTCCGCGATATTCAGGTGCTCACCCCCATGCATCGCGGTCCGGTGGGAACGCTCAACCTGAACCGGGTGCTCCAGGAGGCGCTGAACCCCGCCGGCGAGCAGGTGGACGTCATGGGCAGGCGGTTCAAGGTGGGCGACAAGGTGATGCACCTGCGCAACAACTATCGCAAAGAGGTCTTCAACGGGGATATCGGCATCATGGACAGCATTGATCTGGAGGCTGAGCGCGCCGAGGTGGACTTCGACGGCCGCAAGGTGCCCTACGACTTCATGGAACTGGACGAGTTGAGCCTGGCCTATGCCATCAGCGTGCACAAATCCCAGGGGTCGGAATACCCGGCGGTGGTGATCCCCCTGCTCACCCAGCACTACATCATGCTGCAGCGCAACCTGCTCTACACCGCACTGAGCCGCGGCAAACAACTGGTGGTCATGGTGGGCACCGCCAAGGCCCTGAACGTCGCCCTGAAAAACGATCGCCCCCGGCAACGGCGCTCCATGCTGGCCCGGCGCCTGAACCCGGATCTGCTTGAAGACG
>JAHLLR010000084.1 GCA_020444075.1 Deltaproteobacteria bacterium
GTGAATGGTGACCAGTGAACAGTGAACGCTTAGGTCACAATCCACACCGTATCCTTACGGCCCGCATGGACCACTTTATTGCTCACCCGACCCATGAAGAAGTCGCTGACGCTGGATAACCCCCGTCTGCCGACCACAATCGTGCCCCAGCCGCCTTTTTCAGCCTTGTTGACGATTGCACCGGCACGGCTTAACACACCGGTAATGACTTTGGTGGAGATGTTTTCCGGAGCGAACCCGGCAGCGGTCAGAATATCCACGGCCGGTTTGAAGATAGGTCCGGTTTCATTGAAGCCGTTTTCCGCCAGGGCTTCCGCGTCCGCTGCTTTGCCGCCGCGCACCACGTGGACCAGTTTCACCTGATAATTACCCAGCGGCCCCAGCATATCGGCCACAAATTGTACGGCCTTGATGGCACAGGGAGAACCGTCGACTGCCACCAGCACTTTTTTGTTGACTGGCTTACGACCGGCAATGAGCACCGGAACGAAGGACAGTTTTTCCAGCAGCTTGTTGGTGACACTGCCGACGGTGACGTTTTTCAGGGCGGTGAAGCCCCTGCGACGGACCAGGACGGCATCGTAGCCTTTCTGGGCCTCGATGATGATGTCGCGGGAAACCCCTTTTTTGCGGTTTTGAATTTTAATTTCAACCGCCGATTCGGCGTGTCCGGCGTCCAGCAGCATCTGTCTGGCATCCTCCATGTATTTGCGGATGTTTTTTTTCTGCTGGGCTTCCCAGCTGCGCACATGGCGGACCACCTTGACGCTCTTGGGTTCCTTTTCCAGATCATAATATGCTTCCGGAATGCTGTTGAATACGTGGAACAGGACGATCTTCATGCCTTTGAAGGCATCTTCTTCTCCCGCGTACCGTACGGTCTGCAATGCGCGTTCAGAACCGTCCACGGCCAGCAGCAGGCGTTTTTGTCTGGGTGCCATCAGTTTTCTCCTCTTGTCGTTGGAAGTGCGGTTTTTATGCGCTTATCACTGGTTGTCGAACAGGGTTCGCCGGTTTTCGCGGTGATCTACCATGTAGCGCAGCTTGGCCTTGTTTTTTAGAATCTTCAGAAGGTCATCGATCCTGTCGCGGGAAACCCCGTAGAATCGAAGGTAGACATTGCGGTATCCCGTCGGTGCGCGTTCGTAAGTGGAAAGGATGCTGGCCATCCGTCCACCGAATTCGCGCACCACATTAACGATTTCCATGATGGATCCGGGGGTATCTTCAAGGACGAAGGCCAGGTGAAACCCCTTTTTTTTCAGACCGGTAATGTACAGGGTGGCCTTGAACAGGTCCGTTTGGGTGATCACCCCGCACAGCTGGCCTTTGTCATCCACCACGGGTGCGCCGGAAATTTTACGTTCCAGCATGAGGTCCGCGGCCTCCTCCACCGTCCAGTCCTGGTTTACCGTAACCACATCCCGGGTCATAATGTCGCCTACCTTGATTTTTGAAATCAGGTAAAGCAGTTCGTGCACATCCAGGCTGGTGGCATCCGAAGCAGATGCCCGCTTCAAGTCACGGTCGCTGATGATCCCGCAAAGTTTTCCTTTGTCAACCACGGGAAGCAAGCGGATGTGGTTTTCCTTCATCAGGGTGGCCGCCCGTTGCATGGAGTCATTTTTCTCGACGGTAATCACCGGCTTGTTCATCCAGTATCTGATTAGCATGGTTTCCTCCTTTTTCCCTTTTTATGCCGGATTGGGCGTAAAAGAGATGAATGGTCATTTCGATTTTTTCAGGGCAGTTCGCTGAAACCCGCCGGTATCGTGAGCAGCGGGATGGGTGACCGTCGGTAAAGCTTTCGCGCCGTGGAGCCCACTACCACGTCGGCCAGGTTGCTGCGGCCCTTGGTGCCCACAACGACCATGCTCGGTTTTTCGTTTTCGATAGCCGTGAGCAGTTCCCGGTAAGGAATGCCGGTCTGGACGATATAGCTGCAGTTGACCATATCCGGATAAACCGCCTCGATGATCTCCTTCATCTTGGTTTCGCGGTATTGAACCTGCTCGGTGAGGTAGTTTGGGAAAGAAAACGCCTCGTAACCGGTCATGGTTCGTTGTACCATATCCAGATCACGCTGATTGATTACATTGACCAGCACCAGTTCCGCATCCAGTTTCATGGCCAGCCACACACCGTAACGGACAATCGTTGCCGAATAGTCGGATAGATCCACTGCCGCCATAATTTTCATCGTTTTTGCCATGGGTTGCTCCTTTCTGAGGCCCGATTGAATTTTAAATGATGTTTTCTCACTTTAAAAAACCATTGAGCAATGGACATGCCACTTCACTTCTGTCTTCAAAAAGTGGATAACTTATTTATATAAAAAGGTATTTTGAAAAACTCGGAAGGGCCGAAAACCCCTTGGAAGAAGAAGGGGTGTCGGGCTTTTTGCCAGTGTGTAAAGGGGGAGGGGGATTAAAGATTCGGTGATATAGGGCTGGGCTGTCGGAAGTCTGAAGACAAAGGGCAAAGGCGCGGGGACCAGAGACTGGAAAGAGCAACGCGTGGATGGGTAGACATCCATCCACGCGTTGCAGAGAGGTTTTAGCATGCGTTGCCGGTTCAAGGGCCTGCAGAAGGTCGATCAGGGTATCCTTTTTTTACGGTCATATGGCCCGAAAGGGAAACATCAATGCTTTCAGAGCTATTTCAACAAAATGGGCATGCCCATCAATGGCCACAGCACGAATACGGCAAAGCCGGTTACTACCATCAACAGGAGGCTGGCAGGGATGCCGTAAAGAAAGAATTCGCCGGTGGTAAACTGCTTGGAGTCGTAAGCGATGGCGTTGGGGGCCGCTCCCACCAGGAGCAGAAAAGGCATGCCGGCGGTGACCAGGGAGGCGAAGAGAATGACTTCGCCGGCCACATTCAGGTAAGGGGCGATGACCAGGGCCACCGGCAGGGAGATGGCGATGGCGGCCACGTTCATGATGAAGTTGGTCATGATCAACACGAAGAAGGCGATGCCCATGACGAAGATGAACCAGTTGGCATTCTGGAACATGATCAGCCAGTTGATGGCCATCCACTCCGCCGCACCGGTGTCCCAGAGGCAAAAACCGATGCTCATGGCGCCGGCAAACAGCAGGATGATGTTCCATGGAATGGATTCCAGATCGTTGATGTCCAGGATCCCCGTGATGAAAAACAGGATCGTGGACATCAGGATCAGTGCAGTTTTGTGGGGGGGAACGAATCCAGGAATGTATGCCTTCAGGATGGCTGAAACGGCCAGGGCCAGAATGCATAATCCCACGATGGAAGCGGCGGTCACTTCCTTGCGGGTGATGCCCCCCAATTCAGAATAGAGCCGCTTGGCCCGCTCCTTGAGGCCGGGGATGGTTTTCTTTTCCGGCTTGCAAAAGATCATGAAAAAGCCCCACAACAGGAAGGTCATCAGCCAGCCGATGGGAAGCATGTAGTAGCTCAGTTCGAAAAAACCGATATCCTTGTTCATAACGTCTTTAAAAAAACCGATCGCCACGGCGCCGCGGGCGGCTCCAAGCAGCGTGACGATGCTGCCGGCGCCGGCCACATAAGCCATGCCGATGAACAGGCCTTTGCCGAACTTCGTGGGTTTGTCGCCTTCGCCGTAGAGGGCGTAGATGGCTACCAGCAGGGGGTAGATCGTGGCTGCCACGGCCGTATGGGCCATGATGTGAGTCAGCGCCGCGGTGACGACGAAACATCCCAGGTAGATCATGCTGGTCTTTTCCCCGACGATGGCCAGCATCTTGTAGGCCAGACGGCGGGTGAGCCCCGTTTTGGTGAAGACCAGGCCGATGACGATGGAGCCGAAGATGAACATGACCGAGGGGTCCATGAAATCCTTGAAGGCGACACTGGCCGGACGGATCAGAAACAGGGCCTGGAGCACGCCGATGGCCAGGCTGGTTACTCCGATGGGCACTACTTCAAACACCCACCAGGTGCCGGCCAGCAGGAACACGGCGATGGCACCCTTGCCCGCCGTTGACAGGGCGAACGCTTTGCCCGTGGGATCGATGGCGTCCGGCCAGGGCGGCGAGTAGTAGGTAATGACAAAAAGGAAAACACCCAGAAACAGCCAGATCAGTTTTTTATAATTATATCCCGCATCGGCGGCATCGAAATCGACATCGTTAGCCATTCAACAACCTCCTCGTCTATCTTGTTTCGGGTCAGTGTATCCCATAATCGGTTGACGATGGACACCAAGCTTGCTAACTGCAGGTTTTCAGGACGTGAAAAACAGAGGCGAACACATCGGTGAGCCTGAGTACACCGACGACGTTGCCCTCTTTCTTTACCAGCAGCGACTGGTGGTGCCCCATGACGAGCAGGTGGATGGCCTGATCCAGGGACGCGCCCAAGTCGATGAATTCGCCTTCAGTCAGTTTGGTCATGAAGCTTTCGACTTTCATTTTGGAGGCCTTCTGGCAAATATTTTCCATGGCGCCGTCCAGCAGGCTGTACTGTTCCTGAAGGTCCTTCAAAAAGGGAACACTGAAGCCGTAGTGGGCTGCCGATGAGTTGGCAGCCATCTTCAGGTACTGCGGCTCCAAGGCTCTCAAGGCCGCATGCTGGCTGATTTTACCAACGACTTTTCCGCTTTTATCCAGCACCAGCACAGCCCGGTGGCGGTATTTGGTCTGATCGAAATCTTCCTGGGCCTTTTCCAGCGCCAGAATGGCTTCATGAAGCGTGGCCCCGACAGTCACCGCAGCGTATTCCGACAGCGGCACCATCAGGTCGTCGATCCGGTAGTTTTTCACGTCTTACCTCCTATCTATTTTTTATCTGGTGGGTTATCCAACCCATTATATTTATAATTTTATTTTTATGCGGGGAATTTTGTTTCGGAACGCCAGCGGTTGTCTACCACAGGGGCTGGGTAAGATCAAGAAAATGGTGTTCAATTTTGATACATTGGCGGTACAGGAAGCCTGCGGCTGCCCACGTCAAGACCTGGAAAAGGAAGCCAAACGAAGCCTCAATGACCCGATTTCCGGACTTATTCAGGAATCATAGGGGATTCGATTGATTTGACGACATATTCATGATAGTTAGGTCAAAATCATCCCCGCATCTCGACAAGATTACGTAGGCAGCTTAACCCCTAAGTCGGAGGCTCCCTGTGAAGAACTATTGTGTCAAAGATTTGATGGTGCCGATCTCGGAGTACGCCACGGTTTATGAGCATGCGACGCTTTATGAATCGGTGCTTGCCCTGGAAAAGTCTCAGGAACAATTTCAGCAAAGCCGATATGCCCATCGGGCCATTCTGGTTCTGGACAAGAACAAAAAGGTCATCGGCCGACTCAGCCAGATGGACTTTCTCCGCGCCCTTGAACCCAGGGATGACAATTTGGATCAAATCCGGAAATTCAAACAATTCGGGTTTTCCCGTAAAGCCGTTGCGCTGCAGCAGGAAGAATACCTCAAGAATTCCCCTCCGATTCTGGATGTTTATTCCAAAGCGGCCAAATTGAAAGTGACGGATTTGATGCAGCGTCCCACCGAAGGCGAATATGTGGATGAAAAGACGTCCATCGATATGGCCCTTCATCAGTTGACCACAGGTTCAAATCTGTCCTTGCTGGTTTCCAGAGGCGCGGATATCGTCGGCGTGTTGCGGCTGGCCGATGTGTTTGCTGCAGTTTTCCATGCCATGAAGGACTCCGAATCCAAGCCAATAGACGGGGCTACAAGATGAAAGAAATAGAAAAACTGTATGATCGAATCATTCAACGGGTGAACATTAATCTCCGGGAACTGGAATTCGATGTCAATCCGCTGGTCGACAAACTCGTTCCCACGCAGCAGATGACCAAATTCTATGCGTTTTACGGCATTACCCCCCATCATCCGTTGAACCTGGTGTTCAAGCACGCCAACCTGTCGGGCAGCTATTTTCTGGGAAAAGTTCGTGTGACCAGCTCCCTGCTATACAAGAGCGACATCCGGGGCGACGAACTGAAAAAAAACGGTGATCTGTTTCAATATCAGGAGTTCAATATCCCGGTGGACCAGGATGAAGAGATCACTATCGACGACAGTTTTTTGATCAAAACCTTGGTTCATAACTTTTCCCACGATCCGGAAACGTTAGAGACCTTTTTCATTCGGGACACGGTTTCCACCCATTACGCCAACATTCACGGATCTCCTTCGGACGGGTGTTACCTGGGACCTTTTTCGACCGTGGACCTGACCACGATGCGGGACTGCGTCATCGGCGCGTACTCGTATGTTCAAGCCGGCGAGATCAGCCATCTTAAGATCGAACCGGGAACGGTATGGGTTCGCAAACCGGGCGATTTCAATTTCATGTACCGTTACCCGACCGGTCAATTGAACACCTACATCTATTTTCCCGGAGGCAGCCCGCCTCAAGGCGTGTTCATGGATTTTGTGGAGGATCGCAAGGAAGCTTTTCAGCGGGTATTCAATGTAGTCAACATCGAAAACTCGATACCCGTTCCCCCGAACACTTCCTTGGATCGTTTTGCGGTGATCAAGCCCAAAACCAAAATCGGCGAAAACGTACTGGTGGCGCAGCGCGCATTCCTTCAAAATTCCGTACTGGGGCGGGGCGCCAATGCCCAGGAAAACTGCTACATCATCAACTCCAAACTCGAGGGCAACAACGTTACGGCCCACGGTGCAAAAATAATCGAGGCGGATATGGGTAAAAATGTGTTCGTAGGGTTTAACAGTTTTCTCAGAGGCCGCCCCAACGCCCGACTTACCATTGGCCAAGACAGCATTATCATGCCCCACACGATCATCGATACCCGCAACCCGCTGTCCATCCCATCCGGTCATCTGGTATGGGGATTAATCCTTGAAGCCAAGGATTTGGAGACCAACAGCATGTCGCTCAAGGCATTTTCAAAAATCGATACCCGGGTCTGCAGGGGCAGTATGCTTTTCGAAGGCAGCGGAGGCAGTTTTGTGTCGTCATTTCAAGAGCGGATTCACCATATTCTCGAAGCCAACGGTGCCTTTTACGATGGGAATTTGAATCGCGGACATGCCCAGCGCAACCAGAACATCTCCTTTAATACCATTCAGCCCTATCCCAAAGGGGATAAGGAAGGATTGTATCCGACCATCATTATCCAGCCATAAAAGCAGCGGGGTTCTGTCCGTGAGGACAGGACTCCGCCGTTCTTATCCGCTTTCTCTTGATGAGCTCGTAAGAAGTAATGATTCCGAAATCTATCCATTTTCGCCGTAAATTGCCTTTGTGTTAGTTTAGAAAGAGTAGATTTCGGTTCAGGCCAAGGCCGCAGCGAGGTTGAAACCGGAGGCGTAGCAGCGCTACGTCGAGGATTTCAAAGGAGCGAGAACGCTGGCCTGGGGCGAAATATGCTCTTTCTGGACTGACACTACTTGAAGAATGTAAGCAGTGCGTGCAAATTGGTCATGGGGTGCGGCGGGCAGCCGGGAATGAACAGGTCCACCGGCAGCAGGGTGTCGAGCCCTTCGGTGATTTCGGGACTGCCCCGGAAAGGGCCGCCGGTAAGCGCGCAGCTGCCCACGGCGATGACTGCCCGCGGTTCGGGGGTGGCCTCGTAAGTCTGCAGCAGGGCGGTCTTCATGTTCCTGGAAATCGGGCCGGTTACCACGATGCCGTCAGCATGACGCGGTGAGGCCACGAAATTGATACCGAATCGGGCCAGGTCGAAAAACGGGGTGGCAAGCACGTTCAGGTCCGCCTCACAGGCATTGCAGCCGGCAGCCGACACCTGACGAAGCTGGAGCGACCGACCGAAGAGCTTTTTGAAGTGCTGCCGGGAATGCGCGGCGAGGTCCGGGATATCACCCGCGGTGATCAGGTGCTCTTTTTCGGCAACAGCGATGGAAAAATCCTGGGTGAAGGCTACGAACCGGCTCCTGGAGATACGTTCACAGGTGCCGCAGAAGACGCAGCGCCCCATGTCGATGGTTTTGGCTGCCGGGTCGATGGCCTCCTGGGGGCAGGCCGTCGCACATGCTGCTGCCACATCCGGGGGCGCATCAGGGTTGATCTTAGGGCGACCGCGGTAACGGGGAAGCAGCCGGATGTTTTCCTTGGGGTATGTAGAGGTTTTGCACCCTTGTTCGAAACGGTTCTTCAACACATTTAACATGATGAAATCGCCTTTAAATCGTCTGTAGCAGCGGCATCTTGCCGCGATATCGCATCTTCGCCGAACCTTTTTTCTTGCGTGGAAGCCACTCCTCCATGAAACCCCGCCATTGAGTCAAACGCTGATCCCTTTTTGCTTTAAAGATCGAACCCGCAATAGGAGAGGTTATAGCTTTTGTTGTTCAAGGGAAAATCTGAAATTCCCGTGTTTCTCAGCGACATGGACAACCCATTCCAGTTGTGAAACGAGGGGTCCTTGACCTTGTAGCGGAGAATGCCGCCTGAGGAATCCGTCAAGAGACAATGAGACAGTTCTCCTCGCCAGGCTTCGTTGAGGGTGACTACGAACGAATCGGGTGCCATGCGGTTTTCGGAAACGTCGACGATCTCGGTTTCAACGGGATTGGAAAGCAAGGATTCGATAATCTCGATGGACTGCATGACCTCGTCCACCCTGACCTTGGCGCGGGCCCACACATCTCCGGTGGACTCAGCGTTCTCAGGGATATCCAGTCTGCCGTATTGCTCGGTCGGGAAGCATCGCCGGACGTCGTAGGCGATGCCGCAGGCCCGTCCGGCCGGCCCGACCAGTCCCAGCGTTTCCGCATCGGATCGACTTACCGCTCCGCACCTTTCAAAACGTGAACGTACGCTGGGAGAGTTGAACAGCAGCGCAAAGACATGCTTCACCTGGGGCTTGAGCTCACTGATGCGGGCGGTCAGATCACGGCGGTTGTCGTCGTCCATGGGAAAACGAACGCCACCGGGCCTCACCAGCCCTTTGCCGAAGCGGTTGCCGCAGAGCAGTAGAGACATGTTGAGGAAATCTCCACGCATGCGCCCACAGTAGTTCGCCGGCGGCAGAAAGGCTACGTCGCCGCTCAAGGCGCCCAGATCGCCCACATGGTTGGCAATACGCTCCAGTTCCAGGCCGATGGTGCGGATGATCCTGGAACCGTCATCGGTCCGGATGCCGGCAAGGGCTTCCATGGCCTGGGCGTGGCACAGGCTGTGGCCCACAGAGGTGTCGCCGGCAATGTTCTCGGCGATGAAGGGCAGCCGCCGGCTATCCGCTTTCAGTAACAGATTTTCAACTCCCCGGTGCTGGTAGCCCAGCTGGATTTCCAGGTTGAGCACCCGTTCGCCGATGCAGTTGAAGCGGAAATGTCCGGGCTCGATCACACCGGCATGCACCGGACCCACGGCCACCTCATGGATCTCATCTCCTGCAACCGAATAATAGTCGTATTTCCCGGGGATGTCCTCGCTGTAGTCGTTGCCGAAGACATCATCGACATCGCGGCAGTTGGCGTGGTAGCGGACCATTTTCAACCACGGGTGGCCTTCGGGACGGATGCCATACTGCTCGGCGATTTCCCGCTCGAACATGTGAAAGGGGGAACATTGAGCTGTCAATGCCGGGTAGCTTTCCGGTGAATCGCATGAAGCGGCTAACAGTGCATCGGTACGCAATACAGCCATCAATCGAACGGCACCGTCGATTTTGAAAGCGAAAAACTGGACCACCTTGCCGCCGCCCGAGACGATCGCTGTCGCCTGTGCTGAAAATTCATCGAAGGGGAGATGGGGAATGCTCTCGATAGGTATGGCTTCCCCGTTGGAAATGGTTTTAAATTCCATGGTCATTAAAATCCTCCACCGATGGCGTTCACCGCATGGATTATCGTCTGGTACAAGGAATCAGGCATCCAGAAACAGAGCACCAGGGAGGTTAACAGCAGTATGTATTGGGGCCAGACCAGGCTGGATGTTTCCTTGATCCGGATGTCGGCATCCGAGGTGTCAAAAGAGATTTTCATGGCGTTGTTGGCAAATCCGGCAAAGATGGCGCACAGGCTGAAGATGAAGAGACCGACGCTCACATGGTTGCCGGTACGAAACGCACCCATGATAATCAGCAGTTCACCGATAAAAATACCAAAGGGCGGAAATCCGGAGATCCCGGCGAAACCGCCCAAAAATGCCACAAAGGTTTTGGGCATGCGGCCCACCAGGTTGCCGGTCTGATCGATGAGCCGGCTGCCGAAGCCCAGCAGAATGTTGCCGGCGGTGAGAAAGAGGCTGGATTTGATCAGGCTGTGGTGGATCAGGCAGATGATTGCACCGTAGGCGCCCAGTCCGCCGATACCGGTTCCGAAGGCGATGATGCCCATGTTCTCGATGCTGGAATAGGCCAGCATGCGTTTATATTCGGACTGCTTGAGAATGAAGGTGGCTGCGGCCATGATCGAAACCAGGCCGAAGACGATGAGAATGGGGCCCGAGAAGTCGGCCAGGCCGGCGGCGTGCATGATCGTGTTGGTTTTGAAGATCCCCAGATAGGCGCAGTTGAGCAGTACGCCGGAGAGCAGGGCCGAAGCCGGGCTGGGAGCCTCGCTGTGCGCGTCGGGCAGCCAGGTGTGCATGGGGGCCAGTCCCATTTTGGTGCCGTAGCCGACCAGGATGAAGACGAAACCGGCCTTGAGCCACATGGGATCCATTCTTTCGGCTACCCCGGTCATGGCGGAAAACGAGATGGGGGCATCCACTTTACCCACGTCCATGGCCACGGTGACCAGCACCGACCCCAAAAGGGCCATGGCGATGCCCACCGAGCAGATGAGCACATATTTCCAGGTGGCTTCCAGGGAGGCTGCCGACCGGTGGGTGTATATCAGCGGTGCGCTGGCCAGGGTGGTGGCTTCGATGGCAATCCACATCACCATGATATGGTCGGACAGGGTCACCATGGTCATCGTGGACAGAAACAGCAGCATGGATCCGGTGAAGATGTTTTCTGAATGGATGTCAGAAGCCTTGAGATAGGCGATGGTGTAAATGGAAATCAGGAAAAAGAGCAGGGAAATCACCAGCAGGGAAAGCAATCCTTCCGGCGTCACGGCAAAATAGGCGGGGAATATCGGCGCCAGGTGGCCGGCCCAGACGATCACGGACAGGATCAGATGAACGGCGCCGGTGAGCACCAGCAGCGGTCGCCCGATTGCATGCGGGAGAAAGAACGCGGCAGTGCCGGTCAGAAACGGTATCAGGAAAACGATCTCAAGCATGAAATGACCACCTATTCCTTTAAGGTTCGCAAGCGTGCCGTATCCACGTCATCAAAAGTCCTGGTTATGTTCTGCAGGATGACGGCCATGATCATCACGCCGGCCAGCACGTCCAGCAGAATGCCGAACTCGACAATATGGCGGGCCCTTACGGAGAAGGTGGTGCCTACCAGGTAAATGCCGTTTTCCATCATGATGTAGCCCAGAACCATGGCGATGGCGTTGCGTCGGGCCATGAGAAGAAACATGCCGGCGCCCAGCAGGGATATGGCTGTGGGCAGCAGCAGGGCGCTGACGCTGCTGTAAGGCACATCGATGTGATGACTGGCAACGGTGGCGCCGACGATGAGCAGAAGTCCGGCCAGAATAGAGGCGTGGTAGCCGACGATGGGTTCCACTTCGCGCTCGATGGCGACTCTTTTGATGGCCAGGTAGATGCATCCGGGAATGATGATGCCGCGGATGGCCAGGGTCGCGAGAGTGAAGACGAGGCTGCCGGTGGACATGTCATGACCAATGAAAAGCGGCACGATGCATACGACCACGCCCTGGAAGGCCAGTACTTTGATCAACGGCGGCAGTCGGCTGGAGCCGAAGGAGAAAAGGATCGACAAGAGGGCAAGGGATAAAATCGTATCGACCGGATGAATCATCTTAAAAACTCCAGGGTGATAGCGGTTGCAAAAAAGGCCAGGGCAAAGGAGGTGAGCACGAATTTGGGCACTCTGTCCATGCGGTAGCGCGCCAGAATGGATTCCATAACACCCACAGCCAAGTAGACGATCAGGACGCCCAAGGAAAACAAGGCCAGATTCAGTGCCGGATTGCCCAGCTCAAAGGGTAAGATCAGGCGAGCGACAATGGATGCGTAGAAAAACATTTTCAGAAACGCACCCATTTCGATGAAACCGAAATCCGGACCGCTGTGATCCAGAACCATCACCTCGTGGATCATGGTCAATTCCAGGTGGGTGGCCGGATCGTCCACCGGCACCCGGGCGTTTTCCGTGAGCAGGATGATGAAAAAAGCGATGACCACGAAGAGTATCGGCGATCCGGCGGTCTGCCAGAGTCCGAAGGGTTGAGAGCCGGAAAAGTAGGCGGCAAAACTCAGGTCCCCGGTCAGCCGGTAAAACAGAATCAGGATCATGAACATGCTGGCTTCGCAGATAATCGGAAAGTAGGCCTCCCGGGCGGCACCCATGCCCTCGAACGGCGAGGCCGTGTCCATGGCGGCGGCGATGGTGAAAAAACGGGCCAGACCCAGCAGGTACAGGATGAAGATCACGTCCCCGTTAAATGAGAACACCGGGGCGTGGCCGGCGATGGGCAGAAAGAGAAGCGCGGTGGCTGCCGCACCCAGAGACACCATGGGGCCCAGTTTGAAAATAAAGGTCGTGCTGGTGCTGTACACCGATCCTTTTTTGAACAGTTTGATGAGCGTATAGTAATTGATCAGGACCGGGGAGCCTTTGCGGCCGCCAAAAAACGCTTTCACCTTGAAAATAATTCCGGCGAACAGCGGTGCCGTCAGCAGGGCGAACGCCCACAGCAGTATAGATTCAATCATTGGTTCTCCCCACGATGATTAGGGTAAAACAGCATCACTTGATTCCTTGCGTAATCCGTTCCGGTTTCTGCATTTCAGGGTTTAACGAAAAACAGCAGCACCACGATGGCCAGCAGGATGTAGCCGATATACAGGTGAATATCTCCATGTTGGATCCAACGTAATTTGTCGAACAGCCACAGCACCGGGTTGACAACCAGACGATTGAGGTGAAGCTCGACGATATCGTGGATGTGACTGCGGTAGTGGGTCTGCCTTGGAAATAATCCGAGCACCGGCGGGTGGTCTTCCTCGAGCGGTGCCGCCGGTTTGAAAAATTCGAGGATCGATGCGGCATAGGAGGATCCGGTATACTGCATCCGGGTGGTAGGCTGAGTAAAACCGCAGCCCCAGGTGCCGGCGCGTCCGATGGTTTTCCCCTGGTACAAAATTCGGCGAAGGGCCAACAGGGCCAGTAAAACGGCCAGAAAAAGAGTCGCACCCCAGGTAATGTTGGCGGAAATCCGGGCAAAGGGTTCCATGGGAATGCGGCCGTAGTCAAGGCCCAGGGCCGCCACCGCTTTCAGGACCAGAAACATGAACCCGCCGGGATAGACGCCGATCACTGCACAGGCACCGGCCAGGATGACCATGGGCAACAGCATGGCCGGGCCTTTTTCATTCACGTCATGTGCGGCCCGGCTTCTCGGTTCACCCTGGAACACCACACCCACGACTTTAGTAAAACAGGCCAGGGCCAGTCCCCCGATGACAGCCAGGCTGACAATGGCAAGCAGGCTGACCGCAAAAACCGGTGACCCCACCGCGATGCCTCTGAAACTGCCCACATAGATGAAAAACTCACTGACGAACCCGTTAAAGGGCGGAAGGCCGGCAATGGCCAGGGAACCGACGAGAAAGGTCACCCCGGTGACTTTCATATTTTTAAGCAGACCGCCCAGGGCGTCGATGGATCGGGTGCCGGTTTTTTTAAGCACCACACCGGCGCCCATGAACAGCAGCGATTTGAAAATGGAATGGTTGAGCACATGCAAGAGCCCGCCCGAAAAACCTAAAACGGCCATGATCGGGTTTTTCGCTTCCACGCCGATCATGCCGATACCAATGCCGATAAGAATGATGCCGATATTCTCGACGCTGTGATAGGCCAACAGGCGCTTGAGGTCATGCTGGCCGAGAGCGTAGACCACCCCCAGCACGCCGGACACCACACCGAAGACCAGAACCATCGTTCCCAAAACCGGTGTGTGCAGGTTCAGGATGCTGTATAGCCTGAGTATGCCGTAGATACCGGTTTTAATCATCACACCGGACATGACGGCGGAGATGTGGGAGGGTGCCGCCGGGTGGGCGTGGGGCAGCCAGACATGAAAAGGAAACACGCCGGCCTTGGAGCCGAAACCGATGAAGGCAAGGATAAAAACCAGCATTTTTGCGGCATGGGACATGCCTGCCGCGTCGAATCCGAAACTGCCGGTATGGCTGTATAGAACGCCGAAGGCGGCAAGGATAAACATGGCGCCCACGTGGGAAAAGATAAAATAGAGGTAGCCGGCTTTTCTATTTTCAAGAACCTGATGATCGTAGACGACCAGGAAGAAGGAGGATAGGGACATGATTTCCCATGACAGCATGAAGGTGATCATATTGCCGGCGACCACCACCAGGGCCATGGAAGCGGTCAGGAGACTGAAGAAAAAATAGTTGGTGGCCGTACCAAGGGCCTTTCCCGTGTTGCTCATGTAATCGAAACTATAGATGGTGGCCAGCAGGCAAACAGCGAAGATGGCCAATAGAAAAAATGCAGATAGTCCGTCAATTTGAAAGGCGAGCGAGAGCGTATCGAGGTAATCGAAAGAGGCGCTGGCCGATCCATCGTGTGAAAGTTTGGACAAGGCATCGAGCATGCCTATACAGCATCCGGCACCGATTCCCAGGACTCCAAGGATTTTCATCAGGGGGAAAAACCTGAACGTTAAAAGGGTGAGTATGCCTCCTGCCGAAATGATCAGTATTGACAGAAAAAATAGATTCATACGCTCTCTTTCAATCCTCTTGACCGTGTTGCCGGGCTATATCCTGGTGCTTGCGGCACCCGGCTGCCGGTCATGTAAGCCATTTTTTGCAGGGTATCGAATGGGTATTTCAAAGGTGAACTAGTACAGGATAATTTCAGGGAACCTATTTCAAAACGATGCATCAAGTCAATATCGGAATCAAAGAAATCTGAGAGTGGCAATTTGAACCTCAAGGGGCAGAGAGTTGGTCTGCATCCACCATCCATGTTATATTACCTGGCAACCCGATTCTGGTTTTCATTGCCCGTATACGGCAATGGCCAACTGGGTTGGTATCTCTAACAGAGAAGGTTATAAATGCGTTTCAAGACCCCCTTTCCTTAATTCAGGGAGTAGATGAAATGCCGGAAAAAGAGAGGCTCTTTCTGAAGATTGACGAAGCCGTGGAAGCCATTCGCGGCGATTTTGCGCAATATGCCTCCCAGTTTAATCTGCTTTCAGTGATATGGCCCATGGTTTTTGGTGACGGAACCTATATTATGCGGGATGCCGGCAACCCTACGATCTGGGCTAAAATACCCGGAACGACAAAACTGGTTCCATCCAGTGAAGATGATCTGAAAAAACGAATCGTGGAGCAGTTAATGCGATTGCCACCGGATCCGCAGCACCTGGCAGGCATCTGCTCCCGGGTGTTTGGCGCGCATGTCACGGCGGGTTCAGGACCGGAACCGGATTTCCTGCCGGGTATCTGGGTCGACACCGACATGGCGGACTTTGTCTGCGCTCAGTGCGGCCGCTGCTGCCGGACGTTGAACTACCATGACGGCTGTCGCGTGCGGGATTATCAGCGATGGCTGGATCTCGGTAGAACAGATATTCTCGACTGGGTGGGCACCATCCGGCAACAGGGGAAGGTCATCGCCTGTCGCATCTGGGTGATGCCGGGAACCAACGATTTTGCCGAGACGTGTCCATGGCTGGCCTTGTCACCCGATCAGAATCGCTGCGTCTGCACCATCCACGACCTCAGGCCCACAATCTGCCGGCAGTATCCCGGCAGCCGCAAGCATGCCCGGATGACCGGGTGCGGAGGCGTTTGAACCCGTTTGCATACCGCTTGAAAATGTCGTATGAAATCAGTGGGCCAAAGTCGAAGCTTCCTGACCCGTTGGCTGCAGTTTCCCGCAATGATCCAAACGGAGTTTTAAAATGACACAGGGAACCTTTGAAAAAGTCCAGCGCTCCGACAGCCGCATGTACGGTCCCCCCAAACTGCTGCTTTGCGGATTCACTGCCCAGGCTCAGCCCAAATTCGCCGCTGTGCTGAAAATGGCCGGACTTGAGGATGTTGCCGTCGTCTGGGCCAATGAAGACAATGAAAAAGAAACCTTGTCCGCGTTGCTTGGCTTTCCCGATGGTGCCGGCGCAGGCACGGCCTCCGCACTCCCGCGGGCCATTATCGTTTCCGGCATCACGGAAAACCAGCTTCACGGACTGATGACCCTCTGCCGAAAAACAGGAATGCAGCAGTCCCTGTGGGCTGCGCTGACCCCGACGTCCGAAACATGGCCACTGGCGCATCTGCTTGCCGAATTGCAGGCCGAGCGAAAAGCCCTGTCCGGCCGAAGGAAAAAATAGCCCGATGATTTCCGGATACGCCACACCAGGCGGTACCCGACTGTTTGCCGACCAATTTTCAACCTGTCCGTTCACTCCGCTGGGCGGCACCGGCCTTTTGGTAAGCGGTGCCGGATTCGGCTGCTACCGGGTCAATGCCGGCGTGGCTGCCCATAAAAAAGCCCTCAAGAAAGCTCTGACCGGTGGCATCAATCTGATCGATACCAGTGCCAATTATGCCGACGGTGGCTCGGAGCAGCTGGTCGGTCAGGTGCTCAAGGATCTGATCGAATCGGACCGGATTAACCGGGCGCAGGTTGTGGTTGTCTCCAAGGGCGGGTACCTTCAGGGAAAAAACTATGCCCTGAGCCAGCAGCGCAAGCGGGAAGGCAATCCATTCGAAGAGATCGTGGAATATGCAGACGGTCTGGAACACTGCCTTCACCCGGGATTTCTCGACGATCAGATCGGACGCTCCCTGGAACGACTGGGTCTGGAAACCCTTGACGGATACCTGCTGCACAACCCCGAGTATTTCCTGGGGTGGGCTCACAAGCAGGGAATGGACCGTGAGAGGGGTGAACGGGAATACTACCGGCGGATTGATCAGGCGTTCCGTTTCCTGGAAGAAGAGGTGGATAGAGGGCGTATCCGTTTTTACGGCATCAGCTCCAACACCTTCCCCGCACCCGCGGATGATCCCGAATTCACCTCGCTCAAACGTGTCTGGGAGATTGCCGAATCCATTGGCCGCGACCATCATTGCCGGGTGATCCAGCTTCCCTTCAACCTGTTCGAACCAGGGGCGGCGGTTGAGAAAAATCAGCCGGATGAAAAAACGGTTCTGGATGTGGCCCGTGAGAAAAGGCTCGGCGTATTGATCAACCGGCCCCTGAACGCATTTACCGGAAGGCGGATGGTGCGTCTGTCCAGCATCGAGGTGCGCAGCCGGATGGACTACAAGGAGATTATCCAATGCATCAAGGATCTGGCCCAGAGTGAAACCCGGCTGTGGCGCAAGATTCTTCCCGGTATGGAATCCATTCCCGGCGGACTGAGAGTCCGTATCAAACAGCAGGGGTGCTTTGCCGAAACGCTCAAGCATCACTGGCGAACCTTCGGTTCCTACGAACGGTGGCGGGAAGCTAAGGACGGCATCTTTCTTCCCCGCATTCAGGGGGTTATGGATTTTTTAATCGCCCATGCCGACCACAATTCCGACCTGGCCGCCTGGATCCCATCCCATGAAAGAATCCTCGACCGCGCCTTCCGCGCCGTGGCGTCGATTTATGCTGATGATGCGGTGGCCCTGGAAAAAAGGATTCTCACCATGCTCTCCAAGGCTGACGATGCCTGGGCCAAATCCGGCACCTTGAGCCAGAAAGCCATTCGGGCGTTGCTGTCAACCGCCGGCGTTTCCACCGTCCTGGTGGGCATGCGCAAGGAAACCTACGTTTCTGACGTACTGGCCGAGCTGCACCATTCGACCGAAAAGGCTGATCGAACCGACGCGTGGAACCGGCTGCGAAAAGATGCAGAGAATATATTCGCCCGCTGAAGACCCCAGTGGACTGACAAATCCTCGATTCTGAGCACAATCCCTCCGATTAACCCCGGAGCGCTTATGCGCTGATCACCGACCGTCTAACTGTTTGCCCTGCGTATTCGTTTTTGATACAATATTCCTATTCTCAATATTTCCAGCTATCGCATAAACCTGTCCGGTGGAGACATTCCCATGGAAACTGAAAAACATACGATCACCATGCTGGTGGAGAACGAACCGGGGGTAACCGCCCGTGTGTCCGGGCTATTTGCCAGTCGCGGATACAACATTGAAACTATCTGCGGCGCCCCCACCGCCAACCCGGATATGTCCCGCATCACGATTACGACCAATACCACGCCGGACCAGATGGAGCAGATCATGAAACAGGTGCGGCGGCTCATTAACGTGATCAAGGTCAGGGATATGACCGGAGATGACGCGGTGAGACGGGAAATGGCTTTGATCTGCGTCAAGGCGCAGGAGTCCCACCGATCTGAAATTCAGCGCATTGTCGGGAATTTCAGGGCTCGCATCGTGGATACGGGGCTGACCCACTACATTATCGAGGTAACGGGAACAATCGAAAAAATAGAGGCATTGCTGAGGCTGCTGGCGCCCATGGGCATCAAGAAAGTGGCCCGTTCCGGCATACTGGCCCTTTACCGGGAACCCGGATGAACTGCCTGATAGCGCACTTTCTATGCTTGTGTCCACTGAGAGCCGTCCATGCCCGGCATCAACGAAAAACGCGCCGACTGGTTGTGATTCGGTCGGGATTGACACTTTTAAACGGGTATGGATTCAACCGATTGATTGCTTTCAGGATTTGACCCTGACGGGCTTGTTCCATTGACTTTGTTTATAAAACATTGCAAAAAAAGAAAAATTCAGCTTTTCGCGGTTTTTCAAGCGTTATCAAATTCATTGATGGCAGGTGAGACGACCCAGTTGGAACACCATTTGCTATGTCAATCCGGATTACCTTTGTGCCAATCGCGAAAGGAAGCCCGCTTAAATGGGGACCGGTGAGTTCAGAAGACGGTATGAACGCAAAAATTATAACAGCGACGTCGTTTTTTCCCTGAAAGGAAAGGCTTACGCCGGCACCTTGAAAGACATCAGCATGGGCGGCGCTTTCGTTATGGCTCTGTCGGTAAACCAGGTCTACCAAGGTGACGTCGTTACCATCAGCATACCCTTCACCAGTGGCAAGAAGAGCATCAAACGTCGGGC
The DNA here is from genome assembly GCA_020444075.1 of Deltaproteobacteria bacterium. Classification (GTDB taxonomy): domain Bacteria; phylum Desulfobacterota; class Desulfobacteria; order Desulfobacterales; family Desulfosarcinaceae; genus Desulfosarcina. The sequence continues at coordinate 19,190 of JAHLLR010000084.1, forward strand.
CAGAGTGCTGTGGACCAGCGGGGAAGGGTTTGCCGTTGAGTTTTTCTAATCGGCTGTACTTCGCTTTTAAAGCGCCAGTGGCGGTTCTGTCGGGTTGGCAACCGGCAACAGTCTCTCCAGAATTTGATTCAACAAATCCCTATTCTTTTTGATACCCTCCCGCGCCCGATTCAAATCTTCAATGACGGCGTCGTGGGTAATAAAAGATCCGTAAATGGTTAAGAACTGCTCATCGTACCCAATCTCTTTTATGGCTGACGTCAATCCGTTGACACGCAAGGTCAGATAGTCCCGCATCATTTCAGGGCGGATGTAATGGAGCACGGAAAGCTGCTCCCACTGGTGGCGGATCCTGACAGAAGCATCCTGAACATACAGGCCGGCCTTCTGGATCGTCCCCAGTTGAAGGTCATCCGGATCGAATAGAAAGCCTCTTTCAAGAAATTTGATATCCTTGTAGGTCTGATCCAATTCGTGCCAGGAGAGGTAGAGCGTTTCGATCTGCGGAGCAAGGTCGGCGATGACCTGGTCGGTGTTGAACGTCTGCGTCTTTTGCCTATCGGTTTGATTCAAGGTCGTACAGCCAGTCAATACGGCTGTCAGCAGGGCCATGCCAATTATAATGATGACGCCGAGAAGGTGTCCGGATTTCATCATTCACCTCTTTATGCTGGTTCAGACCTTGTTGATCACCCGAAAGAGTTTTTGGCTGAATTCAACCATTTCGTAAGGTTTGGCCACCACTTCGCAAAACCCGTATTTTTCGTAGTCTGCAATCACGGGGTTGTCGGAATAGCCGCTGGAAACGATCGCCTTGACCGCTGGGTCGATTTCCTTAAGCATTTTTATGGTTTCCTGGCCTCCCATACCGCCTTTGATGGTCAGGTCCAGAATAACTGCGTCATACGGCACGGACGCCTCAAGGGCGGCCTGGTATTTCCTGACGGCGCACCGTCCCTCTTCGGCAAAGTCCGCTTCGTAACCCAGATGGCCAAGCATATTGCCGGTCAGTTCGCGGATCATGGCTTCATCGTCCATCACCAGAACCCTTCCCTTACCGGATACCGGTTTTTTCGAGATCGGGGGAGTCTTCTTGACACCTGCGGGTTCAACGGCGTCAGCCGCCGATTCGGAGGCGGGAAGCAGGACGTGAAAGGTGGTGCCGACGCCAAGGCGCGAACAGACCGTAATCTCCCCGCCATGGTTGGAAATGATCGAATAGGAAATGGACAGACCCAGACCGGTCCCTTTGACAGCGCCTTTTGCTTTGGTTGAAAAATAAGGGTCGAAAATTTTTTCGATGTGTTCCGCTGGAATGCCCACCCCTTGATCCTTGATGGCGATATCGATGTATCGGCCGGGGGCGAGGATGCTGTTGGGGCTCTCCACGGTCAGATTTTCAAAGCCGATGAATACCGTTCCACCGGAAGGCATGGATTCTGCTGCATTGATCATCAGGTTGTGGATGGCCTGTCCGATCTGCTGCGGATCGGTGAAAGCGGACCAAGTGCCGTTGGACGGGCCTAATTCGCAGCGAATATTTGATCCGCTGAGGGAAAACGCGGCGGTATTCTCGATCAGGCTGACGATGTCCGTGGGCTTTTTTGTCGGCTGCCCGCCCTTTGAAAAAGTGATCAACCGGCGGGTGAGGGTTTTGGCTACCCGCGACGCCGCCAGGGCCTGTTCCAGCAGGTCGGATAGTTTGGAGTCGGACGCCACATGTTCCACTGCCAGGGAAATGTTGCCCATAATGACTGTCAGCAGGTTATTGTAGTCATGGGCGATACCACCGGACAAGGCGGCGATGGACTCCAACTGGCGGATCTGACGCTTCAGGTCCTGGCTGTCTGCCGGGCGGTTTGCTATATCGTTCATTATGAAGCCATTTTTCGGGAAAAGGTTATCATTATTCGGTGTTAAAAGACATATCGGTCGGTAAAATGGGAACTTGAGGAACCATATCAGGTGTGGATGGTGAATTCCCCTTCCGCAACAAAAGAAGACCCGTCGCCGGCCAACCTTCTTCTTTATGAATTAATCTCAAACAATTATCGCCTTGACAAGGAAACCAAACGATGGTCTATTTATTCAACCATCCATACAGTGAATGGTCGTAATCAAAGATCATCAGATTGTTCTCTTTCCGTAATGTCCTGCAGTTCTCTTCTAATGGTCGAATTACGCTGATAATAATTGACCTGATTGGAAAAAGCAAAACCGGAAAAGGGAAAATCCGGGACCTATTGACCATTTAATCTGGACGCCCCACAAATGATTCAAGCCTCTCAGCTCAAGTTCATCAGTCCGACAAAACAGTCCCGGCTCCTTTCCGTGCTTTTTTCCATTTACGACGAGCCCGATGCCAGCCAACATAAAATCGCGGCCAACACCGACTTGAGCAGTTCGATGGTTAACAACTATATCAAGTGGTTGAAGCAGGAGGGCTTTGTCAACGTATCGGGGAAAACCAATCGCACGCAGCAGTATCATTTGTCCGAGGCCGGCTGCGTTATGCTTAGAAAGTCGCTGCTGGATTATTCCGCTGAGATCGTTCGGCTGTATGGCACCGTTAAAGAGGAGATATCAAATATCCTAAAGGGTTTTTACAACGAAGGCATTCGGACCGTCGTGCTTTTCGGCGTAGCGGAAACCGCAGAAATTGTTTATGCGGCCGCCAAACATACTGCCTTGGTGATCATCGGCGTCGTGGACAGCGATGGTTCAAAACAAGGCCGCATCTTTAACGGACTGGAAATCAGGTCGCCGGAGGATATCAGGGAAATACGGCCGGATGCGGTAATTATTACCTCTTTCGGCAGGCAGGAAGAGATTTATCAGCAGGTGAGAGCAATTTCCGGAAATGCGATTAAAATTAGAAAATTGTCTGATATTTGATAAAGCATAAAGAAAGCTGACAACACAACGATTCCATCGAAAGAAAATTGTGGCTGAACTAAAACCATATACCCCAAAAAAGGATACCGGACGATCCGAGATAGTGATCGGTAGCCGGAAAGTGGGAAAAGGCCATCCCGTGTATATCGTTGCCGAAGTAGGGATCAATCACAATGGCTCCCTGGACAAGGCGCTGGCCTTGATCGATGCTGCTGTGGACGCTGGCTGTGACGCCGTCAAATTTCAGAAACGCTCGCCGGAGCATTGTGTCCCGGATCTGCAGCGTGATGTCATCCGCGACACCCCCTGGGGAACCATGACCTACCTTGAATATCGTCATCGCATTGAGTTGGGCGCGAAAGATTACGATAGGATTGACAGGCATTGCAAAAAGAGAAGCATCGTCTGGTTTGCTTCCTGTTGGGATAGCGCATCAGTGAATTTTATGAACCAATACCACCCACCCTGTTTTAAAGTGGCCTCAGCATGTCTGACCGACGACGATCTGTTGAAATATATACATGTTCAGGGAAAACCGGTCATCCTGTCCACCGGGATGTCGACCATGGATGAGATTAGAAAAGCTGTTTCGGTTTTCGATCCTAAAAAACTGCTGATCGTTCATACCACCAGCGATTATAAAGGAAATCCGGAAGA
>JAHLLR010000085.1 GCA_020444075.1 Deltaproteobacteria bacterium
ACTTGTTCTGTAACTCTGCCAGTCGCTCACTGATCCTTACCGGATAAGGTTCCGCGTCCTCGAACCGTTTGTGCCGATTATCCAGCCGTTCGAAGTTTTTGGTGAAGCGTGCCCGAATCTCCTCCAGCGTCGGCATCGGCCCCACGGGTCGACCCTTTTCCATCACCGGTGCCAGAAGGGCGATCTCCCCGTCCGGAGAATCGTCTCGCAAACCGATGACATCCCCATTAAAAAAGCCGTTTTCAGCGATTTTACGAAACACCTGTTTTTCTCCTGCCAGGGTGATCTTGCCTTCACTGACCTTGCGCACATTCCTATCGCCCAGCCGAACCATTTTGTAGACCATGTCCAGGTAGGGGACATCGGCCGACACACCCATGCGGGTGCCGACGCCAAAGGCATCGATACGCGAACCGCCGGCAATCAAGCGCTCCATGACATACTCGTCAAAGCCGCTGCTGGCAAAAACCTTCACATCCGGCAATCCCGCCTGGTCCAGTATCCGGCGAACCTTCCGGCTCAGGGCGACCATCTCCCCGCTGTCCAGACGGACGCCCAGCAGGGCGCTGCCCTTTTTCCGCATGCGATTGCCGACCAAGGCGGCATTTCTGGCCCCCTGCAGGGTGTCATAGGTGTCGATGAGAAATACGGCGCTGTCCGGGAATAGGTTGGCGTAAGCCTCGAAGGCATCGGTTTCCGATTCAAAAGCGGTCACGAAGGAGTGGGCCATGGTGCCGGAAATGGGGATGCCCCAGACCTTGCCGGCCAGCACGTTGCTGGTTCCCGAAAAACCGGCGATATAGGAGGACCGGGCCACCGCCATCCCAGCATGGCTGCCCTGGGTGCGGCGCAGGGAGAAATCGACGACGGGCCGTCCGGCCGCCGCGTGAACGCAACGGGCCGCCTTGGTGGCCATCAGACTGGCAACGCCCATGGTATTGATCAGATAGGTCTCGATGATCTGGGCCTGGATCAGGGGCGCCGTCACCTCCAGCACGGGCTCCTCGGGAAAAAAAATCTCCCCTTCGGCCATAGCCATGACATCCCCGGTGAATCTCAGCGTGGCCAGGTGGGCAAGGAAATCGCGGTTGAACCGGCCGGACTGCGCCAGCCAGTCGATCTCCTCATCGCTGAAATGAAAGCGGGTCAAGGCATCCACCACCTCCTGGAGCCCGGCGGCCACGAAAAAGCCCCGCTTGGGGTGAGGGCGCACAAACAGGGAGAAGGTGGCCGGATCATCCATTTGCCGGTCGAAATATCCGGCCGCCATGGTCAGTTCGTAAAGATCGGTAAACAGGGGGCCGGGGAATTCGGGAAAACTCATTGGATGGTTGCTCCGTAGAGCCGTTCCATTCGTTTGAGGGCAAAACGGTGGGCCTCGGCGTCAAAATCGGCCACACCGGCACGCGGGACGATGGTTGGGTAGTCCCGGTTGGCCAGCCCGCCGACGGTGTCCATCACGCAGATGGAGGTGCACACACCCACGACTTCCACCTCTTCAGGACCATATTCAGCCAGAATCTTCTCCAGGTCGGTGCCGTAAAAACCGCTGTAGCGGGTCTTGGGCAGCACCCGGTCGCCGGGTTGCGGGGCAAGCGAGTCGATAATCCGGCTGCCCCAGGTGCCGGCCACACAGTGGGGGGGAAATTTTTCGAACTCCCGGTCGTCTTCGGCATGGGCGTCGTGCAGGAACACCACCAGGCTGCCCGCCCGGCGGTGGGCCTCCAGCCGCAGGCGCACGAAGGGGATGATGTCCCGGGCGCCCTGCCCGCAGTAGAGGGCGCCTTTTTCGTCGATAAAATCGTTGAGCATGTCGACAACGATCAACGCCGCTTTGATCATGGGGTTCCACCTTTCCGGGCCGTTGAGTCGACCCGTCGCTTGGTGCAACCAAAATAGTCCTCAAACAATCATTTGTAAACATGGTAGAATGAACACCCGGCCCTTCGAATCCGCGAGGCCTTTCAGGCGCTGAATAACTGGTGTTGATTAAGCGTTGCCCGACTGGTACTACTGGTTCTCGATTATCCCATACCCTTTGCCTATCAATCCGCGGACAAGAAAGTTTATTTGGCATGAACCCTGACATCTACCGGGAAATCAAGCGCCGGATTCTTTTTTTGGAATACGCGCCGGGGCAGATTCTCAACGAAAATGTTCTGGCCAGGGAATTCGGAGTCAGCCGCACCCCCATGCGCGAGGTGCTCTACCGGCTGGCGTGGGAACAGCTGGCCCGCATCATCCCCCGCACGGGAACCATGGTCACGCCGATCGAGTTTCAGACGATGATGCACACCTACCAGGCCCGCCTGGGCATCGAGGGGGAAGTGGGCCGGCTCTGCGCCGAACTGACCACAGACAGCCATCTGGAGGAAATCCGGGCCATCCGCCGGGCATGCCTGTTGCTGACGGACCGGAAAGACCCCGGCGCCCTGGTGGACATCGACCGCCGGTTACGCCGGGTCGTCCATGACGCCGCCGGCAATCCGGTACTCAAATCCGTTTCCGACCAGCTCTACACCCTGACCTTTCGACTGTGGTACGTCACCCTGGACAAGGGCGACTGGCAGCAGGAGGTCCGTGAAATGCTGGACGAAATCGAGGCCACCCTGGCCGGCATGGAGGCCAGGGACGGCATCCAGACGGCGAGCGTGCGGCGCGACGCCCTGGTGCGCCACTTCGACCGCATCCGCGCCAAATATCTGGGGGTGCCCAGCGAAGTTAAATTATAAAGTCTCCGATTAAAATTCCATGTCCCTTACCCTTTTTCTGATCACCTACCTGGGCATCGCCCTGGGCAAAGTCCCGGGGCTGGTTATCGACCGGGTGGGCATCGCCCTTCTGGGCGCCATCGCCATGGTGGGGTTCGGCGTGATATCGACGCAGGCCGCGGTCCAGGCCATCGATCTGCCCACGATCCTGCTGCTCTATTCGCTGATGATCATCTCCGCCCAGCTGCGCCTCGGCGGCTTCTACACCTGGTCGGCATCGAGAATTTTGCCGCTGCTGACCCGCCCCAGACAGTTTTTAATGGTTCTCATGGCAGTCAGTGCCGTCCTGTCGGCCCTTCTGGCCAACGATATCGTCTGTTTTGCGTTCACCCCCGTGCTGGCGGCCGCCCTGATACGATCCGGCATGAACCCCCTGCCTTTTCTGCTGGGCCTGGCGATCTCCAGCAACATCGGCTCGGCGGCAACCATCATCGGCAACCCCCAGAACATGCTCATCGGCCAGGTCGGGCAGTTGGCCTTCGGTCAATTCATCGTCTGGTGCGCACCACCCGCACTGCTCTCCCTGCTGGGCAGCTACCTGGTGCTGCTCTGGATCTACCGGGATAAGATGACCCTTGGCGGGGCACCATCGACCCTCGCGGGCCCGGACTCCTGGCCGGACTTCAACCCCTGGCAGAGCGCCAAGGGCATCGTCGCCGTGGTTGGACTCGTGGCCCTGTTTTTCACACCCGTCCCCCGGGAAGTATCGGCCATCACCATCGCCGGTCTCCTGCTTTGCAGCCGCAGGATGAAAACCCGGGATATCCTGGGGCTGGTGGACTGGCATCTGATCACCCTGTTCTGCGCCCTGTTCATCGTCATCCACGGCATCACCCAGGCAACCGATCTGAACATGGTGGTGGACCGGTTCACCGCCTGGGGGATGGACCTTGGCAACCGCACCATGTTGACCGGCCTGACGGTCGTGCTCAGCAATATCTTCAGCAACGTACCCGCCGTCATGCTGCTGATTCCCTTCATGGACCCGCTGAATCCCCAGCAATGGTATACCCTGGCGCTGGCCAGCACCTTTGCCGGCAACCTGTTGGTGTTGGGCAGCATCGCCAATCTCATCGTCATCGAGCAGGCATTCCGCCTGGGAGTGGTCATCTCCTTCAGGGAGCATGCGCGGGTGGGCGTGCCGGTGGCCCTGATTTCATTGATCGTACTGGTGGGTTGGGGTATGATCTGACAGTACGTAAAATCACTTAAGAGAGAGGAGAGCCAAACGATGAAATACGTGGTTTATCTATTGGGATTTGTGTGGATTGCGGCAGGAGCCTTTGCGATTCTCTACACGGAGGATTATAAGGCCTATTTCAAAGGGCTGTTAACCAGGCTGGCACCCAGGCGGCTGGCAATTATCCCCGCCGTCGTAGGCCTGCTGCTGCTCCTGGCCGCATCATCGACCGGCCACAGCTGGTTTATCGGGGTGATCGGAACATTAGGGATCATAAAAGGCGCACTGATCTATTTCAATCCCGGCGGCCTTTTTGAAACCAGCAAAAACTGGCTGAACACGCTTTCCGACCAGGGGTACCGGCTGGTGGGTATCATTGCCCTGGTGCTGGGGACCGTGGTGATCTCCTGGATTCAATAGATAAGGCAATCCTTCGGATCAGAATAGGGCAAACCACGAATGCGTCCGCGTTTACAAACGGGAGGGGCGGTCTTGCGCTGGTCCCTTTTTGTCCTGATGCTGATGGGTCTGCCGCTGATGGGCATCATGGCCGCCGGCCGCGATCCCGCCCCCTATCTGGAAATGCCGCCGGTGACCCGCTTCGTCGCGCATGCCGGTTTTTCATGGGCCTGGTTTGGCTTTTTTGCCGTTGCCGATCTGATGATGATCGGCGGCCTGTTGTGGGCCATCCGCTGCGGCCTACTGCGCACACGGGAAGTGGTTGAGGCGCCCGATTTTCCCAAGGCGTTGAAAAACGCCACGAGCGCAGCAGGTTTAAAACACCCCGGGCACTTTCCCTGGTGGGGCTGGGCCGGCATCATTCTCTGCCTGGCCTCCTGGCTCCTGGCCTGGAAACGGTTCACCTGGTTCTGGCTTTTCCAACCCCACACCTTTCTGCCCATCTGGGCCGGCTTTATCCTTGCCGTCAATGCCCTCGCCGTCAAACGCAGCGGCAGTTGCCTGGTCCTTCGCCGACCGTTTCGATTCCTGCTGCTTTTCCCGCTCAGTGCCGGATTCTGGTGGTTCTTCGAGTACCTCAACCGCTTCGTCCAGAACTGGTACTACACCGGCATCGAAGGCATGGGACCGGGGGAATACTCATACTACTCCAGCCTGGCTTTCGCCACGGTGCTTCCCGGCGTACTCAGCATGGTTGACCTGCTGCTCACCGTCCCCGCCCTGGGAAAAGGCCTGACCCGCTGCCGGCCGCTTAACCTTCCCTCCTCCCCGTGGATTCCTTGGGTTACCCTGGCAACGGCGAGTGTCGGACTTGCCCTGATCGGCATCTTTCCGGATCAGCTGTTTTCCCTGCTGTGGATCTCTCCTTTGCTCATCATCTTCTCCATCCAAAGCCTGACCGGCCGTCGCACCCTGCTCAGTCCGCTGCGGATCGGTGACTGGCGGCCGCTGGTGGTGCCGGCCCTGGCGGCGGTGCTCTGCGGATTTTTCTGGGAAATGTGGAACTACTTCAGCCTGGCCCGCTGGACCTACACCATCCCTTTCGTGCAACGCTTCCACCTGTTCGAAATGCCGGTCCTGGGATTCGGGGGATATCTGCCTTTCGGGCTGGAATGTCTGCTGGTGGGATCGCTGGTGATCGGCAATCCGTTCAGACAGGTGGAGCAGGATTGATTGATCACCGCTAAGATGCAGCGGGCGCAAGGGTGAAATTCATGGCCCCGACCCAAAACAGGACAAACCCACCCATTTCAACGGAGACTAAATGAGGTATTGGTTCAATAGAAAAGCCATTTGGGCCAACCCGTCCTCCATTAAAAGCAACGCAGCCAGCCTGAAAAAGTTTTACACCTTTCTGCATGAAAAAGGCCTGGTTGGAAAGGAAGATTTTCTGGATTTAAAACAAACAATAAAAGCGGAGATGCCGGAATGCCTGGAAGCCCTTGGGCACTTTGATAACCAATCCATTGAAGAGGAATGGTGACGGAACTGCCGGCTCAACGTTTCCCGCGCAGCAGGCGGTTGATGTGGCATTGCCCCCAAGGCAATTTCTATCCTTGAACCTGATCGGAAAATCGATTAGGGTATCTTTTCATAAAAAGATCCAGCCGTTATGTTCTCGTTTCAGCAAATTCGTTTTCGTCAGTTCGGATAAAAGACGCACCAAAGATACCTTCTCCAGGCGGCGTGATGAATAAAACGAATCAGAAAATCTATTGTTTCACTTTGTTCAGGCAATGAACGGTAATAATTCGCGGATTGGATATGGTTATTGGTATATCCCAAAAACCAAAAGTGGAAAATTTTTGGGCGAATTTTCCACTTTTCCCACTTAATACGCCAATACATGGAAAATTTTCCATTCTATAACGGTGATACACGGAAAAGCTTTTCTGCGTATTGCCACTGTTGGATGAAAATCTATGAATAACCATCACGGAAGTAATGAAAATGCGCAGAACAGTCTTACTGAGGTTGCAGATATAATAAAGAAAAAGGCTGAGGAGCAGATATTGAGGGCATATTACACATCTGTGTTCGAAATGAGTCCTTTAGTGGATAGGTTTGCTACCTGGCTGTTGGCTGGTATAGGGGCGACATCTGCTTTGACAATCACAAACATTGAGAGCATCTCCAATATTTTGCCCTTCACACAAATCAAGATCGGCTTGCTGATCCTAACGGTTTCTGCTTTATTTGGGTTCGTAGAGAAGTTCTTGGCACTGGATATTCAATCAACTGCAACCCAAGAAGCAAAATTGCAACAGATTCTAAAGGAATCATCGGAAGAGTTTTATGGTAGGATCAATGAAGTGAAGATAGTGGCTGCCACGAAAAACATCGACATAAGTGCAGAGGTAGATACTAAAGTTGCTTTGGAGAAATTCGCTAATGCTCATCCATGGTATAAACGAATACAACTCAGAAAGCGTCAAACTTTGGAAGACGCGCAAAAAGCGAGGTTGAGAAGATACTATCGGCAATTGACATATACAGTTCTAGAGTTTTGCGGATTCTTGCTGTTCATTATTATTGTCGTTGCCTCAATTTAAAAATCATCCAACCATGTCTTTCAGCGGGACCGCTGATAGCCCGCCGCGGCCCCTGAAGACCCCGTTAAACCGTTCACTTTGATCATAGGAAAAAAGATGAGCCACGCATACGTTATCGGCCACATTACCGTGAAAGACGCTGAAAAGTGGGACCAGTACCGCAGTCAGGTTCCGGCAACCCTGGAGCCATGGGGTGCGGAACTGGTCCTCCGGGGGAAACTGGCTTCCGTCCTGGCAGGTGACCATTCGCATACCGACACGGTTGTCATCCGCTTTCCCGACATGGAAGCGGTCAGCAACTGGTACGCGTCACCGGCTTATCAAGCGCTCATTCCCTTGCGGGAAAAGGCTGCGGAAATAGTCCTGCTCGCCTATGAAGGGTAGCGGTTCGGCAAGCCATTTCACTTTTGGCCAGAATCAACATCGGCCTTCTCGGCCTGCCTTTCAAGGGGACGAAGTGTGTTCAACCACCGGGCAGGTTATCCATCTTTTATGCATCGTGGAGGCATCACATGACCATCCGAATTGTTCGTCTGGGTACCGACAGATCCCGGGAAGAAGGGCTGCGCATTGGGACGGTGAGGCGTCCACCGCGGGGCGTGCCCAAAGATGAGTATGCATCGCAAAACTGGTATGATGTATGGCTCCCCAACGTGGCACCCACCGCTGAACTCATGAAGATCGGCCAGGCCGCCGAATCCGAGAAAGCGTGGGCCGCATTTGCCAGGAAATATCGCGCGGAGATGAAAAACCCTGAAAAGAGCAGGGTTCTCGATCTGCTTGCCGCGCTGTCTCATCATGCAGACATATCGGTTGGCTGCTACTGCGAAAACGAGCAGCGCTGTCACCGGTCCATACTTCGCGAGTTATTGGCGGAGCGGGGGGCTAAATTCGAATGAGTCCGAGAGCGGCGCTGCACCACAAAACCCAAAATGTTTCTTCACGGGAATTCGGCGGCGGGCGCTGCCTCACCGGGCAGCCGCGGGGCTGGCCCGGAAAAGGGTAAGAGGCTCGTCATGGTATCCCCTATCAATGCATTCCTTAAAAAAAGATCTCAGTTACAGGTTGCCGCGGCCGGGGTGGTTTTTATTCTCGTGCTTGCCGCCATGGATTACGCCACCGGATACGAGTTGTCCTTTTCCATTTTCTACCTCCTGCCGATAGCATTCGCCACCTGGTACGCGGGGCTTTATCATGGCGCCCTTCTCAGCATTGTCAGCGCGTCCGTCTGGCTCATCGCCGATATCACCGCAGGAAACCGATACAGCCAGCCCTTTATTCCGTTATGGAACGCCGGTGTCCGGTTCCTGTTTTTCATCGTAACCGTGTGGCTGCTTACCACCGTCAGGGCTCAACTGGAAAAGGAAAGGAGCATGGCGCGGTTGGACGGTCTTACATGCGTCATGAACGGACTGGCGTTCACGGAGTCCGCGCAAACCATTTTTCGCATCGCGGACCGATTCAGGCGGTCGACGGCCATCGGATATATCGATTTGGACAATTTCAAAAGCGTGAACGACACCTTGGGGCATGCCGAAGGGGATCAGGTGCTCAAAACGGTCGCTTCCGTTTTATTGACCTCCGTGCGCAAAGCAGACCTCGTGGGTCGGTTGGGGGGAGATGAATTCGTTGTACTCTTACCGGAAACCACCCGTTCCGGAGCCGCCACCGTGTTCGAAAACATCCATGACGCTTTGTTGAAAAAAGCTGCTGAAAAGGGCTGGCCGATCGGTGTCAGCATTGGCGTTGCGGTCTTCCTGACCGCGCCATCAAGCTTCAACGAGGCCATCCGATTGGCCGACACCCTGATGTACCGCGTAAAAAATAGTGGAAAGAACCGGGTTCTTATCGAAGAGCAGGGTCGCCCGGAAGAAACCGGCCGACCGTTGAATGGGAAGCGCCCCCGGAAAACGCCCGGCGCGCTTCCCCAGGCGCCCCATTCATAGCGTCAGGAGGTTCATGTATCAGATGATTATCACGGAGAAAGTCAAGCGCGACCTCGAAACGCCGTGTCTGGTGCTCGATCTGGATGTGCTTGAGGGCAACCTTCATAAGATGCAGGCCGCCGCAACGCATGCCGGCAGGAATCTCCGCCCCCACGTCAAGACGCACAAGTGCTCCGCCTTAGCCCGGCGGCAGATCGAAGCCGGGGCCATCGGCGTCTGCGTCGCCAAGGTCTCTGAAGCCGAGGCGCTGGTGAAGGCGGGAATTGACAATATCCTCATCACCGGGCCGGTGGCGACACCAGGCAAAGTGGAACGGCTCGTCAATCTGGTTGCTGCGGCGCCTTCCCTGATGGTCGTGATCGATCACCCCGGCAACATTGCATTGCTCGACGGGGCGCTGCGCGCAAGAGGCATGTCCATGGATGTGCTCCTGGATGTGGATGTCGGCCTGCATCGGACCGGCGTGAGGCCGTCCGACGCCCTTGCGCTGGCAGGGCAGATCCTTTCCCGTCCCAACCTTCGCCTTCGGGGAATTCAGGCTTACGCCGGTCAGGTCCAGCACATTCACGCGTATGACGGGAGAAAGCACGCCTCCCACGAGTGCCTGCGGGATGCTGTCCAGGTATTTTGCGATCTGCGGGCCACCCTGCCGACCTGCACCATCTTCAGCGCTTCCGGCACGGGAACGTTCGACATCGACCTCGCCGTTCCCGAAGTATCCGAGCTTCAGGTGGGCTCGTATGTGTGCATGGACACCGAGTATCTTGAAATCGAGACGGCGGATGCCGGTTCGCGCGGGGCGGCCTTCGAGCCGGCCTTACGGCTGCTCACCACGGTCGTTAGCGCCAACCACGAAGATTTTGTAACCGTAGACGCGGGACTGAAGTCACTTTACAAGGATGGCGGCAAGCCGCGGGTCATCGCACCCGCGGATTCCGCATTGGCGTATGATTGGTTCGGCGATGAATACGGCCGGGTCACATGCCCGGACCCTTCGGCGCTGCCCCGGCTCGGCACGGTCCTGGAACTGGTGACGTCCCACTGTGACCCGACGGTCAATCTGTTTGACCGCTATTTTCTGGCCAGAGGCGAACGCGTCACAGGCACGTGGCCGATTGATCTCAGGGGATGCAGCCAATGAATTGGACAGGTGGGGTGCGCGCGGGCGTGAACTCATAAGCAGGCTTGAAAGGACTTGGTTTACCAGGTGAACACCGGTCAAAGGATTCGATACCCGGCAAAAACAGAACGCATCCGATTCATTGATATGGCCCGGTTCATCGCCATGGCCCTGGTATTTTACGGGCATTTCATCGAGCGGATCATGTACCTGAAGAATCCAACGGCGGCGGCGCAGTACAAATTCATCTACTCGTTTCATATGGTCCTTTTTTTTGTTCTGGCCGGCTACGTGGCCAAACAGAGCGACCTGGCGTTCGGATTCGGAAAGTTTTTAAAACAGCGCATGCTGTCGCGCCTGCTGCCGTTCGTTTTCTTCACCGTGGTGTTCATGCTGGCCGCTGCACTGTTTCCGGGAGATTTCTTCCACCTGAAGCTGCCCAGCCTGCAGGGCTATTTCGACGGCCTGGCGAACACCGTGTTCGGACTCCCCCTGTTTTGTGTGCCGTCATGGTTTCTGATGATCATCTTCTCGGTGGAAATGGTTCACTATTGGGCCTGCCGCGTGTTGACCTCCGACAGGAAAATCGTCGCCGGAATTATTTTCTTTTATGTCGCCGGATACCTGTTCAACTGGAGGTTCGATATCGTCAATCCGCTCAAGGGGAGGGTCATCGGGTGGAACTATCTATTCATCCACGAGGCGGTTTTCATGTACGCATTCTACCTGCTGGGTGTCTGGATGCGCCGTAAAGCGTTTCTCAGGAATGGGCGGCCCCCGATGATCCTGGTGCCCGGGGCGATGGTCGCGTTTTTCATCGTCCTCTTCACCTACCGCCTGAACAGCGGCCTTTTCAGTTTCCCGCCGATGGATGCCGTGGTCATTCTCTTCTCTTCCCACGGCCATTTCATCTGGTTCCCGCTGACGGCCGCGGCCGGCTGCCTGATGGTGCTTTTGATCGCCGGGGCCCTGCCGGCCTGGACGCCGATGGTCTGGATGGGGCAAAACACACTGATTCTGATGTGCCTCAACGGCATCTTCTACCACTACATCAACCCGCCCATGGCCCAATGGGTTGTCGCCCACCTGCCGGGAACACCGTCGACCGTGTTTTGGGCCGGCTTCGCCATGACAATGGTCAGCCTGGCGGTCTGCATACCGCTGATCGCCATGCTCAAGCGATGGATTCCCCAGCTGGTGGGCCGGCCGGCGGTGGCGGGGCCGCTGTTGAAAAACCTGATTTGAAACCCGAGGAGGGCAAATCGCAATTACTGTCAATCGTCTGATCTTAAAACCGGGCATAAAAAAAAGGAGACTCCATGAAACGCGCTCTGATGGTGACCATCTGTATCGCCTTGCTTACCGGATGTGCAACAACCCAGATGATCAAGCCTGAACAACCGCCTGAACTCGCCGCAAAACCGGATTCGGCGTTATTGGTTATTATCCGGGATACGTTCCTGGGAGGGGGTATCGTCTTCTGGAATTATCTGGATGGCAAATTCATCGGTGAAACGATGGGCAAGTCATACTTCATCACCCATGTACCGCCTGGAAGACATTACGTCGTTGCGGCTACAGAAAACACGGGCATTGCCGACTTGGATTTTCAAGCCGGCAGGCATTACTTCCTTCGCCAGGGAATTGCCATGGGGGTATGGCGGGCCAGAACTTCCGGGTTTTTCCCTATGACTGCCGTGGACGCAGAAAAAGCGATCAAAAGCTGTACCTACATGGAACTGGATAGCAGCAAGACGTTTCCGGATATGGAACCGGCCCTCTATCAAAAGGCCATCGAAGAATACCATGCCGGAGTAAAGGAAAATCCGGAGGGCTACAAGGAGCTGCTCGAATACAAGGGAGAATAACCCGATCACCTGGTTTTGCGATGCACCGGACGCCATCTTTAAGATTCATTACCATGACTGCAGAAATAACGGAGGGCAACCATGTACCCAAACCTCTTTTCGCCGATCACCGTCCAGGGCCTGACCCTGAAAAACCGCATCACCATGGCGCCGCTCTACCTGGGCTATGCCGGCCAGGGCGGTACGGTCAGCGAGATGCTGCTGGACCACTACCGACTCATGGCGCAAAGCGGCGCGGCCATGGTCGTGGTCGAGAATGCGACGGTGGATCACCCGAGCGGCAGCGGTTCCAACCGAACCCTGCGGGCAGACACCGACGACAACCTGGACGGATTGAAGCACCTGGCCGCAGCCATCAAACAGGAAGGGGCGCTGGCATGCCTGCAGATCAACCACGCCGGCCGCTTTGCCCACGCGACCGATCGGCCGGTGGCACCGTCGGCAGTGAAGACATTCGGCCGGGTGCCCTATGCTTTGGAAAAGAATGGCATCGACCGGATCGTCGACAAATACGCAACCGCCGCGGCCAGGGCCAAAGCCGCCGGATTCGACATGGTGGAACTGCATGGCGGCACCGGCTACCTGCTGGCCCAGTTTCTTTCCCCGCGGACCAACCAGCGCAGCGATGAATACGGGGGCAGCTTGGAAAACCGCCAACGCTTTGCCCTGGAAGTGCTGGCGCGGGTCAAGAAAGCGGTGGGCGCTCTTCCCGTGGGGTATCGGTTCCTGGCCGACGAATGGATGCCTGACGGGCTGCAGTTGACTGAGTCGAGACAATTCGCCAAAAGCCTCGCCCGGACCGGTATCGCCTACATCTCCGTCATGGGCGGCACCTATGAGTCCTTTTCCCTGAAGGATGTAGTGGAAAAGTCAAAACAGGAAGGTTACATGCTCGATCTGGCCACCGCTGTCCGCACGGCGGTAGACGTTCCGATCATCGCTGCCGGCCGCTTCGCCACCGGCAGCTTTGCCGAACGGGCCATCGCCGAGGGGAAAACCGACCTGATCGGCCTGGCGCGGGTGCTCTGGGCGGACCCACGGTGGCCGCAGAAGGTCCGCGACGGGCAGGAAGGCTCAATCACCCACTGCAACCCGGACTGCGGCGATGCGTGCATGCACATGGTCATGAAGGGCCGGCCGGCCTTTTGTGTGGCCTGGCCGGCCGATAAAATGAAATCATGGAAAGCGAAATTCCTTTAGCCGTGGATGGCGAACCACGTAGCGGTCAAGAAGCGACATGTAACTGCTTTGTAACCTTCGGTCTGGTAGGATTTATTTTATTGCGGCATGCCGGGTTCATTATCTGCGGGGCAACGAAATACCGGCGCAAGGATTTTTCAAGGGGCTGTTATCCGTTCTTGGGATTTTCAGCCGCGAATTGACCATCGGCGCTGCCGGTCAAAGGCGAAACATGCAGATTTTCGGAAAACACCCGCGGTTGCGGCGCCTCTTCAGAGTTATGGGAGCAGGCCTCCTGTTGTTCCATTTTATTGGGGAAAGTGCCTTGGCCGCATCCCCACCCAAAATGGAAACGATGGATCATGCCGAATTAAATCGTATAATTACCAATGAAAACGGCAATTCTCTGCTTTTTTTTACGGCCGCCTGGTGCGGTCACTGTAAAGAGATGCTGCCCACACTCAATCGATTGTACCACCGTTTCAACGACCAAGGCCTGCGATTCACCGGCATCAGTATCGATGCGGGCGGACCGGCGGCCATGGAACGGGTCCTGGAAAAAAGGCGGGTGGACTTTTCCGTATTTTGGGTCGGTGAAACCGTGGTCGATGAGTACAGGCTGGTTGGCATTCCGATGATCTTTTTGGTCAAAAATGGCCGGATTGTTGAAAAAATCCCTGGAAAATGTTCCTATGAATTCCTCCAAGGAAAAATTCTGGACTTTATCAAATGAAAAAATACGTCATCCTCTGGGTGTTGGCTGTCATGGTCCTGGCCTGCGGCAACTCCAATGAGAACCAGACATCGACCACCCAATCGCTCGGGATAACCGATAACGAGATCCTCGTCGGCTCGTCCCTGGCCCTGGGCGGACACGCCGGCTACCTGGGCACCCAAACCCTGCACGGCGCCATGGCCTATATCAATCACGTCAACCAGCAAGGCGGCATTCATGGCCGCAGGATCAGGGTCATTGCCTATGATGACGGTTATGACCCGCCCCGATGCGTGACCAATACCCAGCGGCTGATCGTTCAGGACAAGGTCTTTACGCTCTTTTGTTATGTGGGCACGCCCACGACGGTCAAGATCCTTCCCCTGGTGGAGGAGGCCAGGATTCCTGTGGTCGGCATGTTTACCGGCGCCAACGCCCTCCGCGAGCCCCTCAACCGCTACCTGATCAATGTGAGGGCGTCCTACTACCAGGAGACCGGCGCGGCGGTAAAGCATCTCGTCGAAGCGATGAAGCTTAAGAAAATTGCCGTCTTTTATCAGTACGATGCCTACGGGTTCGACGGCTTGAAGGGCACGGAGATCGCTCTGCGCCCCTACGGCCTGGTGCCGGTGGCCACCGGCACCTATATCCGCGGCACTCTGGATGTGGATGGAGGGTTGCAAAAAATCATGGATGCCCAGGCGGAAGCCGTGGTCATGATCGGCACCTATGAACCCTGCGCCAAGTTCATTCGCCTGGCCAAGGAAAAACACTTTTCGCCTGTTTTCTACAATGTCTCCTTTGTGGGCGCCGACGAGTTGGCGCGGCTGTTAGGCCAGATCGATGAGAAGATCATCGTGACCCAGGTGGTACCGCCCCCGGAGGTGTCGGACAGCAATAAGGAACTATGGGGAGCCCGGGAATATGTCGCGCTGTTAAAACAGTACTATCCCTCGGATCGACCCAACTTCGTCAGCCTGGAAGGATATATCAATGCCAAGGTCCTGGTGGAAGGGCTCGAACGCGCCGGCCGGGAGCTCAACCGCGAAAAGTTTATCAATGCCATCGAGTCCATCCAGAAACTGGACCTGGGCATCGCCAATCTGTTGTCCTTCAGCCCCAGGGACCACCAGGGCCTGGAAAGAGTTTACTTCACCCATCTGCAGGATGGTAAATTCGTATGGCGCAATCACTGATCGACCGCATCAGGAATTCCAGCCTGAAGAACAAGATCTTCTTCTCGGTCACGGCTGTCATCTTGCTGATCAGTGTCCTGATCGCCCTGTTCACCCGCTGGATTCTGATATCCACACTGACGTCGGAGCTTAAGCTACGTGGGCTGGGCATCGGCTATAGTGTTGCCGAAAGCTGCCGGGGCTACCTCCTCACCGAAAACATACCCCAACTGACCAGCCAGGTATTTGAGGCGCGTCTGGGCGCACGCAAGGAGTTGGTGGGTTATGTATTTATCCTGGACAAACAGGATCAGATTCTTGCCCATACCTTTACCAGTGATTTCCCCGATCATATCGCCGGCGCGAATCGAATCGCACCTGGAAACGACCATCGCATTCAACTGATGCACACGGGCAGGGACGAGGTCTACGATGTGGCCGTGGCTGTAAACGAGGGCATTTATCGCATCGGATCCGTGCATGTGGGCCTGTATAAAAAGCATATCGATCACCTGATCAACAAGCTGCGCACCACTTTTCTAGGTTTTGTCTCCGTGGTGATCATCTTCTTTTTTATTATCAGCCACTATCTTTCAAAAACCATCACCCAACCCATCACCAGGCTGACCAAGGTCTCCGACGAGATCAGCCGGGGAAATTTCGATGTTCAGCTGGGTCTGGAAAAGGGGCTCCATCAAAGCGGAGTCAAAGATGAAGTCCGCCAGCTGTCCAGATCCTTTATTAATATGACCAATCGCATCAAAGAGTCCCAGGCCAAGCTCAAAGAGTCGGACAACAAATACCGGTCCCTGTTTGCCAGCGGCCCCAACCCCATTTTCGTATTGGATCGCACAACGCTGAGGATTCTCAGCGCCAACCCCAGTGCCGAGGAGGTTTACGGCTATTCCAAAGAGGAGCTGGTGGGCCGTCCGTTTACGGATTTGGGACCCTTTGAGCTGGACGAAAACAAGTGGGCCGATTTAAGTGCCCAGCATGCCGGCAATGTCTCCATCATCAGCTCCAAGGTTCAATATTTCAAGAAAGGACACCAGGCGTTCTATGTGAATGTGCATGCCTGCCCGGCGCCTTATGAAGACAAAAATGCGTTGATAGTAGCCACCACCGATATCTCCGAGATGGTGGAAAAGGACAGCCAGTTGATTCAAGCCAGCAAGATGACGACCCTGGGTGAGATGTCCGCAGGGATCGCCCATGAACTCAATCAGCCCCTCAACGCCATCAAAATGGGCAGTGAGTTTTTGGAGATGATGATCGAAAAGGAAGAACGCATCCCTGAGCGGGAGCTTTTTCAAATCGTGCGTGAAGTGAGCAGCCAGGTTGATCGGGCGGAAGGAATCATCCGCCGGCTGAGAGACTTCGGACGCAAAACGGACTTTACCAAGGAGAAGCTCTTCATCAACGATCCCATCAACTCCGTGCTGGACATCATCGGACGCCAGCTTCGATTGCAGAATATCGATGTCCGACTACAGTTGACCTCAAACCTGCCGCCGATCCTGGCTCACCACAACCGCATCGAGCAGGTCATCTTCAACTTGCTGACCAACGCCCGGGATGCTATCAATCTTAAGGAAGAATCCGGCCTGAGGAATAACCAGCGCAACATCCTCATCAAAAGCTTTACCGAGGACGACCAGGTGGTGGTGGCCGTATCCGATACCGGTATCGGCATCGATCCGGCAGTGAAAACTCAGATTTTTGAAGCCTTTTTCACGACCAAAAAAATGGGTGAGGGCATGGGGCTGGGCCTCTCCATTACCAGCGGTATCGTCGAAGATTACGGCGGGAAAATCCATATCGACAGCACCGAAGGCCAAGGCACCACCTTTTACCTGAGCTTTCCGGTCGTGCAATAGAGATCTTTATCCACGGTTCAGACAGGGAATGCGTAATGCCAAAGCACAAGATTCTGGTCATTGATGATGAAAAACCAACCCTGGGCATGTTCCTGCTCTTTCTCAAGGCATACGGGTATGAGGTGTTGCTGGCCGAAAACGGCGCGCAAGGCCTGGAAATTTTTGCGGCCGAGTCCCCGGCCATTGTCTTCACCGATGTCAAAATGCCGGGGATGGATGGCATTGAAGTTCTGGACCGCATAAAAAGCCAGGCGCCCGAAACCGAAGTGATTGTCATCACCGGCCACGGCGACATGGACCTGGCGGTGGAAGCCCTGAATCACGAAGCCACCGATTTCATCAACAAACCCATCCATCGGTCCGCCCTGGACGCCGCCCTGAACCGCGCGGAAGAACGCATCAAATCGTCAACAACGGACGCCGCCATCACCGGCAACGTTCAGGAGAACGACATTCGCATCATCGAGATCAGGGGGAACATCAATTCAGCTTCCGAAAGAGAGTTGATGGCCGCATTCAAAAGTGCGGACACAGAAGAAAAACCCAAGCTCCTGCTGCGTTTTCATGACAACACGTCCATCAATGGGGCCGGCATCGGCGTGTTGATCCAGTTGCTGTCGGAAAGCAGCAGATTGCAGCAGAAAGTGGCCATTTCCGGTATTTCTGAAAACTTCAAAAAAATTTTTGACATGGTGGGTATCACCCGGCTGGCACCTATTTTCCCCGACGACCGGGCGGCCAAAGCGTATCTGGATAGTTGACAGAATGGCGCCTGAGAGCCCGGAAGCAGCAGACCCAACCCGCCAACGGTCATAGGTGGATGGGGAGATATCGACATGATGCGGAAAAAAAGATTCCTGTGGGTGCTTTGCTTCGTCACGGTTATTGCGGGATGGCGCGGTGTGGGCGTTTGCGACTCGGTCGGCATACCCCAAAAAGACTCCCTGATGCCCGCGATGAGCCTGAATGCACCGGCATCACAAAAAGAGTGCGACTATTTGGGCGTCGAAGCCCAGAAACCGTTTCAGCTCGCCGATGTGAACACGGAGCTCATCCTGCTGGAAATCATCGGTGTCTACTGTCCCCAGTGCCACAAGCAGCGGCCGCACATCAACCGGCTTTATCATCGCATTCAAAAAGATGCCGCGATGTCCAAAAAAGTCAAATTCGTGGGCATCGCCGTCGGCGCCACCCCCATGGAGGTGGCCTACCTGGTCAGGGAATCCCGCATTCCCTACCCCATCGTTGCGGATGGAACCTTCGATGTTCACAAACGCCTGGGAGAGCCGCGCACCCCGTTCAACATCGTGACCACCAGAGAAGGAAAGGTCCTGTGGACCCATCTGGGCATCATTGAAGATATGAACGCTTTTTATGCCACCCTCAAATCTCTGGCCGGTCTGTAATATCAGGCTCAATCCGCCGCCTGTTCATGGTGTTATGGCAACACATGCATCCCATCTGCCCCTATCCATTCTCGAAGCGGAACGACGCCGTTTCCTGCGCAAGACCCTTTGCGATGCGCAAGTGGAGTTCGAGCGTCTCGAATCGTCCGCCAAGGTGATTGAAAGCGCACTCCTTACCGCCATGGGTGCGCTGGGATCGGCGGGTGGATTCATCGGCATGCTTCAACCGGAAGCCAACGGTGCTAAAGTGGTGGCCCGCGGCATGGACAGCGGCGCCCTGGCATTGATTGAAGAAAATTTTAAAGAGCTTGTCGATCAGCACTTTTCCGCGTTGGCGATCGCCCCCTATCCTTTTCATAGCGACATTCAGGTCATCCCCGAAACGGTAAGCCCATCCAGCCCGTTGGCCATTGCCCACGTCCGGATGGTGGTGGGGTGGCGTATGGGAAAAACGCTGACCGGCATGATGGGACTTGGCGCTGCCATCACGGGCACCCCCTTTATGGAACGGGAAATCGATTTCCTTTACAACCTGGTGGATCATATGATGGCGGCGCTCCGGTCCATCGCCGCCAATTCCGTCATGCATACCCTGAAAAATGAGTTGGATCTGGCCAGGCAACGCGCTGCCGAATGCAGCCTGCGCAACGAAGCCGCTAAAAAAGAGCTGGAGGAGACGCTTTTCAGACTCTCCGGATTTAACGATATCTTCCATGAACTCAACGGGCTCAGGAAAAGCGACCGTGTCCTGGATGCCTTTTTGCTGGTACTGCTGGGCATCTTCAGCGCTCAGTCCGGAACCCTTCTGTACAGGGACGATGCCACCGGCCAATCCCATATTGCTGTGCGTGGTTTCGACGACAAAACGGCACAACCTGCCGCGGTCCGGGAAAAGCTGGCGGCTGTATTTGGATCCGGGCAGGGCATCCGTCTGGGGGTCATGCAGGCCATCATTGTGCCGTCGGAGCAATTGAAATCGCTCGATCTGTTTTCACTTCAAAGCAGTATCGCTATCCTCTTTAAAGTCGATCAGGCGGCCAGAGGCATGTTGGGCCTGGGGAAAAGACTGGTTGAGCCCCAATACGGCGCCAAAGAGCGGGAACTCCTCCTGGCTTTTACGCACACCTTCCTGGCCTTTCTAAAAAACAGCAAATCCTTTGAAACCATTCAACGGCTTAATGAAGAACAGGGCAAAAAAAATATCGAGCTGGAAAAAACCGTTCTGGCGCTTAGGGAGAGCCGAAGTACCATTGCCGGCCTGGAAAAAGCCGGTGAACGGATAAAAGCCGCCATCGCCAAAGCCATGGCCCGGACCACCCGGGTTGCCGTCATGGATGTCGCCTTGATCCTTGTCGCCGGCATGGTACTGGGCCTGATCTATAATTATGCCAGCCCATCAGGCATCCCCGTCGTTCCCCGGATGTGGCGCCATCCGCCATCCCCGCAGATCAATATTACCGACACCCATATGCTGTTGGCCGCCCGGCAGGCCATCCTCGTCGACGCCCGACCGGCGGAATTTTACAAACAGCGGCATATTCGCGGTGCGCTGAACATACCATTAACGCTTTTCGACTTTGTATATATGATGCGGCTGAGTCAAATCGACCCCCAACAGCCGATCGTGGTCTACGGACGTACCATCAGCCGCCATTACGACGAAGAGATTGCATACCAGCTCACGCAAAGAGGGCACCCCAATGTCTCGATTCTCACCGGTGGATTAAACGCATGGGAGGCCAAGGGGTTTGATACCGACTAACCTGAAAGCGATGTTGACCCATCCCCGGCTGGCGCTGGCCTTGCGCCTCTACATCGCCGGCCTGTTTATCTATGCGGGCATGGTTAAGATCAATTATTCGGCCGAGTTTGCCGAGACCATTGCCAGCTATCGCATGGTACCCTATTGGGGAGTCAATGCGATGGCCATCATCATGCCGTGGATCGAACTGATCATCGGGATTCTGCTGGTAGGCGGCGTTCGCGTACGCTCGGCAATTGTCGTCGCCGGTTCATTTCTGGTGATGTTTGCGGTGGGTATTGCGGTCAACCTGGTATGGAAAGCCCCCATTGATTGCGGCTGCTTTCATACCCTGGGGGAAACCATCAGTTGGAAAACCCTCATGCGGGACGTGATCTGGGTCGCCATGGCCGTGCATGTCTACAGGTATGACCGGATATTCCGGCTGGAACTGAAAATCGATTGGATTGCCAGGGAGATGTGATGGAAACCAGCCAGTCCATTAAATCGGTGATAAGGGTCGTTTTTGTGGCAGTGGTGATGCCCTTGCTGCTCTGGCAGTGCGGTCAACAGGACAACCTGGTGGGCAACTACCACGCCGCAGACGCCGGTCCGGATGGCCGGATATCGGCCACTCTGGCGCTGGAGGCCAACGGCAAAGGCATTTGGTCCATTGAAACGGACAACGCACCCTTTCGATGGGACGTGCGACAGAACAAAATCCGCCTGCACACCCAATCGGGCGGGGTCATCGAAGGAACCATCGACAACGGGACCATCCACATCGCCTTGCCGGGCATGGACGTTATTTTGTTTGAGCGGGTAAGCGGGCAGTGACAAACCCTGCGGCATAGACAGCCGTCGGGTCAAAAAACCGGAACCTGACGGTGTTTTCCGCTGCGGCCGCACCGGCCTGGAGAGTGTGGACATCCCGGCCGATCTCCTTGAGGTACTGAATCCCCACCTGGCCTACCCGGCCGTCACCGATTCCACTGCGTTTGATCAGCGTGTCCAGGTACTCCAGGTAAACCGTGTTGTTGACGTGCCCGTTGGGATCGTAGTCCCCTTCCCGGGTGGTGATGGTGATCGTCTGCTCGGGCACGAACGCCTTGTCCACCTCAAAATCAATGCTGCCGGTCGCCAGGACTTCCTCCGCCTCGACCGTGTAAGGTTCGGATACCTGCCTGGGAATCTTGGCGATCCGTTTGCGGTTCAAGTCATAGTAGAGCCACCGGCTGGTGGCTGCCGCCAGCTTCTCATCACCGCAGAACACCAGGAAATCCCGGCCGGCCCGAAATCCTGCCGATCCTTTGTGCCACGTCCGGAGGGTGATTTCCTCCCGGAAGAGAGGCATGCGGCAGATGTCCACCCGAATGCGGTTTAAAATCCACACCGCCCCGGCTTCCACCATGGCCGCCGATCCCAGACCCACCTGCTCCGAATGATAAACGGCGGCACGCTGGAGACGCTGAAACAAAACCGGCAGTTTCATCCGGAAATCGGTATCCACCTCGTCGTAATCCACCAGGGTCGTCTGTTCGATTTTCATGGGATTTCACTTTCTCAGTCGAGTTTGACGTCCGGCACGGATTAAAAAGCGATAACGACGGCCCTCTGCCGCCATCCCCGGCTCGCGTCAAGCCAATCCTTGCCATCCACGCAGATCGCCAGTTCCTCGGCCAGGTGCAGGACGTTGAATCCCAACGATGCACTGCGCCCCAGGCCCGACAGGCAGGAGGGGCAGTTGGTGAGCACGACCTTTTCCCCCTTGGCCCCGTGAAAAGCCGATCGGAAAGCGTCCCGTTTGCGCGCATGCATCGCGGTTGCAATGTCGGGCCGGCTCAA
>JAHLLR010000086.1 GCA_020444075.1 Deltaproteobacteria bacterium
GGAATTGAGGAATTGAGGAATTGAGGAATTGAGGAATTGAGGAATTGAGGAATTGAGGAATTGGGGAATTGGGGAATTGGGGAATTGGGGAATTGGGGAATTGGGGAATTGAAGTATGCTCGGTTTGAGAAACTGCCTTGCTGGCAGGATGCGCGAAAACTGCCTAAGATGGTTTTTGAACTGATCCGGCAGAAGGAGTTGTCTAAAGATTTTTGCCTTAAAGATCAGATTTGGAGGGCTGCCGGATCAGTGATGGACAACATTGCTGAAGGCTTCGATGATGGCTCAACCAATGAGTTTGTCCGTTTCCTGGGATACGCCCAACGATCTACCAGTGAGATCCAGTCTCAGCTTTATTTTGCATTGGACTGTGGATATATCAGTCGGGACCAATTTGAATCTGTTTACGAAGCCGCCACCGAATGTCGAAAACAAGTCAAAGGCTTCCGACGGTATCTGCATCCCATGGTTCTAAATGACCAATAGATATTCAAACAAGGCCCGGACATAGCAGTGTGCTCAATAGGTCTTTAATTCCTCAATTCCTGAATCCCGCAATCCCTCAATTCTTTTTCATGAAAATCATGAACGAAAAACAATGAAAAAGCTTGCCCAATGGTCGGTCGATAACCGTGTCGCGGTGAACCTGATCATGATGTTCATCATCGTGGCGGGTCTGCTGACGGTCATGAACATGCGACGGGAAATGTTCCCGCAGTTCACCCTGGACATGATCAATGTCTCCGTACCCTATCCCGGCGCCAGCCCGGCGGAAGTGGAAGAGGGGATCTGCATCAAGATCGAGGAAAAGATCAAGGGCATCGAGAACATTTCCCGGACCTACTCCTCATCCCGTGAAGGCCTCGGATCGGTGACCGTGGAACTGGACAAGGACGCCGATGTCCAGAAGGTCATGGACGATATCAAGAACGAGGTGGACCTCATCGACACCTTCCCCGATGAGGCCGAAGATCCGATCATCACCGAGATCATCAACCGCAATCCGGCCATTACCGTGGCGGTATATGGCGATGTGTCCGAGAAACTCCTTCGCCGGACGGCGGACCGCATCCGGGATGACCTGGTGGACACCGGCCCCATCTCCCTGGCGACCCTGGTGGGGGTGCGGGACTACGAGATCGCGGTGGAGGTGTCCGAGGAGAACCTGCGGCGA
The DNA here is from genome assembly GCA_020444075.1 of Deltaproteobacteria bacterium. Taxonomy (GTDB): domain Bacteria; phylum Desulfobacterota; class Desulfobacteria; order Desulfobacterales; family Desulfosarcinaceae; genus Desulfosarcina. The sequence continues at coordinate 1,175 of JAHLLR010000086.1, forward strand.
TACGGTCTGAGTTTCGACCAGGTGGTCCTGGCCCTGAGGACCGGCAGCCTCGACCTTCCCGGGGGGACGATCAAGACCGACCATGGTGAGATCATCGTGCGTGCCAAGGGGCAGCTTTACACCGGCAGGGAGTTCGAGGACCTGCCCCTGATCACCGATGCGGGCGGCACGGTGGTGCGGCTGGGGCAGGTGGCTACGGTGGTCGACGGGTTCGAGGATACGGACATCAAGGCGCGATTCAACGGCAAGCCCGCAGCCCTGGTTCAGGTCAACCGCACCAGCCAGGAAGATGTGATCGCCATTTCCGACGCGGTTCAGCAATACGTGGCGGAGAACCGCGACCGGATGCCTGCCGGTATCCAGCTGGCGACCTGGTTCGATCTGTCCACCATGGTGCGGGACCGCATCGACCTGTTGCTGCGCAACGGGTTCCAGGGGATCGTTCTCGTCTTCATCGTCCTGGCCCTGTTTCTCAACCTTCGCCTGGCCTTCTGGGTGTCCGCGGGCATTCCGGTGGCCTTCATGGGCGCGTTCATGGTGCTGGATTACAACGGGGAGACCATCAATATGATCTCCCTGTTCGCCTTCATCATGACCCTGGGGATCCTGGTGGACGATGCCATTATCGTGGGTGAGAACATCTTTACCCACTACGGAAAGGGAAAATCACCGGTGCGTGCCGTGGTAGACGGCATGGGAGAGGTCGGCGGGCCGGTGGTCATGGCCGTGACCACGACGGTGGTGGCCTTTACGCCGCTGATGTTCATCTCCGGCATCATGGGCAAATTCATCAGTGTCATGCCCCGTGCGGTGATCGCCATCCTGATCGTTTCCCTGGGAGAAGCCCTGATCATTCTCCCGGCCCATCTGGAGGGTGCCCTGCTCAGGAGCCGGCGTGCCGGCGAAAAGATCAGCCGGGCGCTGCATGAACGCCTGAGAGAACGCATCGAAAAGGGTCTCCAGTTTGTCATCGACCGCATTTATATGCCGATCCTGCGATATGTGGTGGACAACCGGTACTTTGCTTTTGCCATTGGCCTGGGGGTGTTGATCATCAGCCTGGGCATTCTGCGCGGCGGCTATGTTCCCTTTATCTTCATGCCCAAGGGGGACAGCGATTGGGTGATTGCCGAGGTCAACTATCCGTTGGGAACCCCGGTGGAGAGTACGGCGCAAACCATCGCCTACCTGGAGCAGAAGGCCTTTAAACTGAACCAGGCGTTCGATGGGCAGTTGGACAAAGGCAAAACCCTGATTACCAACACCTACTCATTGACCGGATACATTCCCCGGCGCGACTGGAAGCCGGCCGAGATCGGAGGCCACTGCGGCGAAGTGTGGATCGAGATGATCTCCTCGGCCGAGCGACCCCGGGTATCGGTTAATGCGGTTATCAACCAGTGGCGCACATTTGCCGGAGAAATTCCCGGATTGGATCGGCTCTCTTTTTTTACCATCGAGGGCGGGCCGGCAGGCAATCCCATCGAAATCCAGCTTATCGGTGATGACTTCAGGCAGATAGAACTGGCCGCGGCCGATCTCAAGGACGAGTTGACCAAGTATCCGGGAACCTACGACATCGGAGACGATTTCAAGCCCGGCAAGCCGGAGCGGCGTTTCAAGATCAAGGACGGCGCGCAGAGCATCGGTGTGGCCATGAGCGATATCGCCCGGCAGCTGCGCCAGGGCTTTTATGGCGAAGAGGCCCTTCGCATCCAGCGCGGCAAAGATGACGTGAAAGTCCAGGTCCGCTACGCGGAAAAGGACCGGCGCTCCCTCTATGCCATCGAGCAGGCCCGTATCCGCACATCCGACGGCCGGCAGATTCCGCTCTCCGAGGTGGCCGAGGTGGTCAGTTCCCGGGCCTATTCCCTGATCCGGCGGGTGGACCGTAAACGGGTGATTACGGTGAGCAGCGACATCGATGAGGATATCGGCAACGCCAGCAAGATCGTGAACGACCTCAAGACGGGTTTTCTCCCCCGGCTGATGAAGCGCTATCCCGGCCTGCGCTACGACCTGGAAGGCCAGGAAAAGCGGACCGAGGAGTCCCTGCAAAGCCTGAAAAAAGGGTTCATCCTGGCCCTGATGGCCATTTTCCTTCTGCTGGCCACCCAGTTCCGGTCATACATTCAGCCGGTGATCATCATGATGGCCATCCCCTTCGGCCTGATCGGGGCGATCGTCGGCCACCTGGTGATGAGTCTGGCTTTCACCATCATCAGCATTTTCGGCATCGTGGCCCTGTCCGGCATCGTGGTCAACGATTCGCTGATCCTCATCGATTTTATCAACCGGGCCCACCGCGACGGGATGACAGTGGTTGAGGCGGTCATGGAATCCGGACAATCCCGCTTCCGGCCGGTGCTGCTTACCTCGGTGACCACCATTGCCGGGCTTTTTCCGCTGCTCCTGGAACGCAGCTTTCAGGCCCAGTTTCTCATCCCCATGGCGGTGAGCATCAGCTTCGGCCTGCTGGCCGCCACGCTGCTGACCCTGCTCTATGTGCCGGCGCTCTACCTGATCGTGGACGATACCGTCCGCGCAGTGAAAAGACGGGTGGGCCTGGGCCATACGGAAGATGGGACAGGCCGGGAGCCGGGTCCCTCGTGAACCGGTCCACCAAGAGCCGGCTGACCGTCAAGCAGCTGTCCTGGTTTCCCGGCGATACCCTTTTCGAGAAAATTGCCCGATGCGTCTGCCGGGCGGGCACGCTGCCCGGCAAGGAGCTCTTTGAAGCCTGGGAGGTGGCCAGGCGGGTGAGAAGAAAGTTCCGGGGCGGCCGGGTGGTCGATCTGGCATGCGGCCATGGACTGCTGGCCCACATCATGCTCCTGCTCGATGATACCTCCCCCGAAGCCCTTGCCGTCGATCGCCATCTTCCTGAAAACGCCCATCGGCTGTCCGAGGCATTGATGAAATCGTGGCCCCGGCTGCGCCGGCGGATTGGCTATGTGGAAGCCGACATCGAAACGATCGCGTTCTCATCAACAGACGTGATCATGTCGGTGCATGCCTGCGGCGCCTTGACCGACACGGTGTTGGAAAAAGCCGTCGAAGTTGGCGCCCGGGTGGCGGTGCTGCCCTGCTGCCACGACCTGGAACGCTGCGATACCGGCGGCCTGGAGGGATGGCTGGACGGACCCACGGCGGTCGATGTCACCCGGGCGGCGAGGCTGCGTGCACGGGGGTATCAGGTAATGACGCGAAGGATACCCGAGGCGATCACACCCAAAAACCGGCTGTTGATGGGGGTTCCTGACCAGGGATGAACGGGCATCCGGCTTCCAGGGGATGTGAACTCCGCCTCAAATGCCCATTTTTCGCCCATGGACGCGGCATTCCACCGGGTCTCGCCGGCGTTGATGACGTCCGTCAACACCCTTTCAGGGCACCTGGCCATCCATCACTCTTCGGACAGCATTCGCCAATTGGCTTGACGTGACCGGTTTCATCAGTACCTGGCTAACACCGATTTCCGTGAGGGTATCGGCGCTGATAGTTGCGCTGAACCCGGTACAAAGTATTATCGGTATATCGGGTCGGATCTTTTTGATTGCTTTTGCCAATTTTTCACCGGTCATTTTCGGCATAGTCATATCGGTGATAATCAGGTCGTACTTGTTGGGATTCATCCGGAAAGCGTTAATGGCGTCGATGGGGTTGACCCTGGTTTCAACCAGATATCCCAACCCTTCCAGCAATTCGTTCCCTATCTCCGTCAATTGCTTTTCATCGTCGACAAAGAGGATATACCCTGTGCTGGACGAGAAGAGTCTTGTTTCTGCGGTTGAATGATCAGGGTCTGTTTCGGCAAGCGGGAGAAAAACCTGGAACGTCGTCCCCACACCCGGTCGGCTGTAAACTTTTATGCTTCCCCCGTGATCCTTTACAATCCCATGAACCGTCGAAAGTCCCATGCCAGTGCCTTCACCGGTTTTTTTGGTTGTGAAATAGGGGTTAAAAATTTGAGCCAATGTGTCTTGATCCATGCCGTGACCGGTATCGGAAACAACAAGTTTAAGGTAGTTTCCCGGACTGATGACCGGATAGCTGGATGAATCATAGACACCGATTCTGACCGGGACAAGCTCCACCTCAAGCAAGCCACCTTCTTTTTCCATGGAATGAAAGGCATTGGTACAAAGGTTCATAAATACCTGGTGTATTTGCGTTTCGTCCGCAACCACGGCGCCTGGGTCAGATTTGATATTCTGCCGGATTTCAATGGTTGCGGGAAAAGTTGCCCTGATCAGTTTCAGGGTCTCCTCGATAACGCTGCTGATGTCTAAAATTCTCTTTTCCGATTTTCCCTGCCTGCTGAACGTGAGTATCTGTTGGACAAGTTTCTTTGCACGGAGACTCGCCATGCCGATCTGATCGATGTAATGGCGCAGCTTGGAATGCTCCGAACACCTGAGTTGGGCCAGTTCAGCGTAGCCATAGATGGCGGAGAGAATATTGTTGAAATCGTGGGCGATACCGCCGGCAAGCGAACCAAGTGCCTCCATTTTCTGGGCCTGGCGAAGATGCGACTCCATTATTAATTTTTGTTTTTCGTTGTTTTTCCGGTCGGTGATGCGTTCGGTGATGTCGCGGCAGACACAGAATATCAATTTCTGTCCCCGGTAAACAGCGCCATTGGTGCTGATCTCGACGTCATAGAAGGTGCCGTCTTTCCGGCGGTGGCGGGTTTCAAAGTGATCGCCGGTATCGTCGATGAATTGGAGCATTTCCATCAGTTGTTGCTTATTGAATTGAGCGTCCCAGTCCCAGACATGAAGTCGGTTGACTTCATCCAGAGAGTAACCGAGCATATGGGCAAATTCTTGATTGGCTTCATACACCTTGCCGTTTTGTTCCAGCACAACGATTCCGTCCCTTGACTGCTCAACCAGAATGCGTCGTCGGGTCACTTCATCCTTAAGCAACTCTTCCGCCTGCCTGCGTTCGGTGATGTCCTTTACGTGTCCAAGGGCTCCCATAACCTTGCCGTCAACGTCTTCAATCCGAAACACAGAAATTTCAAACCATTCCGTCGGGTTTTGGCCGGATGGATACGGTACCACTTCGATGTACGGTTTTCCTGTTTCAAGAGACACTGAACAGGTACACGTTAAACAGGAATCTTTCCGGTTTCGAAGAACGGCGTGGCACTTCTTGTCGATCAGGGGCATGTGCGAGGCGTACTTGCTTTCCATCCAGCGATTGGTCCGAACAATGGTAAAATTACGATCCAGAACGATGATTCCGTCCTGAATGGCATTAAAAACACTTTCTAAAAAGGGTTGCTGATCCCTGAGGTAGTGATCAAGAGCCGTCATTTCTAATATTCTCCGGATATATGGGTGCGTTTGAAATCACCCTGCCACGGATGGCTTTCAATTGACGCCGTTTGCCGTTGTCAAACGCAAGGCACCCGATCGGTATCTGGCGACGATGCTGAAAAATGATGGAACACCAGCCGGAATCGTTGGAACAATCGGCCGCTTGCGTCAGGAGATGCAGGTTCTGCAATTGCCCTTATGGCTTTGAATAGAAAAAGGGGTGCGGACAACGCCTACGATTCATGAATAAAATGGATCCGTTGGGGTGGTCAAGGGCATATGGGATGGTGCCTGGCCTAGTCGTCCCACGCCGTTCCATAATCCCACGTATCCTTTATAATTTCCACAATCAACGAGGTCTCTACCGAATTGACGCCATCGATCTGGCTGATGCGGTCAAAGATCAGCGTTTTGAATTCTGACAGGGAGCCGGCAATGAATTCAATATCGATATCGTTGCCGCCGGTGGTCAACGCCACATAATTCAAGGTATCAATATTTTTCAAAGCCTGGAGAATGGCATCTTTTTTCTTCAGGTCAATGCTGAGTTTTATATTCCCGATGATTTCAAAACCGAGCCGGATCGGGTTGCTGACAGCGATCACCTTGATGATCTCCTCAGTGATCAGCCGTTTCAATCGGCTCCTGGCGGTGGTTTCTGAAATACGCAATTCCTTGGCGATGCTGACGATGGGCATGCGGCCGTCTTTTTGAAGCAGCGAAACCATTTTGCGATCGACGAGGTCGAGTTTTTGGATCCCGGATGCAGTAGCTTTCATGGCCGGCACCCTCCTGCTGGTTGATAATTTTTGGCAAAAAAAACGGATTCAGTAAAAATTTTTAAAAAAAATAGCGTAAAGCATTAAAAATGTCAAAATATTTATTGCAATAAATTTTTAGATTCTCTATATGGAAGCTGGGAGCAGTCTTTGTCTCGGTCGACAGCGGCGCATCAGCGCCCGGCAATCAACCCAATCCGATGATAATCGTAACCATTTAAATAGATAAGCTGTCTGACGGGACCTGAACCCGACAGTCGGATTGTGTTGGCGCCCAATTCAGTTCAAAAGGAGAAAGCATGAAACGCATTATTGTGATTGGGGTAGGTGCCCAGGGAAGTACGATTGCCAAGCGGCTGAATGACCATCCAGGGGTGTCTGAGATCATCTGTGCGGATTATGACCGCAAAGCGGCGGAAGCGCTGAGCAATTCGCTGAGCAAGGCCAGGGCCCTTCAACTGGATGCCAGTGACGTCAACAACGTCATCCGGGCAGCCAAGGGATGCGATCTGATTGTCAACGGCCTGCCGCTGGATTTCAACCTGCCTGTCATGGAAGCGGCGCTGGCGGTTAACGCCTCTTACTTTGACATGGCCGGCCCCATGGAAGATATCGGTTTCGTGGAAAGCTACAAACTCCTCTTTACCGAATGGCATGAAAAATTCAAGGCCAAGGGACTGACCGCCCTTATCGGTGGGGGATCATCGCCCGGCCTGGCCAACATCATGGCTAGAGAGGCCGTCGAAAAAATGGACCGCTGCGAAACCATCAGTATTTTTGTCTTTGAAAATGTTCTGACCAAACGATTTACCCCCTTCTGGTGGTCACCGGAAGTGGCTTTCTGGGACATGCAATACAAGACCTTTCGCTTTGAAAACGGCCAACATGTTACTGACAAACCTTTCAGCCGTCCCATCAGGATGAAGCTGCGGGGTATCGATCGGGATGTCCGCATGGTGGACCACGAACATGATGAACCGATTACGATGGGACTGCTTGCCGATAAGGTGCTCAAGGGGGTTAAGAATGTAGATTTCAAGTATGGCGGCTTCGGCGTGAAACTCTCCGAACTGTTCTACAGAATGGGGCTGCTTTCCGACCAACCGGTGGATGTCAACGGCACGAAAATCGTTCCCATGGACCTGATCCTCAAGCTGTGCCCGCCGGCACCTAAGTATCCGGATGAACTCAAAGCCATCATCACCGACGGGGTCCTGGCCGAAGAAGGGGCCTTTCTGGTTCGCGTGGAAGGATACAAGGATGAAAATCCCATCCAGATAGACAGTTATGCCATGGGCCCGGGACTGGTGGAAGCCTTCGAGACTTCAGGCCTCAGTCATGAAGCCTACCTGACCGGTCAGTGTGCCTCGGTCTTCGTGAAAATGATGGTGGATGACGCTTTTACCGAAAAGGGGGTCTTCGTCCCTGAACAGCTCGAGGCGGATGCCCGGGAATACTGCTTCCGCAACCTGGCCGACCTGGGGGTTACCATCGATGAAACCCAACAGCAGAAAAGCCTGTACTCCCGTGATTCCCGCAAAAACGGCGCTAAGCGTCAGCAGAACACCGTCGAGCGGACCCAACAAGAAACCCGGACCCCGTCTTTTGCGTAAAGTATGGAACCTGCCGCCCTTCCGGTGGTGTTGACATCAGTTCGAATCAGTTGGGAAAGGAGGCCTGATGAAGTTTGTACGCGTCGATATGTCGGCCAAAACGGTGAAGGACCAGACCGTGCCGGACGCCTACCGGGGAATCGGCGGGCGGGCATTGACATCTTCTTACATCAATGACCATGTCCCTGCCACTTGTGATCCGCTGGGTCCCGACAACGTCCTGATCTTCGCGCCGGGTTATTTCAGCGGCACCCCGCTGGTTAATACCAGCCGCCTCTCCGTGGGTGCAAAAAGTCCCCTGACCGGTGGCATCAAGGAAAGCAATGTGGGGGGGACGGTCGCGGCGGCACTGGCCAATCTGGGCATCACCGCCATTATCGTCGAGGGGCGGGCGCCGGTCGACGGATGCTGGGTCCTGAGCATCGATGAACAGGGCCGTGCAGCGTTGCTGGATGCCGCGGACTGCAAGGGGCTGAGGACCTATGCGCTGGTGGAAAAACTTAAATCCATCCACGGGGATCACAGCAGCGTCACCTGCATCGGTCCGGCCGGTGAATTCCAGCTCGCTGCCGCTTCCATTCAAACCACCGATCTGGACGGCCGCCCCTGTCGGGCTGCGGGGCGGGGAGGGCTGGGGGCGGTCATGGGCGCCAAGGGGTTGAAGGCGATCATTGTCAGCCGCTCCGGAAAATTGGCCGATCCGCTGGCAGCGCCGGATGCCTTCAAGGATGCGGCCAAGGCTTATGCCAAGGCCGTCAAGGCGGATGAGTTCAGTGGGGAGATCCTGCCGGCCCTGGGATCGGCCTGCTTGGTGGCGCCGATCAATGAAGCCGGTGCCCTGCCCACCCGCAACGCGCGCGAAGGACAGTTCGAGGGGGCCGAAAAGATCAGCGGCGAAACCATGGCACGAATCATCCGCGAGCGCGGCGGCAAAAACACCCATAAGGGTTGTGCCCAGTGCATCATCGATTGTTCCAACGAGTTTGTCGACCCGGCCGGCCGATACGTCACCTCTTCCCTTGAATACGAAACCATCTGGTCCATGGGGGCCATGATCGGCAACAGCGACCTGGATGCCATTGCCCGACTGGATTTCCTCTGTGATGACATCGGCCTGGATACCATCAGTACCGGTGTGGCCGTGGCCGTTGCCATGGACGCCGGCTATAAACCGTTCGGTGATGCCGCCGCCGCCATCGCGATGGTCGAAGAGGTGGCTGCAGGAAGCGTGTTCGGCAAGCTGATCGGCAACGGACCGGCCGCCGTGGGCAGGCATTTCAATCACCATCGCGTGCCGGTTATGAAGGGCCAGAGCATGGCCGCCTACGATCCACGCGCTATCCAGGGCATGGCGGTGACTTATGCCACTTCACCCATGGGGGGCGACCATACTGCCGGGTGGGTCGTTGACCAGAACCTGGAAGCCTTCGGGGGAACGCTGGATCGCTTTTCGGCCGAGGGCCAGGTGGAAGCCTCCCGGGCTACCCAACTCCACATGGCGGCGGTCGATTCGGTGGGCATCTGCGACTTTGCCCAGACCGGACTGGCCTCTCCTGAAGGGATCGCCAATGTTTACCGCATGATGGCGGCAAAATCCGGAAACCCATTCAGCGAAAAAGCGTGGCAGGAATTGGGGCTTCGCGTTCTCAGGGCCGAGCGGGCTTTTAACCGGCGGGCCGGATTTACCCCCGCGGACGATCATCTGCCCCGGATGTTCTACGAGGAGCCGCTGCCACCCTACAACAAGGTGGTGGTGGTCAGTGACGCGGCCATGGAAAAGACCTTTGACTTTTGACGGCAATGACCGTACAGATTACTGTAAAGTTATACGGGACGCTGGACCGGTGGGTCGCCGGATATAACCCGGACTCGGGTTGCGGGGTCCACCTGGCGGCGCAGTCGACGGTTGCCGATCTGATCGACCATTTGGGCATTCCTCCCCGGTCGGTCGGTCTGGTTTCGGTCAACGGCAGAGCGGCCAAAAAAGCGGACGCGCTGCCGGATCGGGCCCTGGTGAAAGTGTTTCATCCCATTTTTGGCGGTTAACTCCTGGGTTCACCGTCGATTGACGCCTGAACCGTCGAGACCTCCACACTTTTAATTTTTTATTCTGAAATGAGTTGGCTCATTCACCCGACGCCTGAAACCGAAAAAAATCAATTTCACCCTACGACCAGCACCATTTATTGTTGCAGGCCTGTCTATTAACGTTTAGCTGGATTGCGAATCCGGATTTTCGAGGATATGAACCAGAACCAGAATCTCACGACTGACCAAAGCCTCTCGATAAAAAATATCTGCAAAAATTTCGGTGATGTAAAAGCCCTGGACGACGTCACGTTGAACGTAGCGTCCGGGGAATTTTTTACGTTGCTGGGCCCGTCCGGGTGCGGCAAGACCACGCTATTGCGCATCATTGCCGGGCTCGAAATGGCCGACTCGGGAAGGGTTTTCATTGGCGGCAAGGATATCACGGGACTGCCGGCCATCAAGCGTCAGGTAAATACCGTGTTCCAGAGTTATGCCCTGTTTCCCCACCTGACCATCTATGAAAATATCGCTTTCGGATTGCGTTCCCGAAAGTTTCCCGATGCGGAAATCAAAAAACGGGTGATCCGCCGGCTGGAGATGCTGGATTTAAGCTCGATGGCCCAGCGGCATCCCCATCAGTTGTCCGGCGGCCAGAAGCAGCGGGTGGCCCTTGCCCGGGCTCTGGTGAACGAGCCCGAAGTGCTGCTGCTGGACGAGCCCATGAGCGCCCTGGATGCGCGTCTGCGTGCCCAGGTGCAGGAAGATCTGCGGCGATTGCAGCGCAAGCTGGGGCGGACGTTCATTCTGGTTACCCACGATCAGGCCGAAGCCCTGGTCTGCAGCGACCGGCTGGCCGTGATGCGTCAGGGCCGCGTGGTCCAGTGCGGGACGCCCGAGGAGGTATATGACAACCCCAAGGACAGCTTCGTGGCCAAATTCCTTGGGGCGGCCAACCTGATTCCCTGCACCAAGGCACCGGGGGGCGTTCAGACGGCCTTCGGCTTCCTGGCCCTGGATAAAGAGCCCTCCTGGCAGGAGGGGACCGTGGCGATCCGTCCGGAGTGGATCGGTATCGGCGACAAGGAACCCGAGCGCAACGGCATCCGGGCACACGTTACTGAAATCATTTACCGGGGAACCAATTTCGACCTGTGGCTGGAACCGGGGCCGTTGCGTGTACGCACCAGCTCTTACCGGCGAATTGATCCCGGCCGGGAGGTCTGGCTGGAACTGGCTCCCAAGGAACTGGTGATTCTTGAAGATGAAGCGCGCTGATTCACTGATTACCTGGTACGGGGAACTGACTACCCGGCAGCAGCTGCTCAAACGCGGGTCGCTGCTCCTGAGCCCCGGGATGCTCTGGCTGATGCTGTTTCTCGTGCTGCCCGGCCTGGTGCTGGTGGTCGTGAGTGTGGTTACCCGGGGGGCTTATGGTCAGCTGGAATGGGTCTTCACCCTGGAAAACTATAAGCGGCTGGCTGGCTTTACCCTCTTCGGCTGGACGCCGGATTACCTGATGATCCTCTGGCGGTCGGTGGTGGTGGCTTTTTTTACCACGCTGGTTTCCGTCCTTCTTTCCTACCCCCTGTGTTTTTTTATAGCCGGCCGTCCTGAGCGCAGCCGCTATATGTGGCTGACCCTGGTCATCATCCCTTTCTGGACCAACATGGTCATCCGGGCCTATGCCTGGTTCCTGATCCTGTCCCCGGAGTTGCCCATTGCCAAGCTTGCGGCGGTTTTCGGCTTTATCCCGGAGGGCGCTCCGCTATACCCCAATGCCTTTGCCGTCTATCTGGGGATGGTGTCCATGTTTTTGCCCTTTGTCACCCTGCCGCTGTACGCCAGTGTCGAACGGCTGGACTGGTCGCTGGTGGAAGCGGCCCAGGATCTTTATGCATCGCGAATCCGCACCTTCACCCAGGCCATTTTGCCCCAGACCATGCCGGGTCTGTCGGTGGGGATCATCCTGACCTTCGTTCCCGCCATGGGCATGTTCGTTGTCCCCGACCTGCTTGGCGGCGCCAAATACATGCTGGTGGGCAATCTCATTCAGCAGCAGTTCGGCACCAGCCGGGACTGGCCTTTCGGGGCGGCGATCAGCATGGGCCTGATGGTGCTGACCATGGTCGGGCTTCAGATTTACCGTCGTAAAGGCAAGGAGGTCCAGGTCGTATGAGGCGCCAACATCCGTTAATCGTCGCGATTTCCTACCTGACCATGGCCTTTCTCTACCTGCCGCTGGCCGGCGTGGCGATATTCTCCGTCAATGCCGCCCGTCGCGGGCTCGTGTGGAAAGGGTTCACCCTGAAGTGGTATCTCAAACTCTTCGAAAACGACTGGATTCTCGAAGCCGCCTGGAATACTCTGCTGCTGGCGGTGATATCCACCATTATCGCCACGGTCCTCGGCACGATCCTGGCCATCGCCATGGATCGCTTTCCCTGGCGCAGCCGAACCAGCAATTTCCTGGATATCATCCTGCACATTCCCGTGGTCATTCCGGATATCATTCTCGCCGCATCCCTGGTGGTGGCCTTCGGCCTGCTGCGAATGGCATCGTCGATTTTCGAACCCGGCCTGCCGAACATGATCATCGGCCACATCACCTTCCAGATCGCCTTCGTCGCCCTGGTGGTGCGCAGCCGTCTGGTGGCCATCGGCAGTGAGGTGGAGGAGGCGGCCAGGGATCTTTTTGCGACGAACTGGTATCTGCTCAGAAAGGTGATGCTGCCGCTGTTGATGCCGGGCATTATCGCCGGAGCCATGCTGGCCTTCACGCTTTCCCTGGATGATTTCGTGATCAGTTTCTTCACCGCCGGCCCTGAGTCCCAAACGCTGCCGCTATTTATTTTTGCGGCCGTCCGGCGGGGGGTTACCCCCCAAATCCATGCCCTGTCGACCCTGATTATGCTGGTTACGGTTATTCTGGTCGTTTTGACGGAACGGTTCACGCGCCATCATGAAAAGGAATAAGGCTCCTTCTACATTTTAGGGGTGCCATGCATACTAACCACCATTGCTGAAAAGGAGAAAAAGATGCGTAAAATCGGTCTGCTCATGTTGGTATTGGTGCTTTTTGGCGGGGTGGCCGCCAGTGCCGAGGAACTCAGGATCTACACGTGGTCGGAATATATGGATGAGGAAAAGATGCCGGCCGATTTCGAAGAAAAGTTCGGCATCAAGGTCCGACTGGACATTTACGAAAACAACGAGGAGATGGTGGCCAAACTGCAGGCCGGCGGGGCCAGCCAGTATGACATCATCGTCCCCTCCGACTACATCATGCCGATATTGATCAACCAGCAGCTGATCCAGCCCCTGGACCATGCCAAACTTCCCAACCTTAAAAATCTCAAGCCCCTGTTCAAGGACGCCAGTTATGATCCGGGAAATAAATATTCTGTCGCTTATCAGTGGGGCACGGTGGGACTGATGTACCGCAAGGACAAGGTCAGCGACGCCGCGGCCCAGTCCTGGTCGGTGCTGTTCGATGCCAACAAGCAGCCCGGTGCGTTCTGGCTGATCGATTCCGTGCGGGAGATGATGGGCATCGCCCTGGTCTACCAGGGCAAGGACTTCAACAGCACCAACCCCAAAGATCTCAAGGCCGCCGCCGACCTGCTGGTGGCCACCAAGCGGACCAAAAACTGCATGGGCTTCAAGCCGGGTGTGGGCGGCAAGAACGATGTGGTCGCCGGTACGGCGGTTGCGGCCATCGTCTATAACGGCGATGCCATTCAGTCGGTGACCGAAGAGCCGGACAAGCTGGGTTTCATCATCCCCAACGAGGGCAGCGAGATCTGGTATGATTCCATGTGTATTCCCAGCAAAGCGCCCAACCCGGACGCCGCGCACAAGTGGATCAACTGGCTGCTGGAGCCCGAAGTCGGTGCCGAGCTATCCAACTACAACCAGTATGCGACCCCCAATGCGGCGGCCGAGGCCTTCATCACCCCCGAAGACCTGAAAAATCCGGGAATCTACCCGACACCGGCGATCATGAAGAAACTGCATTTCACCAAGGATCTGGGCAAGGAAAACCGGATCATGGATGAAGCCTGGACGCGGGCGAAGTCCCATTGATAGATTTAAGGCTTCATTTATTCCGCTGAGAAAAACAAAACAGCCTGATTTGCCGGTAAGCGCTTTGCGGCGCGGCCGATCAGGCTGTTTTTTTGTTATAGCGGATCGAAGCCGGACTGTTTGCCGGTCATGCTCTCGATGGCCACTTTGATCACCGCCGTCGCTTTCAGCGTCGGCTCGCTGAAAGAAGGGGAACCCTTGGCATACTGGGCGGTGATGATCTCCAATGCCTGTCGCTTTTCTTCGACCGCTTCCACCACGGACGCCCTGCCGAACCCGACCACGCTCTGGTAACGCATGTCCCAGTCGCAGGGATCAGGGGCCGAAACAGGCTCGGCCAGGATGTCGAACTCGAAACAGACCGTCGGGTGCTTTTGGATCAGTTCAGCCTTCCTGCTTTTCATTGATCCATGAAAATAAAGGGTGTTGTCCCGGTAGCCGAAGCAAAGGGGTACGATATAGGGGGCGTCTCCATCGAGCATGCCCAGACGGCATACGCTGGCCTTGCGGATGATGGCTTCGATATTCTCTTTTTCCACGGTGGTGGTTCACTCCTTTTTAAAATCTGCCTCCAGGTTTGCCGGGTTTCGACTATCGAGGGCGGCGCGGTCCTGATCGGGGCGGCTTTTTTCCGGCCTTTTCGATTTTCCTGCCGGATCGGGATGTCGACCCCGGCGCCGCCCTTTTGCCGGAACCTGTCTTTTTCGCGATACGGGTTTTCGATTGCTTTTTCGACGCCGTTCTTCCGGCGACGATCTCTTTGATCTCTTTGTCTGCTTTTTTTTCGCTTGACGCGCTGTCGGGACGAAAGAGAACATAATCCGGAACGTCGCTGTCCTCGGTATAGCCGTCAACCTTTTCCACCGGGATTTTCCGCTTCAGCAGTTTTTCAACGGCATGGAGATAAGGCCTTTCTTCGGGACTGACCAGGGAGACGGCGATGCCGCTTTCACCCGCGCGGCCGGTGCGTCCGATACGGTGAACATAATCCTCGGGTATGCGGGGCATATCATAATTGACCACATAGGGCAGATTGCTGATGTCCAGGCCCCGTGCGGCCACATCCGTTGCCACGAGGATGTGGATTTTCCCGTTTTTGAACGCTTCGAGGGATCGCGTCCTGAAAGACTGGCTCTTGTTGCCATGCATCGCCGCGGCACTGATCCCATGGGCGGCGAGTCTTTCCGTAAGCGTGTTGGCCCCGTGCCGGGTGTGGGTAAAGACCAGTGTCCGGCTCCAGTTTCCCTCGGTGATCAGGTGGATGAGAAGCGCGCGTTTATTGGATCGGTCCACCAGATGAACCATCTGGACTACCGATTCAGCCGCCGTATGGCCGGGTGTCGCCTCGATATGCTCCGGGTCCTGCAGCATCCTCCCGGCAAGATCCCGGATCGCCTGGGTGTAGGTGGCGGAAAACAGCATGGTGCGGCGTTTTGTTGGAACGAGATCGAGAATTTCGGAGATCTCGCCACTGAATCCCAGATCCAGCATTCTGTCCGCCTCGTCAAAAACCAGAAATTCTATCCGGGAAAGGTTCAACTGCCGCCGGCCGGCCAGATCCAGCAGGCGGCCCGGCGTGGCCACAAGAATATCGATGCCGCGCCTCAGTCGATCGATCTGCGGATGGATGCCGACCCCGCCATGAACCACGGTGCATCGCAGGGAGACCCGCCTGGCATAGGCCTTGACGCTCTCTCCCACCTGCAGCGCCAGTTCCCGCGTGGGGGTCAGGACCAGGGCGCGGGGGTGGCGTCCGTCACCGTTAATCCGGCTCAGAATCTCGACCAGAGGCAGGGCGAATGCATCTGTTTTCCCCGTTCCGGTCTGGGCGCGGGCAAGGATGTCGCGTCCGCTGAGAATGCTGGGGATGGCCTGGGTCTGAATCAGGGTGGGGACGGCGTAACCCTTGTCGTGAACCGCTTTACGCAGTTCGGCCCGAAGGCCCAGTTGATCAAATGACATTTGCTGATCCTGATGATATCGGTTCATCGGGGCGCCTATCGCTCACCGGGAAAACGGAGCGGATCATAACCGGTCAAGGCCAGGATGCCATAGGCGACGCCGATCGTGCTGAAGCTCCCTTGAGCAGGTGTGTTGTTTTCGTGGCCGACGGGGACATCGCCGAGGCTTGCGTAGGGAAGCCCTGACGCGTTGTCCCGGGTCGTGGCCATGGCCATCACCTGGGTGAGAAGATGCCTGCGCTTTTGGGCGTAAAGGGACGCTTTGCTTTTTTTACCCGCCGCTTCAAAATCATCGGATAACCGTCCGTAGGCGTTGGCCATCTGGAAGGTCCACTCCGGTGAAATCAGCGGGGGGCGCTTGAGATGCGTGAGCGCCTCATGATCCACAAAATCAAATCCGCTGACGGTTACCTCCCGTCCATCCGGTGAGCGGTAAAAAACCGTAGATTGGCAATGTTCCTCGACAAATCGAACCATCTGTTCGGCGGCTCCCGGTTCGATTGCATCGAGCCGGGCCACTCCCAATGCGGAGATACCCCAGGCGTGGATATCGCTGGCTGCGGTAAGATCCGGTTTCTGATGAAATCCGCGGTTGAATCGGTGCAGCCCGGGATTCCACGCCACCTTTTTCAACCAGTGCAGGCAGAGATCCCGCCCGCTTTTAAAACGTCCCATTCCGGGTTCGTGCTGAAGCAGGTCGAACAGCGCGAAGGCATCGATGGTCGCCTCCGTCGCGAAGATTTGTTCAAAACCGGGTAAATGCGAGTCATAACCAAAATGCTGATCCCCATCGAAGGCCGCGTCTCCCGGCGGACCCAGTTTCATTCCGCCATAGGTCGGGCTGGAGTTGTCGCGGTCCTGCAGGCCCAAGGCGAAGTCGGCGATCCGTGTGGCAAAGGTCAGATATTTTTCGGCCTGCGTCGATCGGAAGAGATGATAAGAAGCCAATCCGAGCCAGATGTTGGCCCCCGTTCGAACCGACCAGTCCTTTCCGGCGTATGGCGGGACGACGAGCACCGCCTCGATGACGCCGCCCAGCCGGCGGGCGTTTTGCGAGGTGATATAAAAATCAATGATACGTTCGGCCTCCCCGGGTCGATCCAGGGCAATGAAAGCCAGGGCTGCCACCGCTGCGTCATAGGTGAAGCACCAATCCTTAAATCGCGCATCCCCGACGTGACTGACAGGGAGCCCGGATTCGGCACCGCGATGCGACAACAGCCAGTTGGCCAGCCGCTGCACCTGGGGGCGAGTGGCCCGCGGGATAATTTTTGTTTGCGCCCGGACCGGGACGGAAAAGCCAACAGCGGCCAGGACCAGGATCAGGGTTGCCACGCGATGTCCTGCGATCTTCATAAAAATCATCTTTCGACGGGTGATTGGGTTTGGGCCTCTGTGCTGATCCCATCGATTGACGTCACGGTAAACAGCGTGAAATTCGGGGAATCCGGCACGCTATTCTCCTTAACGACGCCAACCATCCATGAGTTTTCGCATGGGATGAGTCGGCCCTGCTAGGTGTTGTCCCGGAATCTCAGGTCACCGTTTTCAGCGAACTCAAACATCGGCCCCCATGCGACTTCCCAGCAATAGCCATCCAGGTCGGCAAAGTATCCACTGAAACCGCCCCAGGACGTTTCCTGGGGTTCTTTCATGACGCGGGCACCCGCTGCCTTCGCGCGCTCTATAATGTCAATGACCTCGCCCTTGCCGTGGACGTTGTGGGCAAGCGTGATTCCACTGAAGCCGCTGCGAGCAGGCGGAACCTCAGGAGAGATGTCTTTGGCGAGGCTCTCAAGGGGATATAGAGAAATCCAGGTTCCCGGCAGTTCAAAGAAAGTGACGCCGTCATAGGATTGGTTTGGCGGAGTGCCAAGTATCGTTTCATAGAACGTCGTGGCTTTGATTAAATCGCCCACGCCAAGTGTTACCACAGAAAGTCTTGGGATCTTCAAGATCACCTCCCCGTACGAACAGGCTGAACCCGACACCGGACTGAACGGCAGCTTAACCGGGCTGTGAACAATCGAAGACGGTCACCCGTCATTCCCGGGTGGTTTGATTCGAGGAACCCATCGCCGCACAGAATTGCAGTATCGTTCATAGGTATCACCAAATTTATGCCGCAGGAAGGGTTCCTCGACGAAGACTACAAAAAGATGGAAAATGATAATCCAGCCCAGAAGATAGTAAAGCATCTCCAATGACTGGAATAAAAGCGCTTCTCCCAAAAAGATAAGATTCGCTGAAAGATAAATCGGGTTTCTAACATACCGATAAAGCCCCTTGACGATTAGGTATTGCGTGTCCCCGAGAATCGGTGATCCGTTGGCATCAACGATGAAATTCCGAAAACAGATCAAATATCCAACTGTTCCCAATCCGATCAAGATGTACCCAATAAGCCGGAATTTTCCAATTGCTGCGATGACGGTATGGGTTTCAGCGGTAATTATCCGATAGGGGATATATGCGATTACAAACAAAGCGATAACTGCAAAAATAAATGTCTTTAAAGAATTCTCGATGAATGGATGCCGAGACATTTACCTACCCCGCATACCGGGTCGTCAGCCGCCGGAGGTATCTGTCAATTCGTTGAAAAACGCAAGCATTCCCAAAGCCGCCGGTGACGGAAAAACATGATCGCTCAATGGCCCGGCCCTGCACCCAGCTCACGATCGGGTATGCTGGTCCATGTATCCACGAGGCGATAGACTTCCTTGCCCATACTGTCCAGCAGGGCGAGAACGGTTTTGTTAATCGGGTTGACCATCGTGGCCAGAATTTTTTGATCGAACGGCATGGCGATTTTCTGCTCCGGGCCGGTGACGGTCCAACGCGATGGCGTGATTCTCCGATTGGGTTTCATTTGCCAGGTGTGGTTAGCGTGATCAATCATCGTCAGCGTGGAAAAAACAGCCTGACCGAGGAGATCGCAAACGGCCATCACCTGTTGCGTGTGTTCGTCGGTCACTTCAAAAGTACACCGGTATTTTTTTGGTTTATCGCCTTTTTTATTAAATCGACGGACTCGATAAACCGCGAGATTCGAAGGAATGTTCATAGATATCCACACCAACGGTTTGCGTTTACGGCGGCCGGGCGGGTGAATCAGCATTTTGATATGATGTCTTCATCCTTGAAGAAAAGGATGAATTTTCTTAATAAGCTGATCGGGCTGCTCTTCGATAACCAGATGCCCGGCATCCGGTATCACCTGCAATAATGAACCCGGGATCATATCGTGCAAAGCCTCGCCCCGCTCCAATGGTATCCATGTGTCCTCACGCCCCCAAAGGATCAAAACAGGCCTGGAAATCCCGGCATACAAGGGCTGCACCTGATCCGTATAACCTGAATCCGCCTGAGCCATTTGCCGGTAAAAGGCCGCTTTCCCGTCCGGCTCCATCCATGGACGGACGATAGCATCCAGCGTAGCATCCTCAATGGGTTTGAAGGCCGCTGTTTTAACATAAGCACGAACTATTGCTTCATGAATGTAGTCCGGAACACCAGCAAATGCGGGTTCATGCGCTTTGACGTGCTGAAAGAAAGGCGAGCCCCAGGGGGAAACCGCCACCGCATCGATAAGCACGATTTTGTCGAAATTGCGTCCATTGATAAGATGCGTTCGAAGAACCGTCGTGCCTCCGAAGTCATGACCGATGATCAAGGGACTTTCGAGCTGCCACTGATCCAGAAGATGATTCAACACCTGGTTCTGAATTCCAAGGGAAACGTCGCCAGGAGATTTATCCGACTGGCCGTAGCCGATGAGATCGTAGTAGTAAACTTTAAAATCTTGAGACAACGCTTTAATGAGATGTCGCAGATTGAACGAGGACCAGGGAGTACCGTGAACCACAACTATCGGCGGGCCATCACCACGCACGCCATAGCGCACGGTACGCCCATTGAAAAGGTAAGTTTCGAGCTATAATCAAAAGTTGTGTTTAGGAAAGTAGGTGGTGTATCCCCCGGTTGA
>JAHLLR010000087.1 GCA_020444075.1 Deltaproteobacteria bacterium
GAAGCGTCCTCGATCAACGGCATGGCTTTCTTGCTGATTACGGTGACCTCCCAGTCGTCGGGAAGATGCAGCGTTAAACCGTGGCGGCCATAGTTCATTTTTAATTGCATAATGTCTCCCACCCTTTAAAAAAGCTCGCCTTCAGCGATGAAGCGGGGTTGAGCCTTCATTAATTGTATCACCGATTACCCGGTTCGGGCATGGGTCGCAGCATTCCGGCAGCATCGATAGCCGGTTTATCCGCCCTGCCAAGGATCTCCACCGTATCAAGGATTTCCATCTCTTCCCTATAGGCTTCCGACACCAGCAGCGTTTCCAGGTCCATGGTGTTCTTTATCCGGACCACGCCGATGTCCCGTTCAGTACAGGGGCGAATGCTGGAAAACGCGGCTTTCAGGGCTTGGGCATCGGTATCGAAAGTCATGGGAATCCGGGCCGCCTCGGGACAGCAGGCCGTCAGGCAGTTTACGTAGGTGGCTGCCGTGTCGATTTTTCTGACCAGGCGGCTGAGACAGAAGTCCGCCTGTCCGATACCCAAGGCGCTGCCGACGCTCAACTCGGTCAGATCGCGCACGAATATGCGCGTGATGCGGGGTCTGCTTCTTCGGGCACCATAAGTGCAGCAATCCCGGCCCACAACATTGGGGTCGATCCCTTCACCGCTGATATTTTTACCCATTTCGTCCACAATCAAAAGGTCGATGTCGTCCATCGGCAAGCCGGGCAGGAGGGTTCGCGCATAGGCGAGCATTTCGGTCTCCATCGGTTCTATGGCGGATCCCATGGCGGCCCTGATGAGGCATATCTGATGCTTCTGGTTCTCGACGGCGGCGATCCCGATGAAGCGCTCCTTCCGCAGAATGATGTCGCGTCCAGCGGAGGAAATGATGCTGTACTGATCCCGGGCCAGGCTCAGGCGGTGATAATGTTCGGCTCCCACCTGGTTCCCCAGGCCGATGGCGGCCATTTTGATGACGCCGCTTTCGGTCGCTCCGATGAAATTGGTGTGCGGTTTGACGCGGTTGATCAAACACAAGGCGTCAGCTTCATGGGCCAGCCGATTGATGAAAAGCGGGATGCCGTCGGCGGTTTCTCCCAGCCGGACGGTTTCCATGTCCGCGATGATGGCGCAGCCCATGCTCGCTTCGGTAATTCCCCTGTGGGCCAGTACCTCCACCTGCCCCTTGGCCGTCGCGCCACCGTGTGAACCCATGGCGGGCATTACGAAAACATCGGCGCCGGCGGCACGGATCCTTTTCACCACATGTCGGGCAACCGGAACGATGCCATCGATGCCGCGGCTGCCTAAGCAAACGGCAACCCTAAGACCCGAAAGCGCTTTAAGATCTTCAGATATACCTGCAAGTGCCCGATCAACCGCGGCCTGCGGATCAACCGGAGGGGGCACGTGAAACTTTTGACGAATCAGCAGCATGTCGGGAAAATTCAAATTTTTCAGGGTCACGGCAGCATCCTTTTGCATATATCGCCCGAGTTATTGGGCAGGCGAAATGGATTGACTCGTTCTAATTTGTAGAACAAATTATGAAGGGTTAAGACATTTAGGTTGAATGCATTAAAATATAAATATAATAGATATATAAAAATACTTTAATCTAAGATCGAAACTCAATATACACAATTCTGTTGACAATAAAAAGCATGATTTGTAGGATAACTCAACAATAAAAACCCTGCTTCCCACAATATTTCTTGACATAGTATGTTCGTTATATATAAACGATGTTCAGTATATTAAAACTTTTTTACTGTGAAGGCTCGCCATATTATTGTCAGCCAAGGTGATCCGAAAACCATACGGGTTAATACCCCCCCGCGCGGAGATTGACGAATCTGAGTCCCCTCCGGCGGCGGTTAAACGGCGATTTACCCTAAACACGGGTGTAACGCAGGCAAGGTGAACGGAAGGTCAGTTTAAAAACCACATTTAAGAGCAAGGAGAGTCCAATGAAAAAAGTTTTGGTATTGGGTTTTGTGATTTTTATGGGAATGACCCTGGCGGCAGGACCTTCGCTGGCGGCTGAAAAGGTGACCAAATGGAAGCTGCAGACTCTGTGGAGTGCGGGTGAGCTTCCGTACAAATGTCTGGAAGATTTCTGTGCAAAGCTGAAAACGGCGACCAACGGGCGGCTTGAGATCCAGCCGTTCCCGGCGGCAAGCATCGTACCCACCTTTGAGACCCTGGATGCGGTGAAAAACAACATCATCCAGGTGCAAAACACCTGGCCCGGCTATTTTGTGGGAAAAGAGCCGGCATTTGCCCCGCTTACCGACCTTCTTTTTGCTTACACGGAGCCATGGGAGTACGACGGTTTCTACAATTACGGCGGCGGTCTGGAGCTTATCAACGAACTTTACGAACCCTACAACGCGGTAACCATTGGTGTGGTTTTGTGGGGGCGTGAGTCCATGTCCCTGAAAAAGCCTGTGATGAAGCAGGAAGATTTCAAAGGCATGAAGATCCGCTCTCCCCAGGGAATGACCGCGGACATGCTCAAAATGCTCGGTGCCGGGGTAGTCGTGCTGCCCGGAGATGAAACTTACACCGCCTTGGACAAGGGAGTAGTGGACGGTGCAGACTGGTCAACGCCGTCGGTTAACTATCGCATGGGTTTTAACCGTGTAGCCAAATACTACATCTATCCCGAATACCGCTCCATGCCCATCAGCGATTTTACCGTCAATAAGCAGGCGTGGGAAGCCTTGCCTGCCGACATCCAGCAGATTCTCAAGGACCTGGTTCGCGAACTCAACTATGATCAGCTGGCCCGCTGTGCCATCGACGATGTCAAGGCCATGCAGGAAATGGCCCAAAAGGGCGTCGAGCCCCTGACCTGGAAAACGGAAGACATCGAACGGCTGCGCAAGTTCGTACGCGAAAATATCTGGACCGACTGGGCCGCGAAGAGCCCGTTGGCCAAAAAAGCCATCGACGCGCAGACGGCCTGGCTGAAAAAACTCGGACGTATTTAATCGGCGCGCAAGATCCGGGGGTGGGTCCGCCCCGCTCCCGGATCCGTTGAAAGGCATTCAGCATGCGAAAAGTACTCGGGTTCATCGATCTGATCTCCATCTGGATCGGCAAAACATCCTCCTTCGTCATTTTGTTGGTCGTGCTGATCTGTGGTTTCGAAGTAACCATGCGCTACGTATTCACCCGGCCGACCGTGTGGGGAAGTGAAGCCATGGTATACGGGTGCGCCTACCTGTATGCACTGGGTGCATCATGGACATTGCAGGCCGGGCGGCACGTGAAGATTGACGTTTTATATACGCATTTGACGCCTCGCTGGCAAAAAATCATGGACTGCCTCACCTATCCCTTTTTCATGTTCTACATGGGGACAATGGCCTGGGTGGGGAGCAAGTTCGCCGCGGAATCCCTGGCACTGATGGAGACATCCGGCACGCCGTGGGACCCTCCCGTCTATCCTGTGAAAATGATTTTCGTGGTGGCTGTGGTGCTGTTGATGTTTCAGGGTTCGGCTAAATTTCTCCGCGACCTTCACTTTGCGATCAATGGAAAAGAGTTATGAGCATCGAACTGGTAACCATTCTTCTCGTCGTCACGTTTATGACCCTTCTCTTTATGGGCCTTCCCCTGGCATGGACCATGGGCGCCACGGCCAGTATTTTCACCCTGGTGCTCTTCGAACCCAACGTGATGTTCATGTCCATGACCCGGGTCTACCACATGATGCTCAACTACACGCTGGTGTCGGTTCCATTGTTCGTTTTCATGGCCTGTATCCTGGAAAAATCGGGAGTGGCGGAGGATCTTTTCAAAGCCGTATACGTATGGGCCGGCGGACTCCGTGGCGGCCTGGCCATCGGTACCATCGTGGCCTGCGTATTCATGGCGGCCATGGTCGGAATTGTCGGTGCGGAGATCGTCACGCTCGGTCTGATCGCGCTGCCCCAGATGCTGGATCGGGGCTATGACAAGCGCATTGCCTTAGGCAGCATAACCGCGGGGGGTGGCATGGCCACGCTCATTCCCCCCAGTGTGGTCTTCATCGTATACGCCATGACCACCGGGTGTTCGGTGGGCGAACTGTTCATCGCCGGAATCCTTCCGGGAATTCTGCTGGCGGTCCTTTTCGTGGGTTACATCGTCTACATGACCTGGCGCTATCCGGAACTGGCCCCGGCTGCTCCATCCGAGGAACGCAACGTGCCGCTGCGACAGAAGCTCTCTCTGCTCAAAGGGCTGATCCTGCCGGCATTTCTCGCCTTCGCCGTGCTGGGAACCATCTACAAGGGCGTGGCCACACCCACCGAAGCCGCGGGCATCGGGTGCATCGGCGCCCTGATCAGCGCCTGGATCAATAGAAAATTCAATTGGCAGAATATCAAGCAGGCCTGTTATGAAACGCTGAAAGTCTCCTGCATGCTGACCTGGCTGTTTTTCGGCGCCCAGACCATTATCGGCGTCTATACGTTGGCCGGCGGCACCCAGTTCGTGCAAAACGCCATACAGGCGCTTCCCTTCGGCAAGTGGGGCATCATTATCATGATGCAGCTGATCCTGATTTTTCTGGGAATGTTTCTGGACTGGATCGGCATTTTGCTGCTGACGATGCCCATTTTCGTTCCCATCGTGGAGAGCCTGGGCTTTTCGAAAATCTGGTTCGGCGTGGTCTTCTGCATGAACATGCATATCTCCTATCTGTCACCGCCGTTCGGCCCTTCGGTGTTTTATATGGCCAGTGTCGCTCCGGACGATATCAACGTCACGGACATCTACTGGGCGAACCTGCCGTATCTGTGGCTGACCGTGCTGGCGCTGATCATCACGATGTTTTTGCCGGACCTCAGCCTTTGGCTCCCTTCACTCATGGCTGACTAAACCCTCTGATTGTGATAAACATTGGAAAAACGGATCGATCATCGCGACTACATCAGAGGAAAGAGACAATGGACCAGCAGATAAAACGGACATCCGCTGCGGACGAGGTTTTTGCCAACCTTTATACCCGGATCACCAATCTGGAGATCAAGGTGGGCGATCGCCTGCCGACACAGGAGGAACTCTCTGCACGGTTTTCGGTAAGCCGCAACACCATTCGCGAAGCCATTACCCGGCTCAATGTGATGGGGCTGGTGACGACCCGGCAGGGATCCGGCACCGTGGTAACCCGGCCTGCCAGTGAATCCCTGGTGGACATTGGAGGCAAAAACCTGCTCATGGAGCCGGCCGCAGTTACCGAATTCCTGGAGGCCCGGCTGTTCGTGGAACGCGCCAATGTGAGGCTGGCGGTGATGCGTGCCACCCCCTTGGAACTCGATCGCCTTCGATCGCTCACCGATGCACAACACGCCGCCGTCGAAAAAGATGACATGGCGACATACTCGAAGCTGGATGTGGAGTTCCATATGACCATAGCCGCTTATGGCTGCAACCGGGTGATGAACGCTTTCTTCAACACCATCTGGGAAAAGTTGCACCAGTTCGTGACCGAGACTTCCCGGTTGGAAGGTATCTCGGCCGTTTCGGTCCAGGCGCATAAAAAAATGGTGGAACACATGGTTGCCCGCGATGCCGTGGGGGCTGAATACAGCCTGACCGAACATCTGTACCGCACCGGACAGGGGATCGAACGCAACACCGGAACTAAACTGGGGCTTGAAGCGTTTGTGGATCTTTTACACGTACCGATGACTCAGCAACGTCTCTGACCTCTGAGCGTCCTTTTACGGAGGAATAGCAATGGAACAATCACCCTACATCCGCGCCATGAGTGCTCTGTACCAAGGGCGCAGAGGCGACCGGCCTGCCGTAGCCAACCCGACCAGCATCGTCTGCCACGAGCTGATGGAACAGACCGGCATCAGTTTTCCAGAGGCGCATCTGAACTACAAAATGATGGCCGACCTGGCCATTGCGGGTCATGAAATTGCAGGGTTTGACTCGGTAATGCCTGAATACAGCGTGGATCAGGAGGCAGCCGCCCTGGGCTGCACCATAGACTGGGGCGACAAAGACCAGATGCCAACGGCCAAGGATTTTCCCTATGCCGATTTTCGCGATATCGAAGTGCCCGAAAACCTGTTGGAAAAACCATCGATCAGGGTGGTGCTGGATGCAATCGCCTACCTGAGAAAGCACGTCGGCGGAAAGGCAATGATCATCGGCAAGGTAATGGGGCCATGGACGCTGGCCTATCACATGGCTGGAACCGAGAACTTTTTGCTGCAGGTCGGTCTGGGCGAGGAAGCCAAAGTTCGCCGGATGCTGGATCAACTCATGCCGGTAACCATCGCGCATTTGAATGCCCAGTTCGAGGCGGGAGCCGATGTGGTGACCCTGGGCGACCATTGCACGCGGAATCTGGTGAGCCCTAAACACTATGAACAACTCCTTCTGCCACTCCATAAAATCATTGCCCGCGAGGTCAGCGGGCCGATCATCCTGCACGTGTGCGGAGAGTGCTCCGACCGCCTGGAACTGTTTTCCCGGAGCGGTTTTGCCGCCTATCATTTCGAATGGTCGGTTGGCGCCCTGAGAGCCGTGCAGACCATTGGCGACCGCATGACCCTGTTTGGTTGCGTCAACAACGCCCAGACGCTGTATCAGGGGACCCCTGAAGATGTCTACAAACAAGCCCGGATGGCCATCGAGGCCGGCGTTGACGTCATCTGCCCGGAATGCGCCATTCCCCTTTCAACGCCCCTTGAGAATTTGAAGGCAATCGTTGCGGCGGCCAGGGAGGGGTTTGGGAAATGAACGCGATCAAGCCGGACTTTCAGCGCTTTCTTAACGCCGTTAACCATAAAGAGCCGGACAGGGTGCCCTTGTCCGAGGTGTTGATCGAATATCCGATTCAAAGCCGTTTTCTGGGCCGGGACGTGGCCCCGGACGATATCGCCGCCCAGGTGGAATTCTGGGCCGGCGCGGGGTACGATTATATCCCGGTGCCCGTGAGCCTCATGAGTCCGGGCAAGGTAACCCATGAGAGTCGGATCACCCGGGTGCTCAAGGCGATGGTCCTCAAGAAAAATCCGGGTGAAACCGACGATCGCGCCTGGAATCTCGAGTATACCAGTTTCATAAAAGACCGGGCGTCCTTTGAGGAATTTCCCTGGGAGGCGGCCGCTGAAATTGATCTGAGCAAAATCCGGGAAGTGGCGCGCCATCTGCCGAAAGGCATGAAGGCCATTGCCGTTTCCGGAAAGCTGTTTACGCTGAGCTGGATGCTCATGGGGTTTAATGACTTTTCGATTAAACTCATTTTGGAAGAGGATCTGGTGGCGGATGTCGTCGCCAAGGTGGCTGAAATCCAGCTCAACGCCCTGGACCAGATATTTTCCCTCGACCATGTCGCAGGTGTCTGGGTGGTCGATGATCTGGCCTTTGGCAATGGGCCTATGATTTCGCCTCAGGCATACCGGAGCCATATTTTCCCCTGGTACAAAAAAATCGCCGACAGGCTTCATGCGTCGGGACGGATTTTTCTCATGCACTCTGACGGAGATTTAAGTCTTCTCCTTCCCGATCTGATAGAAATGGGCTTGGATGTCCTACAGCCCATAGACCCGACGTGCATGGATATCGCCAAGGTAAAGGCTGAATTTGGCGACAAACTTTGCCTGGTGGGTAACGTCTCTAATGAGCTCTTACGCACAGGCAGCCCGGAAGAGGTACTCGCTCACGCGATAGAATTGATAAAAACGGTTGGCATTGGAGGCGGGTTCGCCCTTGGCTCCGGCAACTCCGTTCCTGCCTGGGCAAAATATGAGAATTTCCTGGCCATGCGCAAGGCGGCTTTAAACTTTGGCAACTATCCCATCAGGTAACAGAAAGGTCGAGAACATGCATGAACTTTTGATTAAAATTAATGACGCCGTGCAGAAAAGACAACAGGCCGAACTGGTCCCGTCCATAGAAGCGGCGATTGAAGCGGGTTTGAACCCCAAAGCGATTATTGACGATGGACTCATCGCCGCCATGGATGTGGTGGGAAGCGAGTTCAGCGATGGGATTATCTTTGTACCGGAGATGCTGGTATCGGCCATGCTCATGAAACAGGGGCTTAAATTGATTAAACCCCTCATTGCCGGGGGGAGCGACGAAAAAAAGGGTAAGGTCCTTATCGGAACGGTAAAAGGCGATCTCCATGATATCGGAAAGAACATCGTCGTGATGTTGCTTGAGGGGGCCGGCTTCGAGGTGGTCGATCTGGGAGTGGACCTTTCTGTTGACCAGGTGGTCAAAAAAGTTGCTGAACTCAAGCCACAGATTGTCGGCCTTTCGGCGCTTCTCACGACGACCATGCCCGAAATGCAAAAGACGATTGCCGCATTGACGGAAAGCGGTTTTCGGGACCAGGTGAAGGTGATGGTGGGCGGCGCTCCGTTGAATCAGGCATTTGCCGATTCCATCGGTGCGGACGGCTATGCCAAGGACGCCGCAGAAGCAGTGAGCCTGGCCAGAAGAATGGTTTCAGCGTAAACGTGGATATGCCAATGAACTCCAAAGAAAGATTTATCGCCGCATTGAACCATCAAGAGGCCGATCGCGTACCCTTGGATCTGGGGGGGTGGGTGTCGACCATCAACGTCAAGACGTACACCCGGCTGCTCAGGAAGTTGGGGATCCAGCGTGAGGGGGAGGTCTTCGACTGGCTTAGACAAAATGTCTCTCCTGAGGAGGATGTCCTCGAACGTCTGGGGGTGGATACGCGCTATGTTCACCTGGGAGCACCGCATTCCTGGCACTTTGAACCGGAGCAGACCGACAGGGGGCTATATGTCACCGACGAGTGGGGCTGCGGATTTCTCATGCCTGAATCCTCCCTGTATTACAATCTTGTCCACAGCCCATTGAAAGATGCCGCCATAGACGATCTGGACGCCTATCCATGGCCCGATCCCGATGACAGCGGCTACCTCGACGGGGTTGCCCGGCGGGCCCGGGAACTTTCCGAGGCCGGCGAGTACGGCGTCGTGGGTAACTTTGCGTGGGAAACCTGGTTCGAGCGGGCCTGGAAACTCCGTGCCATGGATCGTTTCTACATGGACATGGTGGCCAACAAGGAATTCATCCACGCCATTCTGGACAAGACCCTCTCCCTGCATCTCCGATTGCTGGGGAATGTGCTGGAGGTCTGCGGGCAATACCTGGATGTAATCATTCAGGGGGGGGATCTGGCCGGGCAGAACACCACGCTGATGTCACCGGCCACCTACCGCGAGTTCATTAAACCGCGCCAGGAGAAGGCGGTACGCTTCATCAAGGAGCGAACCCGGGCAAAGGTTTTCTGGCACTCTTGCGGGGCGGTATCAAGTCTGATAGATGATTTCATCGAGGTCGGCATCGACATCCTCAATCCGGTGCAGGTCAGGGCCACGGGAATGGACGCCGCCGCGCTGAAAAAACGCTACGGCAATCGTATAGCGTTCTGGGGGGGGGTGGACTCCCAACAGGTGCTGCCCAACGGGAGCGTTGCGGATGTGGAAACCGAGGTGCGACACTTGCTGAAGCATGCGGCGACAGGCGGGGGATTGGTGGTGTGCGCGGTCCATAATATCCAGGCTGATGTTCCGGAAGAAAATGTTCTGGCACTCTATGATGGCGTGCGACGGTGGGGTAACTATCCACTCAGCCGGGATCTGTAACCAGACCTGTTTCTGTTCGGGTTGAACAGCGGGTGGCGGAGGTTTGCCTCTTGGTTGAAGGCAAAAGAATAAAGGGGTACCGGGAGCAGAAAAACCTTTCGCTTCGAAAGCTCGCCGGCCTGTCCGGCATTTCGCCCAGCATGCTGAGCCAGATCGAATCCGGCAAGGTCGACCCCTCTTTGTCTACATTGCGAAAGCTCGCGATCAGTCTGGATGTGCCTCTGTTTTATCTTGTTCTGGACGACTCTGCGCCAACCCACAAAAAGGTCAAGCTGTCGGATGCCCGCCTGGTGGTTTTCCCCAGCGACGGACTCGAATACCGGATTATCCATTCCGACCAACAGAAAAAAATGGGGGTTCACATCGGCACCCTGAAAAAAGGCGGGGCCACCAGCAGCGACCTGCTGGCGCACGAAGGCGAGGAGTGCCTGATCGTCCTGTCCGGTGTGATGGAGGTCGTGTTTGAAAATGAATCGATTTCGCTGAAGACCGGAGAGAGCCTATATTTTGACAGCTCCGTACCCCATAAGCTACAAAATCCCTGCGATGAAAAATGTGAGTTTTATCTGATTATTTCTCCTCCCAAGTTTTAGCGTTTCATTTTAAGCCCGTCGAAGGGTGATCGTCGATGAAGACAACCGATAACCGACTGCGGTTGAAAGCGATCGCAACATCAATTTTCAATGCCGGGGTAAAGGCTGTCGATCCGGAGAGCTGCGTCAATCGGCACCTTCAGCTGACCGCCGGTGATCTGCGGGTAGGAAAGCGATCCTTTTGCCTGGAAAAGATCGACAAACTCTATCTGGTCGGTGCCGGCAAGGCCTCCGCGGCCATGGCCAGGGCGGCGGAAAGGGTGCTTGGCGAGCGCATCGACGCCGGACTGGTCATCACCAAATACGGACACGGGGTGCCCTTGCGCCGGTGCCGGGTGATGGAAGCCGGGCATCCGGTTCCCGATGAAAACGGGATCAAGGCCACCCAGGCGCTTCTTGACCTGGTGGCCACGGCCGGTCCCGGAGATCTGATCCTGTGCATGATCTCCGGGGGGGGCTCCGCCCTCACCCCTGCGCCTGCCGAAGGGATCAGCCTGGTCGACAAACAGGAGACTACCCGTCTGCTGCTGGCCTGCGGGGCAACCATTCACGAGATTAACACCATTCGCAAGCACCTGTCGCGTATCAAGGGCGGGCGGCTGAGCCGATGCGCCAACGGCGCACCCCTGGTTTCCCTGATATTGTCCGACGTCATCGGCGACGACCTGGATATCATTGCCTCCGGAATCACGGCGCCGGATCCGGGCACCTTTGGCGACTGTCTGGAGATCTTGTCCCGCTACGGCCTGCTGGAAAAAGTTCCCGCGCCGGTGCGCGGGCATCTGGCCGCGGGGGGCAGGGGAGATGTGGATGAAACGCCGAAGCCGGGCGATCCTGTATTTGAAGGCGTGGAAAACCGGATTATCGGCAGCCTTTCGGATGCCTTGTCCGCCGCTGAAATCGAGGCCCGCCGGTTGGGATTCAACCCGCTCATCCTCTCGTCGATGATCCAGGGAGAAGCCAGAGAGGTGGCAAAAGTGCTCTGCGCCGTCGGCGGCGAGGTCCGGCGGTCCGGTCGGCCGATCCCGGCTCCCGCCTGCCTGCTTTCCGGGGGCGAAACCACGGTAACGCTCAACGGTGACGGAAAGGGAGGACGAAACATGGAGCTGGCCCTGGCCGCGGGTATCGCCCTGTCGGGTGCCTCCGGCACACTGATGCTTTCAGCCGGTACGGATGGCTCGGACGGGCCCACCGATGCAGCCGGCGCCTTTGCCGACGGTTCAACGGTATCCCGGGCCCATGGCCTCGGATTGTCCGCATCCGGACACCTTGCCGGCAACGATGCCTACCGGTTTTTTCAACCCCTGGGAGACCTTTTCATCACCGGCCCCACCCGCACCAACGTGATGGACCTTCAGGTCTTGCTGATTGATCCGTGATGCGTTAATAGTCAATATACCCTTTCCTTCCGAGTGATAAGAGACTCTCATGTTTGCAGCCAACAAAACTAAAATCGTCTGTACGATCGGCCCTGCCTCACGCTCACTGGAAGTGGTGATGCAGCTTATCGGAGAAGGCATGAACGTTGCCCGTCTGAATTTTTCCCACGGAGAGTTCAGCGGCCATGCCAGAGACATCAAGGTCATTCGGCAGGCCTCTGAAACGGTGGGTATTCCCGTTTCCATCATGGCCGACCTGCCGGGCCCCAAGATCCGCATCGGAGAACTCGTCCGTGAGCCGATCCTGCTGAAAACCGGCCAGCGGTTGACCTTGACCACCGAAACAATGCAAGGGACCGAGCAGCGGATGAGCGTCGCGTTTCCCGAGCTGACCGCGGTGGTCCACAAAGGGGATTGCATATACATCAACGATGGCTTCATTCAACTCACCGTCATCGCCGTGGAGGCCACGGATGTCCACTGCGAGGTGGTTGTCGGCGGCATGGTTCGGTCGAGAAAAGGCCTTAACATACCCGACGTGGAATTAGCCATTGCGGCTTTCACCGACCATGACCGGCAGTGTATGGAATTTGCGTTGAATTGCGGTGTGGATGCAATCAGTCAATCATTTGTTGAAAAAGCCTCCGATATCTCCATGGTCAGGGCAGCCGCCCGGGCAATGGGCTACGATCCCTTTATCGTTGCCAAAATTGAGCGATCCCGGGCGGTCGAAAACTTGTCCGGCATTCTCGAAGAGGCGGACGGCATTATGGTGGCCCGCGGGGATCTGGGCGTCGAGATCCCAATTGCAAAAATTCCTTCGGTCCAGAAACGGATCATGGACATGGCCAATCGGTTGGGCAAACCGATCATCACGGCTACCCAGATGCTGGAATCCATGGCCACCAACAGGCTCCCCACCCGCGCCGAAGCCACCGATGTGGCCAATGCCATCCTCGACGGTACCGATTGCGTCATGCTGTCGGGAGAATCCGCAGTGGGCGAATATCCGGTTGAATCGGTGCGCATGCTAAAAGCCATTGCCGCCGACATCGAACCGAATCGTCCACTGTACGCCAAAAGCAGAGAGCCCAATTTAATGGCATCCAGGGTGCCCGTCGCTTTTGAGGACGTTATTGCGCTGAGTGTGGCTTCCGCCTTAAATTATATCACCCCTGCAGCCATATTCACGCCCACCCGGAGCGGCGCCACGGCCAGGCGCATCTCACGGTTTCGATTGCCGGTCTGGATTATAGCGGTCAGTTCCAGGAAGAAAACCTGCCAGGAGCTGCTTTTTTCCTATGGGGTATTGCCTGTCTTTGAACCGGACCATCCCAAAGATTGGAGAGCCTGGATCGGAAGCTGGCTTAACCGTCGGGAAATAACCGGCGGATTGGTCATCCTCACCGAGGGACCGTCGGCCAAATATCCGGACCGAAACAACCGCATGGAAATCATTGATCTGAATGCAAGCTGACCATCGTGACTATTGGGTGATTCTATGAAAATTGTAGCGACGGACGGATATACGCTCAACCCGGGAGACAATCCCTGGGACGATGTATCTGCGATCGGTGAACTGGTGGTGTTCGAACGAACGGCGCCTGCCGACGTTATTGAACGCTGCCGGGACAGCGACATTGCCATCATCAACAAAACACCCCTTGACGCCGACACCCTGTCGAAACTGCCCCGGTTGAAATTCATCACCATGGCGGCTACCGGATACGACTGCGTCGATATCGAAGCTGCCGGAAAACGCGGCATTCCGGTTTCGAATATCCCGATTTACGGCACCGATACCGTGGCGCAATATGTCTTTTCCGCGATACTCCATCTGGCCCACAACATTTCGATCCATGCGGAGGCTGTGGAAAAGGGAGAATGGGCGACTTCGAAGGATTGGTGCTTCTGGAATCGTCCGCTGGTCGAACTGAGAGGGACCACTGTCGGCATCGTCGGTTTCGGACGTATCGGCCGCCGGGTTGGCGAAATTGCCAATGCCTTCGGCATGCGTGTGTTGGCTCATGATCCCAACCCTGGAGAAGATCCCGCTTATGCGGAATTTCAGTGGTGCCCGCTCGAGGCGCTCTTCGAGCAGGCCGATTTCATCACCGTTCACAGTCCGCTGACATCGGATAACCTTGAATTTGTGAACGAATCACTTTTGTCGACCATGAAACCGTCCGCTTTTTTTATCAATGCCGCCCGGGGCGGGCTCGTCAACGAAACCGATCTGGCCGCCGCCCTTTCCAACGGGCAACTGGCCGGCGCCGTTGTCGATGTGGTGTCGCAGGAACCGATCCGTCCGGATAATCCCCTCCTGGGGGTTCGCAACCTGTTCATAACCCCGCATATAGCATGGGCGACGCTGGCTGCGCGCAAACGGCTGATGGCTGGAATCGTGGAGAACATCAAATCGTTTCTGTCAGGCAATGCTTTGCATGTCGTCAACCAGCAGTTCTTGTAACCGTATAAGCATGGCACGGTGGCACGTTGGAACCATTTTATCTGAGCATTTTGCCCCTATCTAAATAAACACCTTATTTGGGATACCCGACAATCCGGGCCGGAATGATCCTCTGTTCTTCCCGCAGTCGGATATTGGCTGCCAGATCCGTCCATTTTGCATCGATTGTTGACTCGTGCGATGCACTGAACCGGACAAGCCACCTAATCCAAATTCAATTCCGCCCTGCACCGGTTGCATCGCACCGCCCCCCGGAAAACGTTGTTGCCGCACTCGGGGCAGTGATAGCGGGCCTCTTCGTCTGCGATCCACTTCTCGGTGCCGTGTTCGCGCCGGTAAGGGACCGAGCGAAGGATGACTTTCTTGCCCACGGTCATCGGAAAGTTGTCGATGTGCGCGCAAGGGAATTCGTTGCATTCGTGGCAGCCGCTGATCCCTTTCTCCTGGGTGCAGTTACGGATATCGCATTGCCGGCAATGCATGAACAGACAGCCGGAGTGGCAGCCTTCGCATTGGATGTCTGCGGCGGTAAGATTCGCGCTGTTGGGCAGAGTTCCTTTGCCGGGAACGCCGCCTTTGTAGAGGTCGGCCAGGCGCGCTTTGAACTTCTCGTTGTTGCTCCTGTGGGCGATATGAATGGCGCAGACACCGCAGTACAGGCCGCAGGGAGAGAGATAGTCGGGGTTGACGGTCATGGTTTACTCCTTTTTATGATATGTCCGAAATCGATGGTTACCCACATTCCTCTGAATAGATGGGTGGTGTAGGAGCGGCTTTTAGCCGCGATAGGATAGGGAAAAAGATCGCCGCTAAGAGCCGCTCCTACGATGGGCTGCTTCCAACTTGGGGTCCGCAAGAATCCGGTAGTGCTGGTCGTCATAGATCCGTTTCACCCGGGCGACAAAATCGGGCGACGAAGGCGAAACAGACCGATAGAGGGCGGACAATTGGCCCAGTTCATCCATCTCCCGGAGGTACTCTCCGAGCCTGGCCGGCTCTTCATCCGTGTCGTGCTGGTCGGTAAACATGGGTCTGTCCGGGTGGATCCAGCCATTTTCCAAGTAAGCGGGCAAGATGCAGCTGCATCGGCAGCGATTGGTATCGTTAAGGATGCCGCAGTTGCCGGCTAAAAAATCTTTGATGCGGGTTCTGGCCCGTGACAGCCGCTGGCGATAGGCGGCCGGAGAAATATCCAGTACCTGGGCGCCTTCGCGGCTGTCCACACCGATCACCACCCCCAGGATGAACGCCAAGCGGTGGGAACGGTTCAAGGCGCTGAGCAGGGCATGGATGCAGATCGATCGGGTTTCGACCTCGAGATAGGGTTCCGGCGCTTCCAGCGGCTTGGACAGCCAACCCTTGGCTTCGTAGCGGTCCAGAATGCTGTCCAGGTTCTCGACGGGAGCCATTCTCTTTTCGGCGAAGGTTTTACGGACCGTCTTGAGTTTGTTGACTGCGATGCGCAGCACCCAGGCGCGAAAGGGCCCTTCGAATCGATAACCCTTCAGGTTGGTGGTCACCCGGATGATGATTTCCTGGGCCGCGTCCTCGGCATCCTGCCGGTTGAGCAGCATCCGCAG
The DNA here is from genome assembly GCA_020444075.1 of Deltaproteobacteria bacterium. Classification (GTDB taxonomy): domain Bacteria; phylum Desulfobacterota; class Desulfobacteria; order Desulfobacterales; family Desulfosarcinaceae; genus Desulfosarcina. Next base: position 15,662 of record JAHLLR010000087.1, read on the forward strand.
GGAGAGGGAATAGACGGGCTGCTGGATCCGGCGGACGAGGTCTTCCAGGGCGTCCCGGGAGCCGTGGATGGCTTTCCTGATCAATTGCTGCGTCTGTTTATCCGCTTCCATCCCGCCTCCGGTTCATTGCCTGTCACCATAAGGACACAGTGAAACACATGTGGAGCAGATATGGAACGTGTGTTCGTCGAACGATATTATACTCATATAGCGGGCGGCGGTATAGCATATTGTGCGCCTCTCCCGTTTCACCGTTGTTCCGCATTTTTGCTCGCTACAGTCTAAAGACAGGTGTGCCTGCCGATTGTGACAGAAATTTTTACAGGCGTGTAGAAAGCTGCATTTCAGACTGTTTCGTATAAAGCGTTTCCAGGCCGCATATGGCCGGTTATCTCAAAGGAAACTTCACCTTGACCGCTGCCACTTCCTTGGCGGTCGAAATTGCAGCTTTTCCGTCATTTGGGTGAAAACCGGGGACGCAGCGAAGTTTTAGTGCTATCCAGTCGACCTCACCACCGACTCAGAAAAGCGGAAACAGTTTATCAAGAATATAGCCCAACCCTAATAGGACATGGGTGAGCAGGATGAACGTTACGTTATCCCCCATGGCCCGGATCAGTCTGCTCCTGTCGTGATATTCTTTTGATCCTCGCATGGCTTTTACGGCCCAGGGCAGGGCGAGCAAAACGATCAGGCAGTATATCGGCATGACAACGCTGCCAATTGTAAGGGTTGTCATTACACATCCGATGATCCAGCCATAAACGGCGATGGTAGCCAGCCTGAAAGATCTGGCGGCGGCGACCAGGCCGAACAGGACCGGGGTCGTTTTTCTGCCACCCTTTCTATCGGCTTCCACATCCGGAAACTCGTTAAGCAGGAGCAGGTTGTGTACCAGGATACCGCTGGGAATCGAGACAACGAGCACTTTCCAGTCATACCGGCCGGTCTGGACAAAATAGAAACCTAGGATGGGCAGGATGCCCAGCCCCAGCCCCGGAGACCATTCGGGCCAGGGTGTTCTCAGGATCACCGGCGTATACAGCACCAGACACAGGGCGGCCACAATCAAAAGCGGAACCAACCGCCAGCCTTTTTCAATGATAAAGAAGATGCCGATCATCAGGGCCACCAGAAAGGTGACCGTCCCCACACAGAGCGCCTGGTTCGAGGAGAGTTTACCCTCAGGCACGAGCCCGCTGCCCCCGCTGAAGGGTGTCCGCTCGACATCCAGGTCAATGCCACTTTTGTAATCGAAATAATCGTTGATCGCGTTGACACTACCGTGCGTTAACATCAGACCGAAACCGGCCAGCAGAGCATATCTAAGATTGACGGCGCCTTGGTGCCAGGCAACTGAAGTGCCGAGAAAGGTCAGCACGACCGAAAGCGTAAGGAACTGGGGCCTCGTTTCTTTGATCCATAGCAGCAGCATTTTCATAACATCTCACTTGGTAACAGGAAATCGCTCAACTCAGGTAAAAGAAACAGCGTTATTTTGCGGTTGAAGACCGTTATCTTGACCGTATAGGCTTTGTGATGATCGGTTTGTCGTCCAGGCTATCCAGGACTTCCATCAGTCGAATCTTGCGGGCATGATGCTCCCTAAGGCTTTGCAGATATCGATCCCAATCCGCTTGTTTTTTTTCTTCGGCCATGACCTTGGCGGCCTTGCGCAGGTATTGGCCCGCCTCCTGGTATGCCTTTGGCTTGACTTGGGCGATCAATCGTTCCGCCTTGCTCTTCCAGATGGCTGCCGCTCGATCCGGTGCATGGGTTTTAACGGTCGAGGCGATTGCATCGTCGTCAACGCCGTACCATCCATATCCTTTCTTTGGCAGCCGGTCATACCAATATAATACCCGTTCGGGGTTCTTTTCCAATATGGCCAAATCGATGAGATAGGTCACCATTGGAAAGCGTTCTTTGCGCTCCGTTTCCGGAATATCCAGGCCGGAATCCGGAAGGGGCCAGTCCTTCCGCTTCCAGGGCGGCTCACCTTGTTCGAGGTACTGCAACAGGGATTCGCGCACCATAGGCCAAACCTTGACCTTGGCGGCAGCCTCCCGGCAGTCGGCAAAAGCTTGCCGCGAGGGGCGACGCACGAACTCCTCGACCTGTATCGCCGCCACCGCGGGCCAGTTCTTCTGTCGCGTTCGAATAACCCGAAGCGTATTGCGAAGCCCGGCGGCGATTCCGGGCCATTTGGCTTTTGTAGTTTGGATTCCTTCCCGAATCCAGCGTTCGGCCTCCTCATAGCGGCGCGTTGAAACCAGGAGATTGACCAGGCGTTCATAACTGCCCGTCTTTTTGGCCTCAGTCTCACACAAGGGGATGATCTCATCCTCTCGATTGGCCTGGTTCAGGGCGTGGATCGTCCAATCACTGAGTCGTTCACGTTTATATTTACTGCTAAAAAGGTCTGCACCTTTAGAATATTTCATCTCCTCCAAACGCACCAGAAGCCGGTCGGCAAGGGTGTGCCAGGCGTGCCTGGGGTGACGGCGGTGAAGATATTCGGTAAAGGCCTCGCATACGTCGTACTGGTCTTCAAGTTCGGCGTCTAAAGCCCAGTTCAACTTGTCGGCGGAATCAAGCGATGACTGATCCAAGGCTTTGACAATAACCGGCATACAGGCGGCTATCTCCACCCCTGTTTCACCCTCGTCATGGCTTTCTTCCACCTGGCGGTTACCGGTGGACACCAGTTCCCGTCCAAGGGTCAGCACATCGTCGGCATGCCCGGCTTTAAGCAGCGCTTCAAGTTTCCTGCGAATTCCGGAATAGTCCGGCGTGAATCCTTCATCATTCCAATAATTCCGCCAGCCGGGCGCATCGCCGGTTGCTTGGATCTCGCGGCGCAGGCGTGTCACCAGTGCCTTGGTATGGCCCGAGGTCAATTGCTGCCGGTCCTCAATCTCTTGGCAAACTTCGGGGTGCTGCTGAACGATTTCGTGTATCAGGTCGATAAGTTGCGCTTTTGTTTTGTCTTTTAGAAACTGGCCGACCTCCTTTCGCCTATCCTCCGATACCGCCATCTCTTCATCAATCGATTCATCTTCCCAGTCTTCATCTTCTAACATCTTCAAACGGGAGTCGTCCCGGCTTGCCTTGGGAAAGCGGCGGTTGTCTTCAATCTGCTTGATATACTCAATCACCACAGCCACCCCGTGCTTGCAATCGAATTCATAAGGGCAGGTACAAATCGAATCCGGCAGACCGTTGCCATCCATGACCACCTTGGTAGCATACCGTTCCGTACCGTCTACCCAGGCAATCAGACCGTCATTTTCCGTTACGGCCAAATCACAGACACGACCCTGACGCTGGTAATTTTTTCCTCTGGAGACGATTTTCCTTCCGACCCATTCCTCGAGATCATTCCAAGTCAAATCGATAAATTTATCCAGTTTTGTTTTCTTTTTCGGCATTGGATTTCGTCCGGAGAGTCTTTGTTTTGGGTAAGAAAAACATTACCGTTTATGGTTTGATGTGACCCCATAAATCGGTTGTTTCGAAGGGTAAAAATATTGGATTATGTTTATTTTAGCTCGCTTTTTAAGATAGTAATCATTTAATGTCAATTGGTTGGCACGGCCCGTCCCCATTTCATAACCCAGGCAAGGGCTTGAAGCGGTTATTGATGATGATGTGAAGCCCCTGCATAGCTCTGATGGCCATATCAAATTGAAAGACGGCCTGGGCGATGCCTTGGCCGGTGCAATTTGAATGTCAGATATTATCAACTATTTTTAAGGTTACGATCCACAGTGATCCGTGTAAACCCTGCCTGTGCAAATTTTTCTATCTGTAAAATGACGAAGCCCAGTCGGTTTTCCACTTGGTATTCGATCAAACCTGCTGTAAATATTATCTAACAACGTAGTTTCGGTGCAATCAAAAAACCTTCTGATGATATAAGTATATAAATCAGTCATTTGAATCGTACTGATCAATTGACTGTCTACGAAAAAAGTGTTTCGATTATTCTTGTATACCTTGACCACAGTTTTGATGAAATTCCTTTATAAGCTCCCGTATCTGAATGGGTCTCGTATCCAATAATGTTCATCTAATCGAGGAGAGTGAAAATGATACCTGTCGATGGAGATTTCATTTTAAAGGTTGCACCACGGTTTTCAGGAATCAAAGAGGAAGCCCAATCACGAATTGTGGGGAAGATTTCTGCTGTTTTTGCTCCTACACTCGATAGCTACGCGATCAATACAAAATTGCGAATTGCCCACTTCATGGGGCAAGTAACCCATGAATGTGCAGGTTTTCGCACTACAGAGGAGTTTGCGTCAGGGGCGGCATATGAAGGTCGTGAAGATCTTGGCAATGTAGAAAAGGGGGACGGCAAACGGTATAAAGGCCGTGGCCTGATTCAGCTGACGGGCCGTGCCAATTATCGACATATCGGTGAAGAACTATCTTTGCCGCTGGAAGATAATCCGGAGCTTGCCGCTGAGCCTGTCACTTCTCTGAAGATTGCGTGTGAATATTGGAAATCTCGACATATTAACGCCGCTGCTGACGTGGATAATTTGATAAAGGCCACCAAGCTTGTCAATGGAGGCCTTAACGGATTAGAGGATAGACGCCAGTATCTTCAAAAGGCAAAAACAGCGCTTGCCAACATCGAAGGAATTCGGGTGGCACTCAATGAAGGTGGCAATACCGTCGTGCTGCGTCGAGGTTCATTTGGCGATGCAGTTATAGAGCTGCAGGAATTGTTGAAAACAAAAGGCTATAACATTGCCATAGACAATGATTTTGGCCCCGCGACTGAACTTGCGGTGATGATGTTTCAAAAACAAAATGATCTTGTTGTAGATGGGATAGTTGGGAGGAATACCTGGGAATTATTACGGGCATAATGACATCATGGAGTTAACCAAACTGAGACAGATATCAACAGGCAGACCGTGTTTGGGAACATCGGCTTTATTGCGATGCGATCACCAAATGCCATCGATTTAACCC
>JAHLLR010000088.1 GCA_020444075.1 Deltaproteobacteria bacterium
ACCGTTCAGGGAAAAATGGATGCTGTCTGGAGTGCCTGCTATTCCAAAAAAAACAAGCGACCATCATTTTGGGAGATGTGGTCGCTTGTAGAAACGGAACAATGTGGATTCGTTGAAAGCCGCTATTTTAGGATATAGGCTGGTCTATCGCTGTTCCAGTTGGACAATTTTCGGGTTCATGAAGATAAGTAATTCATCGTTGGTTGTTTCCTCAATATTGCTCTGGAACATCAAGCCAAGAACCGGAATTTTGTGAAGTCCCGGAAAGGCATTTTTTTCTTTTGTCGCTCTTGACTTGATAATACCACCAATTACGATCGTATCCCCGTCATTCACCAGAAGTTGTGTTTGTGCCTCGTTCGTAGAAATGACGGGTACGCCGTCAACAAAACCGGTGACATCATTTTTCTGGATAACAATATCCATGGAAATCCGGTTGTCCGGCGTTACGTGAGGCGTGACTTCAAGCATAAGATCAACATCTTTGAATTTCACGGAAGATCCGCCCGCTGAATCCCTTTCCAAATAACCTATTTCCTGTCCCTGCTTGATCTTCGCTTTTTTGTTATTCAGGGTTGCAATTTTCGGAGCAGAGAGGATCTTGCCATTCCCGTTGGATTCGAGGGCTGTCAGGATGGCGTCCAAGGTAAACGGTGTGCCGGCGATTTTTGCAAAATTCAGCTGAAAGCCATTGGTGGTGGCCGCCGGATAGTTCATGGCGACGGATGTGCTATATCGTGATTTGCCATTGTTGACCGTTACCGGCCCAACACCCAGATTCCACTCAAATCCGAGTTCCTTGGAATAATTCTCGTTGACTTCGACCACCCGGGCTTCGATGATCACCTGGGCGGTTACCTTGTCGATCTGTCTAGCGATTTCCAGAGCATTGGCAATCTTATCAGCCGTATCGGTCATGATAATCTGATTGTTTTTGACATCGACTGAAACGGAGCCCCGATCTTTGGTTACGATATTTTGTATATGGGGAAGCACCTCTTTGGTAGCATCGGAGTAACTAATCGGAATGTATCGTGTTTCCAGAGGTTCCAGAGATTTAATTTGCGCCTTTTCTTTTTGTAGAGAGGCAATTTGCGCGTTCCTGAGATCGTTTTCTTTTTTCAGGGTTGCCAGGGTGGCAATCCTGACGATATCGCCCTCCACGATCATGCCGAGCTGGTTCATTCTCAGCACCAAGTCCATCACTTGATCCCATGGAACCGGCTTGTCAAGCGTCAGTGTGACTTTCCCGCTAACATCATCGTCGATGGCAAAGTTTTTGCCGCTGACTTCCCGTAGAATCCGGAATACATTTTTGATGTCAGTCTGAAAGAAATCCAGAGCGATTTTCTCGCCGGTGTATTTTTTGATATTTTTCCTTAAAACCATTGCCTGGTCGCTGTCTAACGCCGTCTCAAGAGAAGAGGAAGACGCGTCGGCCGTTGTCTCCGCGGGTTTTATCCCCGAGGCCTGGCTTTCGTCCGGAAGTTGCATTGCCTTGGGGTATGTGGAAACAACATCAGCCGGTCCAATAGTTTCCTCAAGGGCTTTCTTCCAGGCAGGAAGATTGGCCTCGTCGGCCGGCGCAGGTGGGACAGAGGATGCTTCAAAGTGGACCAACAGAAGTCCTCCGGTCTGCTCCGTATAGTAAGGGACGGGTTCCCGGAGCTCGATGGAGAAAATTGAAAAGTTCTTCATGGATGGCAGCTGGATCGGCATGATACGGTTAACAGCGCTTTCAAAACGCGTTGTTATCAGCGGACGCTGTCTGAAGTCAGCGATGTTGGCGTTGGCTAAACGTAATTCTAGAAGTTTGTCCGATATTTTTTTAATGTCGTAATCGACTGGGGCCGTTGTTTCGATTGAAAGTGTTGATCGGCCGTCTTTTTCTCCTAGAAAATCGATTCGGTTGACCCATATCTGATTTTCTTTCCCAATCCTGGCGCCCGTGCCTTGGAAAGCACCGGACGGTTTAATGGCTTCGACGCGGGAAGTATCCATGGCGCGAGTTTCTGTGCCCGTCCCCAGTTGCTGGGTTGCGCCGGTTTGGGATGTCGGGGTGTTGCTGGTTCCGCCTGAACCGGGAATGGCCTTATCAAACTGGATTTTGAGTGAAGTGCCGTCTTGAACTACATTGTACGGAACGTCCGATGCCAGAAGAATTTCGATACGCGTGGTACTGTTTTTTGCCTCGATTTGGCCTGCGTGAATTGAAGTGACAGGCTTGCCCGAGGATTGTACATCAGTTTTGGAAACGTTCAACCGGGTGTTTGGAAAGTATAGAACCACACCAAGGGGAAGCGGTTGTTTGACTGATGTGTAAGTCAACGGACCGATTCCGTCAATCACAACGTTCATCGTGTCCGCTTCTTCAGATAATCCGATAGATGTGATTTCCATGGATTGGGAAGGATCAACATCGGTCACACCGGTTTGACGACTAGAATTTTGAGTTGCACATCCTGGAAATAGAAAGGCAACAATCAATCCAAGGCAAAAAACAAGTGTCAATCTCTTTGAAAATTTGATCCTGAAGTTGTGCATATCACTCTCCAGCTGGTTTCTGAAGTTTTATTTCTGTATTTTGAAGAATTAGTTCTCCCAGAAGGTTCTCTATTTCTTCTTCGACGATCACGCTGTTCGCGTTGATCTGCGTCACGATTCCTGAATTTAAGCCGATATAGGTCCCAATTTTGATGATATAGCCTTTTCCGGTGTTTTCTTCTACGAGTGCTTTGTTTCCTGATGAAGAGCGAATGATTGCCACCAGCTTAAGCTGGTTAAGGCTTATTTTCTCTAAAGGAGTCTGTGGAATGCGTTTCTTTCTTTTGCTTTTGTCACTTTCATCCGCAACGGTCTCTTTTTTATCTTCCCTAAATAGAGGTATAAAGGGGTTTAGCCGCTCCGTGGGATCGTAAATTCGCTTAGCTACTTTTTGTTCTTCTTCTTTCGTACCTGTTGACTCAGTCTCTTTTACAGAAGCCATGGCTGTCGGACTTTCATCTTTCTGCTGCAGAGCTTCCGGCTTAGTTTGTACGGAAATCTTCTTGCTGATCACCGGAGCCTGGGATTGGGATGGCTCTTTTTGATCACCGCAGTTCCAGAGAAAACACGAAATCAGCAGAATCAGAGTCACAACAGGGTAAGATTTTCTAAATTGCATGGGCATGATTTTACCGCTTTTTCTTCTTAGACGTCTTTTTTTGCGTTTCGGAAGCTTCAATAAATTTATATGTCACCGCAGTACATGTCGTCGTCAGGGACGCACCATCCTTATCCGGCGTCATGTATATATCCCTGATATTTACGATTCGATTCAGTTCCGCAACATTTTCAAAAAAGGTTGCTACACCATGATAGTCTCCGGTAACTTTCATCGCTACAGGAATTTCGGCGTAAAAATCTTTTTTTACCTCAGGCTTGGGCTGAAACAGAAGAAAATTGAGTCCCGCGTCTTTTCCGGATTTTGAAATGCCGGTGAGCAGGGTTGGGATTTCTTCATTTTCAGGCAATGCCCGCATTACAATTTTAAATTGCTCTTCGGCGTCCTGCATTTTTTTCCTATATGCATTCAACTGCCGCGCATTTTTTTTGGCAACCTCCAGCTCTTTTTCGATTTTTGATAAATTGTTCTTGAGCTGGTCGATTTTCTTCAATTTGGGAAGATATGAAAAGTAGACGAAAGCACCAATAAATAATATCAACAGACCTGCGCAGATAGCGATCCGTTGGATTTTGGAAAGCTGCTCAAGCTTGTCAAAAACCGGATTGACTTTTTCTATGGAAACCGCTTTGCCTTTCTTCATTTCCTCATTACCTATTTAGGTTGATCCTTAAGGGGAGCTTTGCGAAACCTGATATCAAACCTTTTCAGTTGCAACCCTTTGACCGATGTGTCCTGGTTGATGGTCAACAGTTTGATATCGACATATTTTAAGGATGCTTCAATCCGGGTCATATATTCCGCAATCGTCGGGTTGTCCAAGGCGATTCCGACGACCTTAACATTTCCGGATTTTTCCTCTAAGCCCGTCAGCCACATCCGCTTTTCTATTAACAGTCTGGACATATCGTCAAGCAGTTCAACTGGCGCTTTTCTGGTCAGGTCCAACGATTTGATAACTTCAATCTTTCTTTTCAGAATATCCAGTTTTTTCTTGATATCCGCAATCTCTTTGTTGATTTTGTTATACTTTTCAACCTGCGCCTTGGTCTCTTTAATCTGGTTGTCTAAGGATTTTATTTTGTCGGATAATAAATAGTTGAACCAGGAGGCGACAATCACAACCAAGACAAGTGACAACAGAAATATGGACACTTGTCGCCTAATATTCTCTTTTTTCCGTGCGGCTCGAAATGGGAGTAAATTAATGCGTATCATTTGTCATCAACTTTTCTTGTTGCCAATCCCATGCTGATTGAGGCCTGGGGGGCTATGCGTTTTAGAAATTCCACATCAAACCGGTTCTCATCTATGTGAAGCCCTTCAAAGGGATTAATGGTAACCACTTCCGCGGAGGTTTCGACAGATAACAACTGCCTGAATTCCTTTATATTACCTCCACCGCCACTGAGAATTATTTTTTTAATTTGATCATCGGGATAGGTTGAATAAAAGAAGTCCAGCGCCCGTCTGATTTCAGTGCACCAGTCTGAAACGACGGATGAAACGATGTCTGAGAGATCTCCGGCGGTGATCTTCTCGGATTGGTCGCCGAACTTGATCTGCTCGGCTTCTTCAATGGAACAGTCGATGAGTGATGCAATTTTCTGGTTTATCTGGCCACACCCGAGTGAAACGTCTCTCATGAAGACAGAGGTTTTGCCTTTCAAAATATTTAATGAGGTTTTGCTTGCTCCGATATCGATAAGTGCGATGTTCTCATCTTCAGCAGGGGAATAGTTAAACTCGTAAATATTTTGAAGGGCAAATGCATCTACATCTATGATGCACGGATTTAGGCCTGCCATTTGGGCGAGATTGACGTAGTCATTGACCATTTCTTTTTTTGCGGCAACCAACAGTACGTTCATCTGGTTTGGGTTGGTTTCATTTTCACCCAGAATTTGGAAATCCAAATTCACGTCAGATATATCAAAAGGTATGTATTGTTCCGCCTCAAAACTGATGGTGTCCTGAAGCTGTTCTTCCGGCATGGACTGGACATTGATCTTTTTTACGATGACCGAGTAGCCACCAACCGAGAGAGCCACATTATGACCTTTTATGCCATAGTTCTTGAACATTTGACGAATGGTGTCTGCAACCTGTTCTGCATCTTTTATTGCACCATCCTCAATTAGGCCCGGAGCGATATCAATGATGCCGAACCGTTCCAGGGAAACTCCCTTTTTCGTTTCGGAGATTTCCGCCGCTTTAATGGATCTGGACCCGATGTCGAGGCCAACTATTTGGTCTTTTTTTCCAAAAAACATGGTTAGCTCTTCTATTCACCAAAGATTTTTTTACTGTCCGAAAGGCTGTACCCCAGAGCCAGCAAGATTTTTCTTTTGGTTTCCAGCCGACACGGTTTCCCTTCTTCAATCCGCGTAATCGTAATCGGAGAGACATTCGCTTCTCTCGCCAGTTCCGATTTGCTCATCAAGAGGGACTCTCTTATTTTTTTTAACGAATTCTTCACCATTTGATCCATCGTCTTATGGCAATCAAAAAAGTAAAAACAGCGTTCGCTTTTCAAAGAAGATTGGGGTTTAGTGTTTGTCAATTTGAACGGAAATGCCAACTCTTGATTTCGATTCAAGACCGAAAAGAAGTTGTTGTCAAGTAAAATTATACGACTTTTATGCATAATTTAGTCTATTTAATATATATTGTGGCTCCATAACGATAATTACCCTTATCTTGTGTGGTGACGGATTCGACTTTTTTATTTTTTCAGTGGGCGTCATTTATTTCTCTACTCGAGGGTCGTTTTTAAATGGTTTAAAGGTCTCTGCATTTATCCACAGCACATTGACATGACACGCTGGTTTCTTTATATGGCATTACAACGGATGCCGGTGTTATGCATTCAATTCGGCACTCACAACCAAAACTTTAGCGGCTTGTCAATTTCCCCGGCAAAATATTTGAAATGGGACGAATCCGGTATATGGTAATTGATGAGGTGACCATCGGTGCGATAAACCACTATACATTCCGATTTATTGATCGGTCCCAAGAGATTGGTTCATTTTAGATAGAAGGCTGACCTGCCGTCAATAGCGGCAATGGAAACGTTATGAAACCGTCCAGCTTTGCAGAACGGGCCAAACCCTTTCGCCTGGTGAAATATTTTACTTTTACCAGCCTTATTGTCATTTTCCTTGGTACCATCATCCTTTCCGTGCTTAACACCCACTGGGTCCGTTCAATGCAATACCAGAAAAGCGAAGACTATGCCCTGCTCCTCATTGAGAACCTGAACCATCAGGTGTTTTTGCAGTTTATTCTTCCTGTGGGGTTAAAGTATGGAAAAATCGAACTCAGAAATCAGGAACAGTTCGAAAGAATGGACAGCGTCGTTCGCAGCACGTTGCACAGTTTCAAAATTGAAATGGTTAATATTTACAGCAAAAATGATATTATTGCGTACAGTTTTTCACCTGAACTGGTGGGAATGGAAAATCTTGGAGGGACTTTCTATAAAAATGCGCTGGACGGGCAATCATCCTCTAAGCTCGTTCAAAACGGTGCCTTTTGGGAGATTCTTCTGGGGATTCCAAAGGAGATAAAAATCATCACTTTTGCCCCTTTAAGGGCGGAGAAGCCTTTATCTCCCATCTCTGGACCGGTATTGGGCGTCGTTGAAATCAGACAGGATTTATCGAGCGATTACCGCAAAATTTTCAAATTTCAGGTACTGGTGATCTGCACCATTAGCATTGTCATGGGAATTTTGCTGCTTACCTTGATTTATGTCGTGAAGCGCGGTGAAGGCATTATCGAAAGGCGGGCTTTAGAGCGAATACGGTTAAAAGACCAGCTGGCCAAAGCCAAGCACCTGTCCTCGCTGGGAGAGATGGTTGCCGGCGTTTCCCACGAGATCAGAAACCCATTGGGGATTATCAGCAGTTCCGCTGAATTGCTGAAAAAGAAAATGGCCCCCCAGGACAACCTCAATGCCATCGCTGATATCATCGTGGCGGAAGCGCGACGCTTGAACGATATCATAACTGATTTTTTAAACTACGCACGTCCCAAAAAACCCAACCGAAGTCTATGCCGAATTGATGAAGTGATTACAAAAAATATTCATTTTCTCGAACATCAGATTAAAGAAAACGGATATGTCATCAGGACATTTTTCGATGACGAGATCCCCGTTATCATGGCCGATGGAGACATGCTATACCAGGCGTTTCTCAACCTGCTTATCAATGGGATGCAGGCCATGCCCCATGGTGGTGAGATTGACGTGACCATTGAAACGGGTGATGGTTCCCTGTGGGTATACATCGAAGACGAAGGTGAGGGTGTCTCCGCATCGGTCATGGAAAAGATTTGGGATCCGTTTTTTACTACCAAAGAGAAGGGTACGGGGTTGGGGTTGGGGATCGTAAGAAACATTATTGAAGCCAATGATGGAATGATTCGGATTGATAACCGCAGTGAAAAAGGGGCCCGGGTTTCCGTCAAATTTCCGTTAAGTCAGGAGTCGAGGTAATGGAAACCATCCTCATTGTTGACGATGAGAAAAATTACACGCTCATCCTATCGGCGATCCTGGAAGATGAGGGATTTGAAACGCTTACAGCTAACAGTGGCCCAGAGGCGCTGGAAACGCTTTCCCAATCCGATGTGGATCTGGTAGTTACGGACATGAAAATGCCGACCATGGACGGCATCGATCTGCTTGAAAATATAAAGAAAAAGGATGCGGACCTTCCGGTTATCATGATGACCGCCCACGGCACCGTCGAAAAGGCCGTGGAGGCCATGCAGAAAGGGGCCTATAACTATATTCTCAAGCCTTTCGACAATGAACGGCTTGTTCTTTATGTCAACAAGGCGATTTCCATGTACCGTGTGGTCAAGGAGAACCGCCAGCTCAGACGTGCTGTAGAAGGCCTCTACAGCTTCCACAATATCATCGGTAAGAGCAAGGCCATGCAGGATGTCTTTCACCTCATCCGGAAAGTCGCACCAGCTACGGCAACGGTTCTCATCGAAGGTGCAAGCGGGACGGGAAAGGAACTGGTGGCGAATGCCCTGCATTTTAACAGCCCCAGAAAAGATAAACCCTTTGTGGCGGTCAATTGTTCCGCCTTGGCCGAGACTCTTTTAGAGAGCGAGTTGTTCGGCCACGAAAAAGGGGCATTCACCGGTGCGATTTCCATGAAAAAAGGGCGTTTCGAAATCGCAGACGGAGGGACCCTTTTTCTGGATGAAATCGGAGAACTTTCGCCGGCCCTGCAGGTGAAACTGCTTCGTGTTCTGCAGGAGCGGGTAATCGAACGGGTGGGTGGGGTAAAACCGATTCCCGTCAATATCCGTTTAATTGTGGCGACCAACAAATCCCTGAAAGAAGAGGTGGCCAAGGGTAATTTCCGGGAAGACCTGTTTTATCGGCTCAATGTAGTTTCGGTCACCCTGCCCTCACTGCGTGAACGGCTTGAGGACGTCCGGCCGCTGGTGGGGCATTTTATTGCCAAATACAGCAGTGAGCGTAACACGGGGTTGCCCGTGACCGGAATTGATCGGGAAGTGGAGCGCCTGTTTTACGAATACGACTGGCCGGGAAATGTACGGGAATTGGAAAATGTCATCGAACGGGCGGTGGTGATGAGTCCGGGGGAGATCATTCAGGTATCCGACCTTCCCAAGGATTTCATTGATAATGCCCATAGCACCCTGCATATTGACGGTATCCCGATAGATGCTAATCTGTATGACACGCTGGTGCTTGTGGAAAAGAACATGATTCTCCGGGCATTGAAAAAAGCCAACTATGTACAGGCCCACGCGGCAGACTTGTTGGGCATCGGGAAAAGCGGGCTGAATCAGAAAATAAAAAAATACAAGTTGTTTGTTAAAGATAAATCCTAAAAACGACCTCTCATTGATGGAAAAAGGGCAAACAAACCGTTGCCCTTTCCATTTTTTTTGAAATATTGAAAATTTGGGGAAGCGGTCACCATCAGCGCCTTTATCCAGGGATGGGGCGTCTGCTTCCGTTCAACCACTACACCTTCTCCCTCACCAGGTCGGTATACATGCTCTCCGGGAAATCGGTTAACAGTTGTTTATACCGTGCGGTGCTTTTCTCTTTCTCGCCGGTTGCCTCATAAAGCCATGCCAGATTGAAAAGTGCGCCGCTTTTCATGGATTTTTCCCGGTCTGCCGAAATCGTTTCAAAATAGTGGATGGACTGCGGGTAATCCTTTTTCAGAACAAAGGCATACCCCAGTTCGCTCAGGATGATGTTTTTCAATGCCGGAGACTGGTTAAAATCATCCAGCGCTTGGGTATACATGGCAATGGCGGTATCGGGGTCCCCGGCATTGTAACTGATATCTCCGTAAATGATCCGGGCGATTTTAACTGCGCTTTTTGAACTATATTTATCAAAAAGATCGGCAAAATCGGCTTTCACCCGATCATATGCCGTTTGGGGATTCGTGTCCTGCAGGGCGGCTGAATACTTGGCCACGGCTTTTTCAACCAGTCCGGAGGCCCGGTTTTCATTCCGCTGCGAAATCTGTCGTACCGTTACAACGGCCAGTAGCAGCGCAACAAGGATCCCCGCACTGATCAGAATCGTTTTCAAATTGGACCGTCCGAAGGCGATCAGTTTTCCTGAAAAGGTAATAAACTGATCGGGTTCTTTCAAAAGTTGTTTTCTTGTTACTGCCCCTTTGGCCATTATTCCTCCAGTTTCTTTTTTATTCGCGTCCATCCATCGGCGGGGATATCGGCGCCGACTACCTGACATACTTCATATCCGCATGCCGAAGCAAGCCTGCCGCATTTTTCGAGGGCAAAACCGCAAACCAGACCATATAAAAAACCGGACGCCCAGAGATCTCCAGCGCCGGTTGTGTCAACGGCCGTTCCGGATCCCTGTGCAGGAATCCGCCAAACACGATCTTCATGTTGGATGAAGCTTCCCCGTGCGCCGACTTTCAGGACGGCAATATTGACATGCCGGGCCAATCGGTCCAGTGCCTGCGTTTCGTCCTTCAAGCCGGTATAGGCAAGGGCTTCATCTTCATTGGCGATAAGAATGTCCACAGACTGTTCGATCATGTCATCGAGTAGGGCTTTGGACTGTTCGACCACCGTGAAGCTTGCAAGGTCCAGAGAAACCAAGGCCCCTGCATTCTTGGCGGCTTTCAACGAGGCCGTCATTAGGTCGGGATTGAACAGCAGATAGCCCTCCATGTGGACCACTGCACTGTCCGTGAAGCATTCCGGTGTGATCTCCTCCGGCTGGGTATCGGCTGATGCTCCTAAATAGGTGATCATGGTGCGCTGTGCATCGGGAGTGATGATGGAAAGCACACGGCCGGTGGGCAGTGCCGATGCCGTCAAAAAAGGGTCCACCCCCCGTTCGACAAGGGCGTTTTGAAAAAATAGCCCGGTGTCGTCGTTTCCCCGTTTGCCGACAAATCGGGCTCGCCCGCCTAACCGTCCGATGCCCACGGCTGTGTTGCATGCCGATCCACCTGGCACCACGATGGGCCGGGTAGATGCCTGATTCAGAATTTTTTCCAGATCCGGCATATCTACCAGGGTCATGCCGCCTTTTTTCACACCGATGCGACGGATGAAGTCATCACTTTCGTTGACCAGTATATCAACCAGCGCGGATCCGAGTCCGACGATTCGCGTTTTCCCCCGTTGCAGTTTCAAACCGGCTCCTTGGTTAAAAAGGTCCCTACCAGACCAGAGATCGATGAATCCATCCTTGATCGCCATCCGCATGGACCACATGGAGCCAGTCCTCTTTTTCTTCCAGCACTTTAAAGGGCACGCCTTTGTCTACGGTAAACCGGATATCGCTATCGGTTCCGGGTCCCGAACGAACGTTGCAAGTATCGTTTTTAACAATCACCGTGTTAATGTCGGCGAGAAGGGAGTTGTGAATCCACCCGCGATCGCCTTCGAAATCCTCGAACAGGTACCAACTGCCTTGCTTTTTAATCACTTTCAGGGGATGATATCGTTCAATCTGCCAGATGACCGCCTCGCTGGCATCCGGCCCGGAGCGAATATTGGCGATATCGGCATTCACGCTCAAGCGTTCCGCCCTAACGAGATCCGCGCCGGCCAAGACCAGCAGGAGTGCCAGAATGATAGGAATGGATTTGTTCATCATTGGTAACTGTCTTGGGTGTAGCGTACCCCCGGCCTCTATCTAAGGAAAAGCGAATAACAGGCAGGCCTGCAACAAAACACTACTCCGTGTTGGGCTTGACCTGAACCATCAGCTTTTGGGCCATGCCCCGTCCGAGTACGATTCGTTTGTAATCGACACCAATCACCAGTTGCCCTTGCCCTGAATTGGTGACCACATCCACTTCATCGCCTATGCGAAGGCCCATGGCCATCAATCGTGCCCGTGCCATGGGGCCACCGTCCAGTCGGACGATCACCAATCGCTCCCCCCCGGGGGCTTCGGAAAGCGGGAGCACTTCCCGGCGCTGGGACATGCATTGCTCGCAGATGCCGTACATTTCCATTTTGTGCTGGAGCAGGTGAAAGCCGTAGCGCTCTGCCGCCTTAACCTGAAGCGCCTCCAGCTGTGGGTCTTCAAATTCGACTATTTTTCGGCATTTGGTGCAGACCATGTGATCGTGGTGCTGCCCCAGATGCAGATGTTCATACAGAATTTCGCCATTGTCGAACTGCTGTTTACTGGCGAACCCATACTGACACATCAGTTTCAACGTGTCACGGACAAATTCAGGTTCCAGCCGGTATCCCAGGTCGCTGAGCCGATCGATCATCTGAGCCGAAGAAACATGACCATCGGTCTGCATAAAAGCCTCCATGACCGCGAACCGATCCTCGAAGTCGGTGAGCTGATCCTGTCTGAACAACTTGCAGAACTGTTCTTTTTCCTGCTTGTGCAGTGTCTGTGGCATGGGTTGACCTTAATGAAATACTATAACGAATATCAACACCGGAACAAAAATGTCGGTCTCATGCCGGTCCGGGAATGGTGTAGGTGGTACACGAGCCTGAACTGCAGGTCCGCGTCTGGGAGCCGGAATCCGCAGGCTGGCCGGAGCCGCCGCCGGTGACCGTGTGGTTGGTGGTGGAGAGGATTCTTTCCAGGTTGCCGGACCCGCAATGGGCACAGGCCATTTCCACCTCTTCCTGCTTATTCATCACCAAAAGTTCCATGTATTCGTCACAGTCCAAGCATTTAAATTCAAAAATGGGCATCTCGATCTCCTTAATGCAAAAGTTTATAAATACTGGTTATCATTTATAGAGTGTCAAGCACCGGAGATCCTGAGTCATGAGGCCATCAGGGTCCGGGCATGTTCCAAGGCGGTCCGGGTGATTTTTTCTCCACCCAGCATGCGGGCGATCTCTTTGATCCGTTCTTCCTGGTCCATTGGTTTGATGGCAGTGGTGGTCCGGCCGTTTTTGACCTGTTTTTCTATATAATAATGATAGCCGCCGAAACGGGCAATCTGGGGAAGATGGGTAATACAGATGAGTTGATGTTTTTGGGAGAGGGTTTTTAATTTTCTGCCCACCACGTCGGCCACTGCGCCACCGATACCGGCATCCACCTCGTCGAAGATCACCGTCCCCACTGCATCGGTTTCCGCCAGTATCGCCTTTAGCGCCAGTACCACCCGGGAGAGCTCACCCCCTGAGGCAATGGATGCAAGGGGTTTTAGCGATTCACCCACATTGGGGGCGATCATGAATGCCGCCTGATCGATGCCGCTTGCCGTCATCAACTTTCCATCCACGCAAAGCCACGGGGAGGTATGCGTGTTGCAGGGGACGCTGGAAAAATGGACACTGAACCGGGTACCGGCCATCATCAGACCTTCCAGTTCCTTTTCAACGGATTCGGCCAAATTGGAGGCCGCCCGTTTGCGTGCTTCGGACAGATGTCGGCCCAGATCCGCCAGTTGATTGTAATCGTCCTGCAACTGCGCTTCGGCGCGCATAATATCATCATCGATAGTGGCGATGCCGGAAAGCTCCGATTCAATGGCATCACGCCTCATGAAAAGCGTTTCTAAAGAGCCGCCGTATTTGCGCTTCAGTTTGTTGATCAGGTCCAAGCGGGCTTCCACCGAATCAAGCTGCTCGGTTTCGTTGTCCAGGGTCCCCAGGTAAGACCGCAACGTTTCCGTTACATCTTCCAGACCGAAAACGTGGTCGGAAAGCTCTTGCGCGGCGGCCATCAACCCATCATCCAGAGTGGCTGCCTTCTCCAGGTTTTTGCGTATTTCACCCAGCAGTTCCAGAATGGCGCCATCGGCCCCGTGAAGAGCTTCGATGGCGGAAAATACCGACTCGTGGAGGAATTCGGCGTGCTTGAGCCGCAGTCTTTCTTTTTCCAGAGAGTCATCTTCGCCAGGCAGGATATCGGCGTGGGCAATCTCGGCGGCCTGGTACCGAAGCAGGTCCATTTCTTTTTCCTGATTGGCTTTTTTCTCTTTAAGCATTTGAAGTTTTTGGGACAGCGGAGCCACTTTCCCATATAGCTCCGCCACTTGTCGAACCCGTGGTAAAAGACCGCCAAAACGGTCCAGGATGGCCAGATGGGTCTCTTCCCTGAGCAACCCCTGATGGGCATGCTGGCCGGATATACTGGCCAGATCCGCAGTGATGGACGCCAGCATCTGCATGGTGGCCATGCGATCATTGATGTAGATACGATGGCGGTCATTGCCGGCGATAATCCTGCGCACCAGCAGGCCATCTTGGGGATCATAGCCGTTTTCCGTCATGATTTCAGCGGCGGCGGACGCTTTGGGGACCTCGAAAAATGCCGACAGTTCGGCGGTGTCGTAGCCGTCCCTGATCATTTTAGCGCTGGCACGGGATCCCAGCAGCAGATTCACTGCGTCAATGATGATGGATTTTCCCGCACCGGTTTCGCCGCTTAAAATGGTCAGCCCCTCCTCGAAGCGGATATTCAGGTCGTCGATAATGGCGAAATTCTTGATTAACAGCTCTTTTAGCATAGTGCACGCCTCCGAAGCGTCACCGTCGGCGATGGTCCGACGAATGGCGATCATCATAAAAAAGGCAACGGAGGGAATCAAGCATTATCGTAACGGATGATGCTTGAAAACGGGAGGGCGGTGCGTCGGGTGATTATTCAGGATAACCTGTAATTTCGCGTATTTTTTCGTAAAGTGGCCTGAGCCGCCGATACATCCGCTTGTACACCTTATGATAGAGTTCATTGTAAAGGCGGTGGTTTGAGGGGTTCGGTTCGAAACGATCGCCGGGGCGGGTCATGGCACCCACGGCCGTTTCAAAGTCAGGATGAAACCCCAGTCCGACGGCCGTGTCAATGGCAGCCCCCAGGCCCGATGTTTCGTAGAGGTGGGGCCGGGCCGTCGGCAGCCCGAATACGTCGGCCGTCAGCTGCAGGGCCAGGTCGCTCTGGCTTCCTCCGCCGGAGACCCGCAGGCTGGTTATGGGCTTTCGGCTGCGATTCTCGATGCGCTCCTTTCCCTCCCGCAGGGCATAGGCCAGCCCCTCCAGGATAGAGCGATACAGGTGGGCCCGGGTGTGGACATCCCCGAAACCGATGATGGCGCCTTTGGCCTCGGGGCCCGGTGTCCGGATACCCGGCGTCCAGAAAGGTTGCAGCATGAGCCCCATGGATCCGGGGGGAATGTCCTTTATCAACGATTCGAATAATGCCTCGGCGGCCACACCGGTTTTTTCGGCCGCCTGTTGTTCCGGGAAACCGAACTCTTCCTTGAACCAATTAACCATCCAGAACCCGCGGAAAACCTGAACTTCCACGGTATGGAAATCAGGAACGGCGCTGGGATAAGCCGGCAGGAGCCGGATGGGTTCGATATACCGGCGATGGGTCACGTTGATGGTGGCCGTGGTGCCGTAACTCAGGCATCCCACCGACGGGTCGAGACTGCCGGAGCCGATGACTTCGCAGGCCTTGTCCGCAGCCGCGGCAAATACAGGCATGCCGGCTGGAATCCCGGTTTCCCGTGAGGCTTGTCGGCTCACGGTCCCGAGAATCTGGCCCGGGGCCACCAGTTGCGGAAGCTGATCCGGACGCACCGGTACACAACGCCACTTCCAGTCCCAGGAGCGTGCCCACCGCAGCCGTTTGTAGTCAAAAGGCAGATATCCCACCTGACTGCCGACGGAATCCTTATACTCGCCGGTGAGACGGAAGTTGAGGTAACCGGACAGCAAAAGATATTTGCGGGTTTGCGCCCAGATCGCCGGCTGGTTTCTCAATATCCAGTTGGCTTCGATTTCTGACTGGAAATAAGCCAGGGTGCCGGCAAGCCCGGTGAGCTTGAACAACAGGCCCCAGGGCCCACCCAGTGGCGGCAGACCGTGGCACTTGCGCTGGTCCAGCCATAGGATGGCCGGGCGCAAAGGGTTGCCATCCTTATCCACATTGATCACCGTGCCCCGCTGGGTGGTCAGGGAAACACCGGCGATACGTGACTTGTCGATGTCCGGCTTCGCAAAAATTCCCCGGCATGCCCGGCAAAGGGCTTTCCAGAAGACCTGGGGATCCTGTTCGGCCCAACCGGGCTGGTTTGAAAAATAAGCGGTGAACAGCACCTGTTCCCGGGCGATCAGATTGCCGCCGGCGTCGAAGACCAGCGCCTTGAGGCTTTGGGTACCGTTATCGATGGAAAGCAGCAGATCTTGATCAGTCATTTTTTACAAATTCAAGCAAAGTGTTTGCGCAGGCGTTTACCCACATTGAAAAAAAAGGATTTTAGCCTTCCCCGAGACCTTGCAAAATGACCGGGCATGCCGTGGGCAAAGCGCCATATTTCCTGGTAGTCGCGGATCTCTTTTTTCCATCGATTGGAGTTCCAGCCCAATACCGGTTCGCACAGGTGCCGGATTCGGCTCAAATGCTCCCGTCCTCCTTCCGCGGTCAACAATCCAACCCGGACGCGGCGGAGGAGAAGGTCGGACAGATGATGAATTTTTTCATGGGCGGCGGCATGTAAGATCTCAGCCCACATGGTTTGGGTGCCTGGAATGATGGCAAAATCCGATGGAGACGTGCCCGTTACTATCGTCTCAGCGGAGTCGCCGTATCGACCATTAAGCCTTTCCCAATGTGAATCGGCAAGGGGAGATGGCGATACCGGTTGGCTTTTGAAGGGTTGAAACACCGGCGAACCTTCATCTGTCGTGGTGTCGGTCGGCAAAAACGGTTTGGCCGCTTTCAACGCATCGAATGCCAGTTTGCGAAATGTGGTCAGCTTGCCCCCGGTAACGGTCACCAATCCGTTGTCAACCCACACCACATGCTCCCGCGATTCTTCCGACGGTTCGCATTTTCCCTCGCTGAGCACCGGCCGAACACCGGCAATCGTGGCGATACAGTCTCGTGCCGACACATCCAGTGCGGGAAACATGGCATGCAGTCCATCCAGCAGATAGGCCACTTCGTCCTCCGTGATCCGGGGCTCGGCCGACAGGCTGTTCTGATGATCCAGGTCGGTTGTGCCCGCAATCACCGCTCCTTCCCAGGGTGCGACAAAGAAGGCCCGTCCGTCGGCCGGATGAATGGTGCTGATGGCCTGATCCACCGGAAGTACTGGAGCCGGGAAAATCAGGTGGCTTCCCCGCAGGGGACGCAGATGCCGGTTTTTCTGCGGAGATGGGTGAAGGCGTTCCGCCCAGCAGCCGGTGGCGTTGATCACCGCCTTTGTTTTTAGGGACAGGGTCTGGTGGGCGTGAACCTCTTCGACGGTTACGCCATTTACCCGGCCGTCTTTATTCCGACCAACGGCAGCCACCCGGACGTAATTCAAGGCGGTGCCGCCATTGGCCATTCCCTCGAAAATCAGGCGGAGCACCAGCCGGGCATCGTCCACCTGAGCGTCGAAGAATTGAAATCCCCCGACCAGTCCCTTCCGGTCGATGTTGGGTGCCTGATTAACAAACGTCTCTGCGTCCAGATAGTCGTGCTGGCGCCGCTTGGCGATCAGGTCGTAGATAGACAGGCCGGCTTCCAGGGTCCACCTGCCCGGTCCCCGGTCTTTGTAGACGGGCACCAAAAAGCCGATGGGCGTTACCAACCCTCTGGCCTCGACGAGCAATCGTTCCCGTTCACGGACCGCATCCCGCGTCAGGAAGAACCTTCCCTCTTTGAGATAGCGCAGTCCGCCGTGAACCAGCTTGGATGACCGGCTGGATGTTCCCCATGCAAAATCCTGCTGCTCCAGCAACAGCGATTTCAAGCCCATGCGGACCGCTTCCCGGAAAATGCCGGCACCGCTGATCCCACCACCGATGACAATCAGATCCCAGCTGCTGTCCAGATTCATCATGATCAGACCCCTTTGAGACTTTCCCAAAGGGCGATGCTTTGATCCATGGCGTCCATCACCACCGATTCCACCCGGCGGCCGCCGGCTCGGATGGCTGCAAGAAGATCCCGGTAATAGCGTCGGGATGCCGCCCGTCCCTCGGGAAGGGAAAAATAGGCGGTCGCAAGGGTTGCGAACATGGAGGAAAAATCGTTGAGGATCAGTTTATATATGGGATTGCGAGAGTGGGTGGCCAAGAAAAGCTGAAGCCGCCAGTCAAAATCGACAAAGGCATTGACGTCGTCATCGAGCTTTCCTGCATTTTCTAAAAATGCATGCACTGTATCGGGTGCCTGATCGACAGCCAGCCCGGCGATAATGGGCAGGAGGCGGCTTCTGACCTCCATCAGATGGGTGACGAATTGTGGCGGAAGGGTATCGATATACTTGGCCAGGGTGCTGAGCAGTCCCATGCCGCCTTTTTCCCAATAGTCGTTTACCTGCGTGGGTTTTCCATGGGCAATGGTCAGCCATCCTTCGGTGGCCAGCCGGTGGAGGGTTTCACGAAGGGGAGGCCTGGCCACGCCGATGGTTTCTGCCAACAGCCGTTCGTTGGGAAGCGGCGTGCCTGGTGGATAGGTGCCATCCAGGATGCCGGTGATGATGCGGCGCTCAACCAACTGCGCCGGTCGGACGGAAGGAGATGCCGATAATATCACCTTCATGGAAGGCCTCCTTGGGTTAACTGGTAAGAGGTCATACCAGTTGTTCCCGAGTTTTGTCAAGTCTGTCCGCCGGCCATTTGAACCGCGATAGCGAGCGCGTTCCCCTCTGCTTGCGGCGGGGGTAGCGAGTGAACGGAGAATCGATTTTCATCCTTACGGTGAAGATTCCCCGCGACTTGCCGCTGGGAAGGTTCAATCTGTATGTTTTCTGGTTAAAAACTTGCCGATGGCCCTGCCAACCGCCTGTTGTCAGTCGTTTGTCTGGTTTTTCCGGTTGAAGTTTGGCAATGAAGTGCTATACTTCGAATCAAGGCAATGGAATTCATCATCCTGATGAACCTACGGCGACGGCCGACGATTCCTGTGCGCTTACCTTAGATTGTGCCCCTTTCCATTGCATCCGAGCGATGTACCGGCAATGCACCCGGTTCCGGGTCATGCCGATTGCCGCCAGAAGCGCTTCTTGCATCCCATTCTTCCCTGACGGCGGACCCGGAGGCGACCTATCGGTCTTGTTGTCACTTTCCTGTTGAGGCTGAAACAACAGGGGCTGCACCATTAACCAGTTCCACCATCTCCTGCACCGGTCATTAAAAAATTTAGGGGGACACCATGGTAAAGAAGAATTCATCGGCGCTGCACCAGCATCTGTACGAGGTCAAGGAAGGAAAACGCTGTTTCGAAAACGCCTTTCAGGGTGTGGCCAGGATGATTCTGGACAGCGACATCGAAAAGGTGGTGGTTAACGGCAAGACCACCTATGATTTCAGTATTTTCAGGACCGGGAAAAAGCACATCATCGGTATGTATGATGAAATCAACAGTTTTGTCTCCTACGTCAAAGACGCCGCGGAAAATGGATCCTCCAAGGAAATGGCTTTTGTCCTGGTGGGGGAACCGGGAAACGGCAAGACATTCCTGGTGGATTTTGTCTGTAATAGGTACCGAGATTTTTTGTCCCAGGAGACCAATCGCAAATATTCCTTCCGATTTACCGGCCTGGACAAGATCGGTGGGTACGGGAAAATCACGACCATCGAATCCCAGACCTATGAGGACCCCATGATCCTGGGGATGAACATCACCGACGACCCGGATAAGAACCGTGAGTTTTTGTCTCAGGAGATTGGATTTTCGGACAACGAGATAGAAACCCTGTGGAGGGATTATCGCCCGTTGGGCGCCTGCACCGCATTCATTTGGAATAGCATCAGAAATCACACAAACGGCGATCTGGCACAGATGCTGGAATTCATCCAGATCATTCCTGTCCCGATGACCGAGAGCCTGGGCACCGTTACCGGCAAGTACGCGGCAAAAGACAAGATTACCTCATCGGCGGTCGATCTTTTAGGTGAAGAATCCATTCAGCGCCTGCTGCATATCACGGAAACCAACAACCCCTACCGCTTCGATCTGCGGCGGGGGGCATTGGCCCGCGTGGCCGGGGGCGGGGTTCATTTCTCCGATGAAATTTTCAAGAACAAGAAGGATCTGGTCCAGGTATATCTGGGCGTCAT
>JAHLLR010000089.1 GCA_020444075.1 Deltaproteobacteria bacterium
TCGGCTCATAGCTTATTCTACCCCTCAGGCTGTCCAGCCGATGGGGTCCACCTCCCTATCTTCAAGTTTAAGGATCCGGTTAACAAACATTGTTCGTAAAAAGTAGTGCTGAAATTGCTGAACCCGTCTCAACAAGATGATTTGCAAAAAATCGAGAAAAGAATATAACTATATGAAATATAAACCATTTACACGCAACAACTACAATAAAATTGAGCAGCTAAAATGTCTCGACGAAACCATTCTCTCAGAGATAGATGTGGTTGCTAGAGTTCTCCCCTTTAAAACAAATAATTATGTAGTTGATGAGCTCATCGATTGGGATAATTATGCAAATGATCCCATGTATACAATTACTTTCCCCCAGAAGAAACTGATTGCCCGGAAACACTTTGATCTGATCTCCAGTCTCTTGAATTCAAGCACGGACGATTCTGTCATCAACAAAGCTGTTGAAGGAATCAGGCTTGGACTCAATCCACACCCGGCAGGCCAACTTGAATGTAATATCCCTGAACTGGATGGAAACAGGGTGGATGGAATCCAGCATAAGTATAGGGAAACCATGCTTGTCTTTCCGGCCCAGGGCCAGACCTGCCATGCCTATTGCACCTTCTGCTTCAGATGGCCTCAGTTTACCGGAATGAGTGACCATAAAATGGCATTGAAACAAGCTGAATTGTCTGCTGAATACCTTAGGCGACATCCTGATATCACCGATGTTCTTTTCTCCGGTGGCGATCCCATGATTATGAATGCAGCCCGGTTGGAAGGCTATATTGATGCTTTCCTGAATTCAGGCGCTTCAAATCTCAGAACAATCAGAATCGGGACAAAAACACTTTCTTTCTGGCCATACAGGTACCTGACGGATAAGGATTCAGAAAAAATACTGGAACTATTCAGAAAGGTGACCGACGCCGGTATTCATCTTTCAATAATGGCGAATATTAATCATTACCGGGAAATGTCTACCTGTGCCTTTCGAGAAGCTGTCAAGCGCATCAGGCAGACCGGTGCCGTGATCAGGTCACAGTCGCCGGTCTTAAACCATGTGAACGCCTCTCCCGCCGTCTGGGAAAAAATGTGGGTGGATCAGGCAAACCTTGGCATCATCCCCTATTATATGTTTGTGCCTAGGAATACTGGTTCGCAAAGATTTTTTTCCATCCCTCTGGTCAGGGCTTATGACATATACAGAAAGGCCTTCAGTCATGTAAGTGGACTTGCCAGAACAGTCCGAGGACCGAGTATGTCAACACTCCATGGAAAGATTAAAATTGATGGGATTCCTGAAATAAACAGGAAAAAATATATCGCCATGTCTTTTATCCAGGGAAGGTCGTCCGACTGGGTAAAAAAACCGTTTTTCGCTGAATATAATGAAAATGCATGCTGGATTGATGAATTGAAGCCCGCTTTCGGAGACAAGGCGTTCTTTTTTGAGGAAAAAGATTCCGGGTTCCTGGGAATGAATGATGTCAATGATGAAGCAGACATACTCTCCTGCGCAATCCGGCAATCTGACAGCCCGGATTACCTCCTGGATTACATGGATTATAGCGCTTAAAACGCTTTGTCTCAATTTGGGCTATTTTATTTTGATGCTGCTTGAACCTACCAAATCGGAAGATGTCTGCAGGGTTATAGAATCCTTCATCGTACCGAGAGTAATTTTCCCGGTGATGTGAGGCTCGACCCCCATCAACTGCGCCTTCGTCCGCGGGAAGACGATGAACTGCGCATCGAATCCTCGACCTTGACGATCACGCCTCAGGCGACCCTGCTTGGGCACCGGGACATGGAGGGAAATTCAGTGGCCATCGCGACATTCAATCTGCCGACCAACCAGCTTGCGGTCGAAAGCGAAGTGATCATCCGGCAATACAGCGAAGCACCGCTGGACTCTCTGGTCGCCGATTTCGCCATCGGTTACCCGTTTTCCTATCCACCCGATGACAAGGTTTTGCTGCTCGCTTTGTGAGTGGCTATCTGCACGCACCCTTACAACAGATCGTGCAGGGGCAACCCCCGCCTGGGCCGAAGTGTATTTGTGAATCAAGTAATAAAAGGGGGTATACGCATTACATCGCGCATACCCCCTTTTTGAATTTTGGATCGGGCCAAAACTTTAGACAACCGTTACGTTGGCTGCCGACGGTCCCTTGGGACCCTGGACAATCTCAAAAGTGACCCGGTCGCCTTCGTTGAGAGACCGGAAACCGCTTGAATTGATACCTGAATGATGGACAAACACATCCGGCCCATCTTCCTGCTCAATGAAGCCGTAGCCTTTGCTGCTGTTGAACCACTTCACTACGCCGTTAATCATGCTGGCACCCTCCTTTCAATAAAATTCTCTTGCTTCATACATAAAGGGTGCCACTGGACGAACATGACCACCACCTTCATAACGAAACCGGTCCGCCAAGCTGAAACGGACCTTCGATTAACGTGAATAATAACACGGTTATGGGGGAAATCAAGAAAATTGTGTATCTCTTACCGAAAATTCAATTCATTCGGCAGTATCGGCGTAACAATTTGATAATAAAATTATAAACTCTTTTTCAGGCCAATTTCCGCCAGAATGGGTGACCGGGTGTTATGGGGTTTGGCAAAAACCATCTGAACGTTGCCAATATAGCGTTCCAGAAATCCCCCTTCGCAGTAGCTCAGATAGTAGTCCCACATGCGGATGAACGCATCTTCGAAGCCCAGTTTCCGGACTTGGTCGATGTTGTCGAAAAACCGCTCCCGCCACACCCGCAGAGTGGTGGCGTAGTGGGGAGTGATGTCCTCCAGATGAAACAGGCGCAGATCGCTTGACCTGGACATGGCTGCCAGCAGGGCCGCTATCGAAGGAATGCAGCTTCCCGGGAAAATGTAGCGTTTGATGAAATCAACCGATTTTTTATGCTGTTCGAAGGCGTGGTCGGCGATGGTGATGGCCTGGATGGCCATGAGGCCGTTGTCCTTCAGGTGTCGGTCGCAGACCCGGAAAAAGGTATCATAGTACTGGTGGCCCACGGCTTCGATCATCTCGATGGAGACCAGTTTGTCATATTGACCGGTCAGTTCCCGGTAGTCGGATCTCAGCAAATGGATGCGGCGGGACAACCCTGCCGCTTCGATCTTCCCCTTGGCGTAGTCGTACTGCTGCCGGGATATGGTGGTGGTGGTAACCTCGCATCCGTATTTCTCTGCCGCGTGGAGGGCAAATCCGCCCCAGCCGGTCCCAATCTCCAGTACGTGATCGTCCGGACCGAGATCCAGCTTGCGGCACAACCGGTCGAACTTGGCGACGGATGCCGCTTTCAACGAAAGCTCCGGTGTCTCGAAGATGCCGCAGGAGTAGGTCATGGTTTCGTCCAGAAAGAGTCGGTAGAAATCGTTCCCCAGGTCGTAATGGGCCATGATGTTCTCCCGGCTGCCGGTGGGTGTGTTCCTGCGCATCAGGTGGAAGATCTGATTGACGGGGCGGGAGAGCATGGTCCATCCCTGGTCCATCTCCCCGAACACCTGCTGATTACGGACGATGATGCGCATCACGGCGGTGAGGTTCTCTGTGGTCCAGTAGCCGAGCATGAACGCCTCACCTGCCCCGATGCTGCCGCCGAAGGCGCAGAAACGGTAAAAATCCTCGCGGTGAACCCGGATGGTGGCCGATATTGTAAATTCGGCGGTCTCACGGCCGAAGGTCTTCTCCATCCGGCCGTCCCTTAGGGTCAGCCGGCCATATTTAAGCTTTTCCAGCATCGCCATTACCAGACGGCGCCCTGCGCCATTGAGGGAACGGACTGGGCCGGAAACCGAGACGGTTTCTTTTTTGGGTATAATGGTTGTGGGGGCCATGGTGACACCTCCTTCTTTAAATCACAGGCATCTTCTCACCGGGGTGGTCATAAAACGGGGTCTGCTTGAGTTTCAGTTTGAGTGCCTGCCAGTAAATCATGACGATAACCTTGACGGTCATGGCCGGGTAGAGAAGCAGCATCCGGTTCAGGTTGCGCCGGTTGATCGGTGTTCTGGAAAGGTTCAGGGTGGCGTCGAAAACCCGCTGCCCGTCCTTGAAATTCATCAGATGCACATTGAGACGGTCTCCGGGAACCGAAAACCGCCAATCGTAATCAATGTCCATGGGCATATAGGGCGAAATGTGAAATTCCTTCGAAAACCGGAACCGGCGCCACCGGCGATCCGGATGGATGTTGCCTGCATCATCCAGAACATACAGGTGCCGCTCCCCCCAGGGGGTGTTGGCGATCTCAGCCACGATGGTCTCCAGGTGGACATCCCTGTCGTCATTCAGGTAGTAGAACGTCACCGGGTTGAAGCAGTGCCCGAAGTAGCGCAGGTGGGTGAGCATGCGAATGGGACCCGTGGGCCGCCGGCCGGTTTTCGCTTCCACGTAAGCCCGCAGTGCCCGATCCAGCGGGACCCGAACATCGCCGAAATGATCCCGGCGCCGGAAATACGCCAGATTCACCCGTTCCGCCGACCACAAGGGGTGAACGTTCAAGGCCCCCGGCAATTCGGCCAGGTCCAGAAACATGAAGAACAGGCGGTATCGGAATTCATTCCCTATCGGTGTAAAACGGCGGTGGCGGATGGTTCCACGGTAGATGGCGCTGTTCATGGCAACCCCTTTCCAAAGGGGCGGCACACGGCCAGGGCGCTGTTGACGCCGTCTTCGTGAAACCCGTATCCCCAGTAGGCCCCGCAGAAGGAGGTCCGGTTCACTCCGCTGATTTCCGTGTGCCGGCGGCGGGCCAGAAGACTCTCCGGCGTATATACCGGATGGTGGTAGACGAATTGCCGGATGATCTTCGCAGGATCGATGCGGTCGCCGATGTTCAGGGAGACGCAAAAGGTTTCCGGGGCATCCAGGCCCTGGAGCATGTTCATGTTGTAAGTCAGGGCCACCCGGTCCGAGGCCCTTTCGGGAGTCAGGTAATTCCAACTGGCCCAGGCCGCCCGTTGGGAGGGCAGCACGGATGTGTCGGTGTGCAGCACCACCTGGTTTTTCTGGTAGCCGATAGGGCCCAGGACCGCGCGTTCGGTTGCCGACGGGTCGGCCAGCATGGCCAGAGCCTGATCGGAGTGGGTGGCGATCACCACATGGTCATAGTCGTCGCTACGACCGTCGGCGGTCTTTACCATCACCTTGTCAGGTGAACGGGTGACGGCCACCACCGGGCGGTTCAGGCGGATGCGGGCGGCAAAGGGTCGGGTGATGGGGCCGATGTAATTTCGGGAACCCCCTTTGATAACCCGCCATTGAGGCTGATCGGATATATTCAGAAAACCGTGGTTTTCAAAAAATTCGACAAAATAGCGCGCCGGAAAGTGACGAAACGTGCCCGGACCCGCCGACCAGATGGCCGCACCCATGGGGATCAAAAAGTGGTTGATGAAAAAGGCACTGTAGTGGTGAGTGGCAAGGTAGGTTTCCAGGGTTGTCCGATCATCGCCTGAATCGAGAATTTTGCGGGCCTCACGCCGGAAGCGCATCGCATCAACCAGCATACGGTAAAAAGCCGGGCGCAAAAGATTTCTGCGCTGGATGAACAGTGAATTGAAGCTGCTGGGGCAAAACTCCAATCCGCTTTGGAAATCCTGGAGGCTGAAGCTCATCACCGAAGGCTGAGAAGAAACGCCCAGATGGTCCATCAATCGCGTGAAATGGGGATAGGTTTTATGGTTGAAGACGATGAAACCGCTGTCCACCGGCCAGGTGCGACCATTTAGAGGGACATCCACAGTGGCGGTATGGCCGCCGATCGTGCTGTTGGCTTCATAGGCCGTCACCTCGTGATCTTCACTCAGCAGGTAACCCGATGTCATCCCGGAAATGCCGGTGCCAATGATGGCGATGCGCATGTACCTTCCTCCCTGTCTGAAGCGGACTGGAAATAACCTGCCGGAGAGGTGCTATCCGGAGCGGAGTCTTTCAGGCAACGGCCGCAGGTCCCGGACGATACCGGCTCTTTCCATGAGTTTCAACAGTATGTAGGTGATATCGATTTCCCACCAGCGAAAGCCCTGGCGGGCCGATACTGCGAAGTAGTGATGGTTGTTGTGCCACCCCTCGCCCAGGGTGATCAGGGCCAGCAGTGCATTGTTCCGACTGGTATCCGGCGTATCAAACCGACGGGTGCCGACCATGTGGTCCAGACTGTTGATGGTGCACGTGGCGTGAAAGAGCACCACCGTGGAGATGAAAAACCCCCATACGACCATCTGGCCGCCACTGGTTCCCAGTTCGGGTGCGGCCCGTTTCAGCAGGGCACCGAAAACGTAGAGGCCCGTTGCCAGCAGGATGGGAACTGCCGTATCGAAGCGGTTAAGCCAGACCAGTTCGGGAAAACGGGTCCACTCTTGGACATACCGGTAAGGGGTCACAAAGTTGGCCCGTGAGGTAAGCCACCCCATGTGGCTCCACCAGAAACCGTGCTGTGAGGGGCTGTGGACATCTTTTTCCGTATCGACGAATCGATGGTGATGGCGATGATGCCCTGCCCACCACAAGGGGCCCCGCTGTGCCGAGGCATTGCCGATGACGGCAAAGGCAAACTGCCAGCCGCGTCCGGTCTTAAAGGCCTTGTGGGAAAAATAGCGGTGATAAAAACCGGTGATGGCAAACATGCGCAGCAGGTAGAGGACAACGGCCGTCCACACCGCCACCGGACTCCACCCCACCCAAATCACGCCCAGACATGCCAAGTGAAGCAGAACAAACGGAAGGATTCTCGGCCAATCGACAGTCTTTTCGAAACCGCCTGATTGAAGGTTCTCCATCCCCGCTTCTGAATCAATCCATCTCAAGAAGGCATATATGTATTCTTTGACCATTCATCTATTTCTCGTTCGGTGGTTGGACTTTCGGATTATGCAACGCGCAGACCGTAAGGGGGAGATGTTCATTTCACACCCTCTATTCATTACTAAAATGGCCCTGCCGTCAAGTAAATTGTAAGGAATGGGTCTGCGAATACAATGGGGAGTCATCGACAGCACTCTGGCAGGTAAAACCTATCGATGCAAAGGGCTCGGAAAGGGTGCCGCGTTCAGCATCCCGGCTGTCGATTGACAAAATCAATAAGGTCGATTAAGACCGTGGACAGAGCATTTCCCATGGTCCGTTTACCGATTCCACAAGCCCACGGAACATCATATTGACCATCAATTCGTTCACCTGCCATTGCTTCGGCGACACCCTGGATGGCCTTCGCGACGGGTTGTCCCACTTCTCCGGCCCCAGCCGGGCGGCCATCGTTTTTGCCCTGGGAGCCGATGAGCCCATGTTCATTTTCGATCCGCAGAATCTTCTATCCGGTCACGAACCCCGCCTGAAGGAACTGTATATAGAAAACCGGGAATGGCGGAACCACCTTCCCATCCACCGCGACAGCCTGAAATACAGCCACATCAAACCGGAAAAGAATCTTCAATTGGCCGGCCTGATCTCCTTCGGCGGCCGATCCGGCTCCGTTTACTACCAGATGTGGTTTACCGAGCATCACCCGGACATGTGCAGCACCGGCCCCACCGAACGGTGGTTGGAACACGCCGCCTGGCGATTTTCCCACGATATGGCCAGCGAGAGTGTGTTCTACACCGGCATTTCGGGCGGTTTTTTGCGGGAATACGCCACCCATGCCGTCCGCGATGATGTGGTGGACCGCATGAACATACTGCTGGGCTGGGACACCCGGCTGCGCATTTATCCCATCCTGGATGCGATCCTGGAACTCTCCCGGACCCGTGAAGAAGGTGCCTGGCCCCGGGGGGAGCTGGTTTTCGTGGAACCCCAGACGGTGGCGCGCATGCCTTTTCTGGCCCAGTTCTCACCGTCGGAACAGCCGACCATGGAGAACATCAAGCATGTGCGCAAATTGTTGGCCGCCGTTGAGCAGTCAACCCGCAAACTGATATCCGACGGCCGCTGCGTGGTCGGAATTGCCGCCGACAGCCTGCCCCATTTTACCATTACCGCCGATTTCAGGGGAGGCCACGGTTTTCTGAAGGTTGTTGACGACACGGTATGCAGTTTTGCCGACGGCACGTATCAGTCTACCACCCGGCGGGCCAACCTGGTCCACCTGGAAGAGGCGCTGCTGGAATCGGATCTCGATCCGGAAACCGGCAACACGGTTTTCAAAATCATTGTCGCCCTGGTTCACCATGCTGAAGACCAGAAGCACGGTGCCACCCTGGTTCTGGACCTGAATCCCTCGCCGGTGGCCATTTCCGGCCAGCGCTTCGACCGTCCCCTGGACCTGCGCGAGCCGGCGATCCTCGCCCTGGCCAAATCCCTGCTGCGGGTGGACGGCGCCCTGCATATCGGCGCCGACCTGCATCTTCACGGGTTTGCCTGCCTGCTGGACGGACGGGCGATCGAAGTCGAAAACCGTGCCCGCGGGGCCCGCTACAATTCGGCTCTGCGATTCACCGCCGAGCATACGGAGATCATCGTCGTGGTGGTCTCGTCGGACCGGCCCGTATCCATCATTCAATCCGGGGTCGAAATCAGCGCCGCCTGTCAATGGAAGCCCATATCCTGCCGAATTGTCCAGCCGGTCTCCCTGGACCAGTGGGTGGATCGCAACAGTGAATAGAGATTGTTACGGAAAGGTTCCTTATGAATCGAATCACCAGAGTCTTTGCATGCCTTCTGATCTTGCTGTCTCCTCTATCCCTATCAGCCTTCGAATCGACGAAACGGCCGATTCTCTATCCCAATGCCCATTTTGAAATCATGGGCAGAGAGGCGGCCCAGGCGGATATTGACGACTGCTGGATGATGGCCCAAAAGGCCGGCGCCAGTGAGGACAGGTCGGCTCAGGTGTCCGAGGAGGCAGCGGCTGACGCGGCAGCACTGGCCGCAGCCGGCGCTGCCGCGTCAGCGGTTCTCGGGCGTGATCCCGGCCGGGGAGCCGTTGCCGGAGCCGTGGGAGGCGGCGTCGCATCCATGGCTGCGGGCATGATGACACAGGACAATCCCCCCCAGGTATTCAGAGGGATCGTCGAGCGCTGCCTTTTCGAAAAAGGGTACGAAGTGGCCGGCTGGGAATAACCGCCGGCCCACCCGTCCAACAGCCTGAGGGGCTGACCCGATCAATGCATCCCCCAACCATGCCATCCGTTTATTCGAGTTCTCATATACGGAAACGAGGAGAGGAAAAATGAAACACGGTGAACGCGTTCTGCTGCTGCTGGTTCTTTTATGGGCCACGGCGTGCGCCCATACGAACAGCGGCGCCATGAATTCTTCCAGCCTGGACAGAATCGCCCAAAGCGGTGTCCTGCGCGTGGGCACGGCCGCCAATATGCCGCCGTTGAACATGCTGGACAAATCCGGCGTTCCCATGGGACTGGATGTGGATCTGGCCGGTTATTTGGCCGGCGCCATGGGCGTTAAACTGAGCCTGGTGATCAAACCTTTTCCCGAGCTCCTGCCGGCATTGGAGGCCGGTGACGTCGACATGGTCATTTCCGGCATGACCATCACCCCCGAACGTAACATGAAGGTAGCTTTTGTCGGCCCCTATCACATCTCCGGCAAGGCCCTGCTGACCAAGTTCAAGTCCATGGTGACCTCCGAAGACACCTCGAAACTCAATTCCGAAGCGTTTGCCTTCACGGCCCTGGAAGGTTCAACCGCTGCCAGTCTGGTCAAGACCATAATGCCCAAAGCCCGTCTGATCACCGCCAAGGATTACGATGCGGCCGTCGATATGGTTCTTACCAACCAGGTGGACGCCCTGATCGCCGACTACCACGTCTGCGTGCTGTCGCTGCTGCGTCACCCCGGCGAAGGACTGGTCTCACTGATCACCCCATTTACCTATGAACCACTGGGCATCGCCATGCCGGCGGGAGATGCCCAGATGATCAACTGGACCACCAACTTTCTCAATACCATGCGGGAATCCAACGAGCTGATCAAGCTGAAGGTCAAATGGTTTGAAGATCCGTCCTGGCTGTCGAATCTCAAGTAGCGCCATGACGGTTTGCGGCAAAAACGGGTGAACCGCAAGCCTGTCGGGACACCCGTCCATCTCCATGCGCATCTGAACGCGTTGACCCGCTTTGAGAAAAAAGCCCGCTGGCCAACGATCACGTTTCCCTCCGGCTCGTTTACACCTGTTCAACCCATCCCCGGATATGGTATAAAACGGCCATCCGTTTCCCCCCGATAGGAAATGGATAAAGGAGGTCCTGTGAGGGAGTTCACCAAAGCCCAGAAAGCCCGTCATGCCATTCGCGAGTTCAAGACCCTGACCGACGCATCGGCCATTCGCGGATTCTATCGCCCCTGCGGAAAAATGGGCAAAGCATTGGAGCAGTGCCTGCGGAACCTGAGCCCGGAAATTTACGGCAGCATGAACGACCCCCGCATCGTGGAACTCAAGGGGCTTGAATATGTCATCGACCGACTGCCCAAAGGCATCGAAGAGTGCAATCGCATCATCCTCACCGAGGAGGACCCGTTTAAAAACGACACACTGCAGCCGACCCTCCCCTTGAAGCGGCGCCGGACCTGCTACCGGGTGGGGCAAAACGAAATGTGCTTCGTGATCACCCGGGGCCTGAGCGAGATATATGACATTCTCACCCATATGACCTTCCTGGTGGTGGAAGCCCGCAAGATCCACAGCCGCATGACCGACGATTCCGGCAGCCTCACCATCGAATGGAGCGAACTGGAAAAAACCGTTCGCCATCGGGACCCGTTCTCCGATGCCGTCCTGGACCAGGCCCTGTGGAGCCTGAGCATCATCTTAGGCCGCCCCTACCGGGAAACCCGGGATACCTTTCACTACCTTGAGGCCAACAAAAAACAATTCGGCAGCAACAACGGGCTGTTTCACCTGATCCACAGCCTGGGCCAGCGCATCGAGGCCGAACACAACAACCGGAATGACGCCATCATCATCTACCTGACCCCGTCGCTCATGCGGATCATCGGGCAGCAGGAGTATGAAAAAAAGTGGGCCTCGGATATCAAGGAGAAGTTGATTCGACAGAACCTTCACCAGCGGCCGATCCACATTATCAGCGCCAACCTCCACAGCGTGTTGAATGTCCTGTACGGGTTTGCGGCACTGCAGACCGCCGGACAGACAACCCAGGGCAACCTGTATGATTTTTTCCATGACCTGCGCCAACATCAGGACGAGATCGAAACGTTTGCCGCGGCGCATGGGTTTTTCGCACTGCCGGACCGTTCCGGCGCCCACATTGACTGCCAGTTCATCGACACCTCGCACCTGAAGGGACTGGCGTTGCACCCGGATCTCGACATCACGATCCCCGAATCGACCGAAACCGCTCCGGTCATCCTCGTGATCGACTATGCCTTCGGTGCACAGGCATTTGAAATAATGGAAAATCTGTTGGATACCTATGTCAAGGACGGCCGTACCGTCACCTTTGACTACAGTTCCATTTCCATTATGGGCAAGGCGGGCATCCTGACCGGCGACAAGGGGGACATCATGCTGGCCACGGCCCACGTTTTCGAAGGCACCTCGGACAACTACCGGGTCGACAACGACCTTTCGCCGTCGGATTTCCCGGACACGGAGAAGGTTTACGTGGGACCGCTGGTCACTGTCCTGGGCACCTCGCTGCAGAACAGGGACATGCTGGAAAAATTTCAGACGGACTGGAAGACCATCGGACTGGAGATGGAGGGCGGCCATTTCCAGCGGGCCATCAGCGCGGCCATCATCAAGGGCAACGCCCGCGAAGATATGCCGGTGCGCTATGCCTACTATGCCTCGGACAACCCCATCAAGACGGGAAGGACCCTGGCCGCCGGAGCCATGGGCAAGGAGGGGGTCAAACCCACCTACCTGATCACCAGGGTCATTCTCGAAAAGATCCTGAGTGACCGGTAAACCGGAAAGACCGACGCCATGAAACCGAAAAACCCGCCGCGTAACGACTTTGTCCGGATGCTCGGCCCGTTGGCTCCGATCATCCGGTTCCCCTTTTTCAAAGGAACATAAATGCGCCGCACCCGGAAGCTTCTCATGGTCAGTCTGGCGTGCGCCGGCATGGTCATGGTCCTGCTGCTGACCGCTGTCCTGACCACCCACCTGCTGGCCAACCGCGACATGGTGAAATCGTTCATTGTCGCCAAAACCGCCCAGGCTACCGGCGGCGAATTGGTTTATGACCGCCTGGACATCAGTTTTCTTCCCATGCCCCACTTGAAGGCCCGGGACATTCATCTGCGTCGGCGGGATGCATTCGATGTCACTGCGCAGGAGTTGTCGGTCTACCCCAGGATTCTGCCCGCCCTGAAAGGCCAGGTGAGCATCCGCCGGCTGGCCCTGATTACCCCCGAAGCCAAGGTTTTCATGGATTCGGACCCGATGAAGAAGCCGGACATGCCGGTGGAGAAGGCCAGCCGTTCTTTCGAGGATGGAATCAGGACGGCCATCGGCGGTCTTTTTGGCGCACTGGCCGCCATCGACCCGGGAACGGAACTGAAAATCGAGGGGGGAACGGTGACACTGATGTTTACCGATGCGCCGGATATTCGGATTGACGCCATCCAGGCCTCCGCGGGTAATGATGACGGCGACCTGTCGCTGAGTCTGGCCTGCCGATCGGGTATTACCGGCCGGGTGGCCCTCAGTGCCACCGCCGACATTCAAACCATGCAGGCCAGTGGGAAAATCGCCCTGACCGACATCAACCTGCGGCCCCTGCTGTTCCATGCATCCCTTCCCGGCGGCATCACCACCGAAGATACCCACGCGACGGTCAACGCCACCTTCACCCTCAATGGGCCTGAAGCGGTAAACGGACGGTTTGACATTCATTTTCCCTTCCTGACGGTCATGCGCAAGGGCCTGAGCCTGAAGCTGGACACGGTCGCCGTTTCAGGTGCCGTTGACTACGCCGGCAAAGACCTGTCGATAACCATCGATTCCCTTAAATCGGCTCAACCGGCACTGGAACTTTCTACCGCCGCCAGCTTCACGCACACGAGTGATACGGACCGATCCGTCGTCGACATACGTGCCACCGCCGAAGGGCTGGATGTGGCCGTCGCCGGTGCGGCCACCCGTGCCATCGCCGGCGACCTGGACGAGATCCGCACCGCCTTTTCCGTTGCCAAAGAGGGACGCTTGACCGATGCCTCCTATTCTGCCGGATTCGATGTCGACGAAACCGGATGGCATCTGAAAAAAATGAAAGCGGCGGGCCACCTGTCCCGGGGTCTGGTCACTTTCCCGGGCATCGAGGCCGATCTTGAGCGCATGGATGGCAACGTGATCTACGAAGACCGGCACGTGGCGTTCAAGAATGTCAGCGGCCATTTCAAAGGGGCCATCTTCAAGGAACTGGATGCAGCCATCGACTGGGAAAAAGAAGCGACCCTGTCGATATCGAGCCCTTCGGTGGCGGTCGATATAGCACCGCTGCATGACTGGCTCACTGCGTTCAAGGATCTTTCAGGGATCAAGAACTATATCGAATCGGTGACCGGCGGTGCGCGCCTATCGAAAGTGCATATTAACGGTCCGCTCACCGAACCGGGAAACTGGGCGTTCGAAATATCCGGAACACCGGAGAATATGCGCCTCACCAGCCCCGTCGTGCCGTTTGCGGTCAGCCTCTCGGGCGGTGAGATCACCTACATGCCCGGGAAGGAGTGGGCAACCAACGTAAAGATAGCGTTCCTGGACGGCTCCTTTGTTTCGTCATACCAATCCAACGGCATCATCGATCCTGAATCGGTAGCGTGTCGGATCGACGGATCCATGGGACCGGAAGCGCTCGCGTGGGTGATCGCGAAGCTACACATCCCCGGACACCTGCAGATGAAACCGCCGGTGAATCTTTCCAATATCAGCATCAATTGGTCCAAAACGAAAACCCTCTCCTTCATGGGGGGGATGAAGACGGCCGGCGGCGTCGACCTGTTTGCGGATTTTACCATATCCCCGCGGGACTGGCAGATCCGACGGATTCAGTTTGCCGACGGCAGTTCACGGGCAACCGCCGCCGCCCGCAAACGCGCCGATGGAATCGAGGTCAGCTTCTCCGGCAACGTGGAGAAGACCACGGCCGACCGCCTTCTCGAAAACAACCAGATCCTGGCCGGCCGTCTCGAGGGAGATTTCCGCGCCGTAATCGACAGCCGTTCACCGCTTAAGTCTTCATTTACCGGAAAACTGGCGGGAGAAGGGTTGCATTTTCTCGGTCTGGCCCCCGACCCCATCGACGTGAGGCAATTTTCCATCGACGGCTACGGTGGAAAACTGAAGATCGAACCCTCGGAAATATACGTGTGCAATAGCCTGTTGAAGGTCGATGGGATGTTGGACAGCAGCGACGGCAGCCTGACCGTTGATCTCAACGTAGACGCCGACCGCCTGGAAGGGGAGTTGATCCGAACCCTCCACCCCGTCGACAGGGATAAAGCGGACACGCCAAGGCAAACCGCGGCCGCATTGGCAATGACGCCGCGGGGAGCGGTTCACCTCAAGGCGAACGACTTCACCTACGGCGGGTTTACCTGGTCCCAGGTGCGGGCCGATGTCCGCCTGGACGGCGAGAACACCCAGGTTCAGATCAACCAGGCGGATTTGTGCGGCATTTCCACCACCGGGAAGCTGGGATTCTCGCCCCGGGGGATGAGTCTGCACATCACCCCGACGGCCACGGGCGCGTCGCTGCAGGAGACGGCCAACTGCCTCTGGCAAAAACCGGTAAAAGCGCTGGCGCGATATGACCTTACCGGTGAAATCAACCTGCCGCCGACTCCGGAAAACCCGACCCGATCCATGTCCGGGCATATGGAATTCTCATCGGACAACGGAAAAATCGAGTATTCCAACGTGCTCATGAAAATCTTTTCCGTTCTCAACATCACCGAAATGTTCACCGGAGGACAATCCGATCTCACGGAAGCCGGATACGGTTACGCCAAAGCTTATGCCAAGGCCGATATCGGGGGAGGAAAACTGCAGTTCAGCGAGATCCTGCTGGACGGAAACTCCCTGAAGATCACCGGCCAGGGAACCATCGCGCTCGACACCCGCGAAACGGACTTCTCGCTGCTGGCGGCCCCATTGAAGACCATTGACCGGATCGTCAACAAAATCCCCATCGTCAACTACATCGCCGGCGGCTCCCTGATTTCAATCCCCCTGCATGTCACCGGACCGCTGGCCGACATCAAGGTCACGCCCATGTCCCCATCGGCGGTCGGAGAAGGGCTTCTCAACCTCATGGGAAGGACCTTGAAGGCCCCCTTCAAACTGGTCCAAAGTGCTTCGGAGTTCGCCGTGGAGGAATCATCCAAGCTGATCACCCCATCAGCAGCCGAGTCTGCCCCGGACGCCCCTTAAAAAGGCGAGGATATACGATATGAAATCGATCAAATTAAACAGTATCTTTCTCATGCTCTGTCTGGTGCTGGGCCCGCTTTCAGCGCAGGCCGCAGAATCCGTTGTGCGCGTCGAAGGCGATCGGCTGACACTAAACACACAGGATGAGGACCTTTCGAAGATTCTGGCATCCCTGGCGGACCAGGGCATCCGCATCCGCATCGATCCACGCATCAATCCGAAAATCACCGCAGCGTTCACCAAGCGGCCCATCGGCGCCGCCATGGCCAGCATCCTGAGATCGGTCGACTATGCCCTCATCTGGAGAAAAGACAAGGCATCCACGGCCGCTGAACCCCGTCTCTGGGAAATCCGCATCTTTTACAAAGGCCAGGAAGCGCTCGTCCGGCCGTTAAAAAAAGGCGCGAACCTGACCGTGGTCAACAATGGCGACGGCACCTATTTCGTGAAGGACATCCTGCTGCTCCGGCTGGCGCCCACTATCACGGAAGAGGCCCTTGCGGCGCTGCTGGATCGGCTGGGCGCTGCCATCATCGACGCCTATGCCCCTTTGGGCATCGTCCGGCTGCGCCTGCCCCACGGTAGTGATGCACAGGCGATCGCTGAAACGATCGCCAGCACCCCGGGGGTCCAATCCGCCGAACCGGACTACGCCTATCCCCTGGAAGGCGGCAGCCCCGCTATTGGCGGGACAGGAGCGTCATCGCCTCCGCCCGTGGGTTCCCCGAAAGACGGCAGCACGATCATAGCGGTGCTGGACAGCGGCCTGCTTTCCGATTATCAGAGCAGCCCCTTCGTTCAGGCGGCATACGATGCCGTCTCGCCGGGCGCCGAAGTCGGCGATGAATTGGGCCACGGCACCCAGATGGCGCTGATTGCTGCGGGAGCAGTCACCCCCCTGGGAGCAGGGCCGGATACGCCCGCCGGCAGCCCGGTGGTCGCCATCCGCGCCTTTGACGACAACGGGTTTACCTCCACCTACACGTTGATGCGCGGCATTGACTATGCCATCGAAAAAGGTGCCCGGGTCCTGAGCCTGAGTTGGGGCTCAGAGACCCCCGGCGTGCTGCTGGAATCGGCCACCCGCTATGCCGCCGCCAAGGGATTGATTCTGGTCGCGGCCGCGGGCAACGCCCCCACGGGCAACCCGGTCTACCCGGCCGCCTATGACAACGTGATCGGCGTGGGGGCGCTGGCCCCCAACGGCGACGCATGGGACCAGTCCAACTATGGAGATTTCGTGGCCGTGTCCGCCCCGGGCCTGGCCGACCTGCCGGTGGGATACAAGGGCGATCCGGGCACCTATGCCGGCACCTCCATCGCCACCGCCTACACCGCCCGCCGGGTGGCGGCCATTTTAAACCAGAACCCCGATGCCGATCGGGCGACCATTTTGAGGCTGCTTGGTGAAGGGAAGTTAGCCAATTAAAATGTTGGGGAAAATAGCAGGGTAACGAACAATTCATTTGATCGGATGGTTAAAAATAAATTGATCGTATCTGAACATAAAATGAACTTCAACGTGAAAAGGCCAACTACAATATATGGTAGTTGGCCTTTTGGGTCAATGTTACGTGTTAATAGCAGCTATATGCAATCTGGGTGACGTGAAAGTTTGTTGTGGTAATAACAAAACCACGCACATGATTTTGTCTAATGTTTACATTAATTCGATTACCTTTTGGAACAATACGCGAGGCTATATTTTCAGACTGTTGCTAAAAGCGAATGATTGATATGTTTGGCTATCATTCAGCCAAAAAGAAAAATTAAAACAAATGTTTTAATGGCTTATCGGGTGGTTTTTATTTTTGGACAACTACCGAGGCCAACTTATATAAACGATCATGATGGTGTACCAGACGCCCAAAAGATTCATTGGCTTTGCACTGGAATCAAAATTTCGTTTCTTCTCATAAACCATGGCATAAAGGGTGGATTGTATCGGGCCCATACCGGAGCGCCAGTCATTTTCCAACCCTTTGTGGCTATCCAGTCCATAAGTTTAGTTGCATGTTTCTCATATCGCTTTTTCCCCAGGTCCCGGAATATCACCTGATTGCTGATGGAAATTTGATTTCCTACGACTGGGGTGATTATATCGCTTACGGGTATGGCAATTCTGAATTACGCGGCAAAAGCGTCCAAAACGCTTTCCCGCATGCCCTTTTCCCAGTTTTCAATACCGCTGAACGGGTTTGAATGCTTGATACCAGGAAGAAACCGCTAAACATATTATAGATTGGCCCGCCAATTCGACTTTCAGCTGTCCGATCTGTCGGTACAAATTATCAACATAGGCTTCATTTTTGAGTACCTACAACTCGGAATTGCAATTATTCCAAGCAAGATAGATCGGTTTTATCACAATGTTAAAGTGGTAGCATCTTACTGCCAATGCAATCCTTTTTTCTTATCATTGTATCCTGAGGGCTAATGTCAATTTTATTAATCAATCAGGATAGTTCTTTTAGTTACCGAAATGATTTCAATGTCCGGAGATTTCGTGATGCCCTTACCTGTGAAATACTTGATGCTATTCTCAGCTGTTATTCTGACAGGACTGATATTGTTGAATGTTTACACTGCCAAAGATTGGCGTACCGCCAGTCGCGAATCTGCGAAAATTGCGCCGGACCCTACAACCACGAATGAGGCGGTTCTCCACGTCTATGGTGCCGATGCCTGGGGTTGGCGAGGCTGGTTTGCCATCCACACCTGGATTGCTGCCAAACGGACAGGCGAAACCGCATACACGGTTTACGATGTGGTTGGCTGGCGTGGCTACAATGGCCAGCCGGTCCTGAGGATTGCCAAGGATGTCCCCGACCGTTATTGGTATGGTCAAAAACCTCGGATTCTTAAAGCGCTCAAGGGGACAGGGGTAGATGAACTGATTGTTGCAGTAAACAATGCTGCCGAGGATTATCCATGGAAAGATACCTACAGGGCCTTTCCAGGTCCAAACAGCAATACCTTCACTGCCTGGATCGCCAAGCAGGTGCCGAAATTGGAGCTGAACCTGCCTTTTTCTGCTATCGGCAGTGGATACTTGGAATAATTGATTTTGGCATTGGCGAATTTTCTTCATGCCCTGCAGTGAACTGTGGGTTACTGACGGGGGAAACCAATGGATCGTTTCCCACTATCGGTTGAAGAGACAAGATAAATGACGGTTGCTATATTTTCACAGCGCCCTGTTTTTAATCAATCGAATTAATGGTGATATCATGCGTATAAGGCTTTTTTTGTTTGGCTTATTAACACTTTTATTCATTCAAGGGTGTCAAACCATGCCCCCCATTCAAACCGCTGAGAACGTTGACCTGGAACGTTTCATGGGGTCCTGGTACGTCGTTGCCAGCATTCCCACTTTTTTCGAAAAAGACGTATATAACGGTATTGAATCCTATCGTTTAAACGTTGATGGTTCTGTGGAAACGACCTTTTCTTTCAACAAAGGAGGTTTTGACGGTCCTCTCAAAACGTATCGCCCACGCGGATTTCCTCGCGATAAAGCATCAAACGCAGTCTGGGACATGCAATTTGTCTGGCCTTTTAAGGCTGAATACCGCATCGTTTACCTAAACGATACTTACACGCAAACCGTTATCGGCCGGACCAAGCGAGACTATGTGTGGATTATGGCGCGTGATTCGTCGATTCCCTCGGATGACTACAACCGCATTCTACAATTCCTGCAGAGCCAAGGGTATGACATTGCCAAGATTCAGAAAGTACCCCAGAAGCAGAATTTAGAATGATAGATGGCTGTATTGTGATTTCGCTTCATGAATTCGTCCATACGTAAGCCAATAGGATGGTGCTTGATGGCACTTGACCAAGATGGAGAAAAAAATGAACGAAAATGATTTTGTTGTGTTTGGCGGCAGCAAAGGCATTTGCTTGGAAATTACCCGTCTTCTAAGCCAATCGAATCACCGTGTAACGGTAATTTCTCGATCAATGCACACTGACAATGAACTGTAAAAGGTGAGCCATGTATCAATTGATATCACCCGCGATGACATTGACGCAGGCTCGCTTCCGGACAGCGGGCTTTAGAACACCTCCGGCTTACCCATCTGGGAGATCGGATGACGTCGGCCGACATAATACCCTGAAGGCGTTACTCCTAAACCGCATTCTTCGATAATGCGACAACCGC
>JAHLLR010000090.1 GCA_020444075.1 Deltaproteobacteria bacterium
CCCACGATGCCGTGGACCTCAAGCATGTGGATTTCCTGGTGACCGAAGACGGAATAATGGACAAGGCGGCGATTGCGGCCTGGATTAATAAAAGTGGACGGTAGCGAGTCTGCCGATCGAAAACCACCCCGCACCAGGCGCCGGGGAAACAACGAAAACAATCAACCCGGGTGAAAGCAACCACCGCATGAGGCAATCATGAACATGGCCGACGCTGCAATCCTGATTTTCTGGCTGGTTTGTCTGATCAGGGGAATCTTCAGAGGACCGGTGAACGAACTTTTCTCAATTGCCGGCGTCTTGGTCGGCCTGTTTGCCGCCGCCTTTTTTTATC
Organism: Deltaproteobacteria bacterium; assembly: GCA_020444075.1. Lineage (GTDB taxonomy): Bacteria > Desulfobacterota > Desulfobacteria > Desulfobacterales > Desulfosarcinaceae > Desulfosarcina. Next base: position 335 of record JAHLLR010000090.1, read on the forward strand.
CCCCTGTTTCCAGGATGCTATCCGGGTGGATCGCCTCCTCACCGATGCGCGATCTGACCTGTTTTCTCACGATTTTCGGTTGCATGTGTCTCCTGATGACGGTATCCGGCGTCATCGTGACCTACCTGTTGCACCTTCGTCGATCGGGGTGGATGAATCGGGCCTCGGGCGCCGGACTTGGACTTCTCAAGGGAATGCTTTTTGTCGCCGTGCTCCTGGTTCCCCTGGTCTCTTTTCTACCCAAACATTCACCATGGATCGGCGGATCGGTCATCTTCCCTTTTGAAAACCACCTGTCCGAGAAGATGGTCCACCTTCTTCCTTCGGTAATCCGTGAAGCATTCTCATCCCATATCGGTGACTATAAGCAATCATGGCGCTGAAACGGAGGTCATTCGAAGGTTCGGTAACGTCACGGCCCGCAGGACGACGGGTAAGCGTTGAAAAATAAACCCCAACCGATGCAACGGTCCTGCGAAAACAGGGTGCTGTGTTTCGGGGCGTGTAAGGCCTGCGGCCTTACAGGTGAATTTCGGGATGGGGTACTGATGGCCCCACAACTTCCACCGCCGGCAATACGGTACCGCCAGCGTTCAGGCGGATTGCCGCTTCCCGGGTCCCGAGGGAAAGCCGGCCGCCCCAACCGCCACCGCTTTTAAAATCGTTGAGCGGTCAGGTTTCAGTTCAACGGTAAGTTCTGAAGCACCGACTTGACCCCGTACCGGGCCAGTTCTTCGGCTGAAAGCCAGCGAAGCCCCATGCCGAGCTGTTTAAAACCATCCACCACATCGTCAGTCAGCGCCTGCTGGGTTTCATCGAAGGCGCGGCGCCAGAAGCGAACACCCGTCTTGACGTCGATCAGGTAAAGGGCAAACCCTACTGACGCGGCGCTGTCCGGCATGTCTACCAACGCCCCTTTTTCCCGGTATTGCCACACGGTGCCCACCATGACGACCTCCGCATCCACTGCTTCTCCCAGACGGACGGCGCGTTTGCGCGGGGTGTCCAGGGTCGGGTCCGCCGATAGGATCCGGTAGGCGTCGGCGACGCGGTCCGGCGGGATCAGCCGCTCCTCGACGCGCAGCTTCAGTGCGGCATTGACGATCCGGGTCATGACCTGATCGGCGTCCTTCGGCAATTCCCGGTTATCGATGACAAGTTGGGTGAACGCTTGGCTCAGGGGCTTGTCGATCGGCGCATCGGGCGGCTCCAACCGGCCCACCAGAAAAGGCATCAGCGCGATTTGGGCCACGGCGAGGTCGGACAGGCTGCCCTGACCTGCCTGGGACTGGGCGTCGCACCCGCCGGGATTCAGGGCGAGCATCAACTCTGCCGCTGAAAAAGCGATAATGCCGAGAGCCAATTTCAAAACGCCCCATTTCGGCCAATATCGGCGTTGGGCTCGCATTTCAATCCTCAACGTAGCGCGGCTACGCCTGCGGTTGAAATGATCGCCCGCCTTGATCTTGACCGAACTAAGACGTTTTGAAACAGGCTCGCCGATAATGGATTTTTTCATCGATGTTCCCTCCTTCATATTGGCAATCAAACCGGTCGGCATGCCGTTTGAATTGGGTGAGACGCTTTTAAGCATACGGATATCAGATTGAACGGTCGACCACAACATGGTAAGTTCAAATCCTGGTCCGGTACAGGGTCGTCATCGTCGACCGGTTTCACTTGTTCGACACATCACCCGCTGTTGCATAGGTTCAGGTTTCATCATGGAGGCATTTCTTCAGACATACGGGTATTGGGCCGTTCTGATCGGTACTTTTCTGGAGGGGGAAACGATCCTCGTCCTGGGCGGTCTTGCCGCCCATATGGGCTACATGGACTTGGCCGGCGTGATCCTGGCCGCATTCGCCGGCAGCCTGTGCGGCGATCAGCTTTTTTTCTTCCTGGGTCGCCGCCACAACACATTCCTGCTGACCCGACGGCCCTCCTGGACAACCAAGCTGGAACGCGCGAATCGCCTGATCGACCGTTTTCAGACCCCGTTGATCCTCGGGTTTCGGTTTCTCTACGGGCTGAGAACGGTGATGCCTTTCGCCATCGGTATCAGTAACGTGCCGGTGATCCGTTTTTTATTCCTCAATGCCATCGGCGCCATTGTCTGGGCCGCTATCGTGGCGATAGGTGGATATCTGTTCGGCAATGCCCTGGAAGGCATTATGGGCAACATCCGCCGTTACGAAAAGATGCTTTTTGTCCTGGTGGCGCTCGCCGGTGCTGTCGTTTGGGCGATTTATCTGGTTCGGCGCCACCGGAAAAAGGCCCATGAGACAATGGACATCAAAGGGCCGGAGGGCCTGTGAAGACGAAATTGTGGGCATGGGCGGGACCGATTCTGGGGGCGGCGCTTTTCTCCCTGGCCATCTGGGTGCTGCACCGTGAATTGTCCGCCTACCACTTCAAGGACATTGTTCATCATATCCGATCGATACCGTCAACCCGCATAGCCGCTGCACTTTTGCTGACTGCTGCCGGATACGGGGTCATGACCACCTATGATCTGCTGGCGCTGCGCTATCTGAAACAGGCGCTGGCGTACGGCAAGATAGCCATGGCCGCTTTCATCGGGGCCGCTTTCAGCAACAACATCGGGCTTTCCATGCTGGCCGGCGCTTCGGTGCGCTACCGGTTGTACGCGTCCTGGGGCCTGTCCGCCCTGGAGATCACCAAACTGGTCTTTTTCTGCACCCTGACCCTGTGGCTGGGCTTTTTCGCGCTGGGGGGGCTGGTGTTTGTCCTCGATCCGTTGCCCCTTCCGACGGCGCTTCACCTGCCATTGGCGTCCACCCGCACCGTCGGGCTGCTGATGGGCCTGCTGGTGGCCGCCTATCTGGCCGCCGGGGCGCTGATGAAACACCCGGTCAGGCTGTTCAACTGGGAAATCGACGGGCCATCAATGAAATCCGGCGTCCTGCAGCTGCTGGTGGGAGCGGCGGACTGGTTTCTGGCCGCCGGCGCGTTGATCGCCCTGTTGCCGCCGACGGAGCAGCTCTCCCTGCCGATGCTGTTGGGCATGTATATGGTGGCCCAACTGGCCGGACTGGCCAGTCAGGTTCCGGGAGGGGTGGGCGTTTTCGAAACGGTCTTTCTGCTGGAGATCGGAGATAAAATGCCGGCAGAGGCCCTGTTGGGCAGCCTGCTGGTCTATCGAATGGTCTACTATCTGCTGCCGCTGGTCCTGTCTGCCGCCCTGTTGGGCATCAATGAAATCTTCCTGCACCGGGAGTCGGCCAGAAAGATGATGGCCAACTATCACCGCTGGAGCGCTCCCGTTCTGCCCCCGGTACTGGCCGTTACCACCTTCATTGGCGGGGCGGTATTGCTTTTTTCCGGTGCGACGCCGGGCCTGGAACACCGACTCATGTGGCTCAAGGAGGTGGTCCCCCTGCCGCTGCTGGAAGCCTCCCATTTCGTGGGCAGCTGCGTCGGCATGGCCTTGCTGCTGTTGGCCCGTAGCCTCCAGCGCCGGCTGGACGGTGCCTATTGGATTACCGTAGGCCTTCTGGCAGCCGGGATCGCGGCATCGTTGTTCAAGGGGCTGGATTACGAAGAGGCGGTGTTTCTGGCGGTGCTGCTGGCGGCCCTGCTGCCCAGCCACCGTTTCTTTTACCGCAAGACCTCACTGCTGAATCAGCGGTTTACGCCCGCCTGGATGACCGCCATCGCCATGGTGGCCATCAGTGCACTCTGGCTGGGCCTGTTTTCTTATAAACATGTGGAATACGGCGATCGTCTGTGGTGGCAATTTGCCTTCAGCGGCTCCGCACCGCGGTTTCTGAGAGCTTCGGCCGGTGCTGCCGCGGTGCTTCTGGCATATGCCGTCGCCCGGCTCATGCGCCCTGCCGTCCACCGGCCGGCCGCCGCCACGACTGCTGAAATGGCCACTGTGACCCAGGTCGTAAAAAAATCCTCCAGCACGGCAGCCAATCTGGCCTTGCTGGGTGATAAATCCTTTATTTTCAGCCCGGAAAACGATGCCTTCATCATGTTCGCGGTTGAAGGCCGCAGCTGGGTCTCCATGGGGGATCCGGTGGGGCCGGAGACCGCCTGGCCCGAATTGATCTGGCGATTCCGGGAGATGTCGGATCGCTTCGGCGGCTGGGCCCTGTTTTATCAGGTGGCGCCGGATCATCTGCCCTATTATCTGGACCTTGGCCTCTCCCTGACCAAGCTGGGAGAAACGGCCCGCGTCTCCCTGCCGGACTTCTCCCTGGAGGGAAGCAGCCGCAAGGAGCTGCGCTACACCCAGCGCAAAATGGAAAAGGAGGGGCTTTCCATGGAGATCCTTCCCGCGGCCCGGGCCGCCGAACGATTCAGCGAGTTAAAACGGATTTCGGATGCTTGGCTGGCCGAAAAAAACACGCGTGAGAAGGGCTTTTCCCTGGGAAATTTCAACGCCGCCTACCTGGGCCATTTCGATATGGCCGTGGTGAAAAGAGCCGACACGATCGTCGCCTTTTCCAACCTCTGGCAAAGTGCGGACCAGGCGGAACTGTCCATCGATCTGATGCGATACGATCCCGGATTGGCCCCTCGGGGGGTGATGGATTTCCTGTTCATCCAGCTCATGGGCTGGGGCCGGGAGCAGGGGTATCGCTGGTTCGACCTGGGCATGGCCCCGCTGGCCGGCCTGGAGGACCGCTCCCTGGCGCCCCTGTGGAACCGTCTGGCGTCTTTTTTGTCCCGCTATGGAGAGCACTTTTACAATTTCCAGGGGCTGCACCAGTACAAAGACAAATTCGACCCGGTGTGGGAACCCCGCTATCTGGCGTCACCCGGTGGCCTCGCCCTGCCGGCGATCCTGACCCACCTGGCCCAACTGATCTCCGGGGGCATCAAAGGAGCCGTCCTTAAGTAATGAAGGAGCATTGCTCATGAAAACAACCGTTGCTTGTCATCCCTGCAGAAAAATAGATCCAGTGTTATGAAATATTTCAAGATAACGCTCAAACTTCACTACGTGCCCCCGTCTTTGCGGGAATGACATCTCCGGATACTTTTCCTTTAGCCTTTGAGGGATATGCCATGAACGATACGGAACCAACCACCGCTTTAACCGACCTTTCCGTCTGCCAGATTTGCAGAACGGATGCGGACAGCGGATCCATGATTCCATTGGCCCTGGTCCGTCCCGCCATCGTCAACGAAATCCGCAGGGACCACCCCGAGTTGTCCTTAGAAGGGTTCATCTGCAAAGACGATCTCAACCGCTATCGCATCCGTTACGTGGAGAGCCTTTTGTCCTCGGAGCAGGGCGAAGTCACCACCCTGGACCGGGATGTCCTGGAGAGCCTGAAACAACATGAATTTCTCACCAGCAACCTCTATGAGGAGTTCGTCAGCAAACCCACTCTGGGAGAAGCCCTGGCCGATCGCATTGCCACGTTCGGCGGCAGCTGGCGATTCATCATCGTTTTCGGGTCCGTGCTGGTGATCTGGATCCTGATCAACACCATCGCCCTGGCGGCCAAGCCCTTCGACCCCTATCCGTTTATCCTGCTGAACCTGATCCTGAGCTGCCTGGCCGCCATCCAGGCTCCGGTGATCATGATGAGCCAGAACCGCCAGGAGGCCAAGGATCGAATGCGGTCCGAGCATGACTACCGGGTCAACCTCAAGGCGGAACTTGAAATCCGCCATCTCCATGAAAAAGTCGACCATCTGCTGTCCCGCCAATGGGAGCGCCTGGCGGAAATCCAGCAGATCCAGATCGAACTGCTGGCTGAAGTGGCCGCCTTGAAAAAAATCCGGGATTGACAAACTTTTCACGATTTTCCTGCCGTCAGGTGCCCTGAGACGCCTGACGGCCGGGAAGAATCCCTCAATGGTTGACCGCTTTCGTGGCATTTTGTATCGTCAACCGGAAGATCGACAGGAACATTCATCCATGGAAAAATCCAGCAGGCGCTTTAGAATTATTTTATTGGTGTTACTCATTACCGTTGCTTTTTCTCACTCGGTTATGGCTCAAACCAGATCCGACTCTGCATCCAATGGCACCACCACGGATGTACAGGAGACGGCCGATGAACGCGAACTGAAACCGGAAATCGGCAAAATCGATCAGGCCGGGAACAAAGTCGGCGAAAAGATCGAGGAATTCGGAGCCAGGGCCTCGGATCGCCTGGGCGGCTGGATCGACAGCAAGGTGGTTGCGGATATCAGCTGGCTCAAGCTGCTTTTCTGCCTGCTGCTGGTTTTTGTGGTGGTGACGATCGAACGGATGGTCCGACTGCTGATTCAACGGAAGACCGAATCCATCCCCAAGGTGGACGGAGAGATCTCCTGGATGCGCCTTATTCTCAAGGCGGTGATGCGGCCCTTGAGCCTGTTTATCTGGGTTTATGGTATTTACGGAGCGTTGTCTCCCCTGTACAGCCATTTCCAGGGGGCCGACGGCAGCAACCCGGTTCACCTGGTGTTCCAGAAAACCGCATCGGTGGGCGGCATCCTGGCCTTTTTCTGGTTTGTCTATCAGTTCGTCCATGTGATGGATGCCCGCCTGTCTCAATGGGCAGACAGTACGGAGAGCACCATCGACGACATCCTGGTGCCCCTGTTCGGCAAGACCTTGAGGATTTTTATCATCATCCTGGCCGGCATTATCGTGCTCCAGAATATCACCGGTATTGAGATCGGCCCCCTGCTGGCCTCACTGGGCATCGGTGGCTTGGCCGTGGCCCTGGCCGCCAAGGATTCCATCGCCAATTTTTTCGGCACGCTGACGATCCTCTTCGACAAGCCTTTCCAGGTGGGGGAGCGCATCGTCATCGACAGCTACGATGGGGTGGTAGAGGACGTGGGGTTCCGCAGCACCCGCATCCGGCTGCTCACCGGCGCCCTGGTGACCATTCCCAACGAGAAAGTGGTCAATTCGGGGCTGGAGAACATCGGCAAGCGGCCCAACATCCGCTGGCTGACCCACATCGGCATCACCTACGACACGCCGCCCGAGAAAATCGAGAAGGCGGTGGCCATTATTCGCGAGATCATTGCCGATCACGAGGGCATGCACCCGGACTTTCCGCCCCGGGTGTACTTCAACGGCTTCAATGACTGGAGCCTGAACATCATGGTCCTCATCTGGTATCACCCGCCCAACTACTGGGATTTCCAGGAGTGGGTCCAGCGCACCTGCCTGGAGATTACCCGGCGATTCGCGGCCGAGGGCATCGATTTCGCCTTTCCCACGCGCACGCTCCACCTGGCCAACGACGCCAAACGGCAGCTCACGGTCGAGTTCCTTGAAAAAGGAGATCCCCCAAAAGTCGGGGTGCAGGGTGGAGAGGCGTGATGACCCGAATAGGCTTCTCACTTTTCATCACCCTGGTCGTTGCATCCGCCGGCGCAGCGGAAACACTGGGTTTGCCTCATCTGGGACCGGTGGCGATCATCGATCCGACGGGCCCGGCAGCGGGGGTCGTCATCCTGTTTTCCGATCCCACGGCAACCGATCCGATCCCCCGCGAATCGCTGCGGGCGCTGGCTGAAGCCGGTCAGGCAGTCGCCGTTGTGGACACCGCTATGTACCTGGAGGCGTTGGACAGGGCAGGGGGAGGGTGCAGCCGGGCATCCGAGGACCTGTCTGCCTTGAAAATCATGCTTTTTCATCGACATCGCCTTTCGGAAGACGGTTTTGCGGTGCTGGCCGGACCGGGTGCCGGGGGTGCCCTGGCCTATGCCGTGCTGGCCCAATCCGAACCCGGACAGTTTTCCGGCGCAGTATCCTTCGGCTTCAATCCCGAACTGCCCGGGCGACAGCCCTTGTGCCCGGGCGCGCCCTATGTACAGACACCGGGCGGTTTCCGCTATCTCCCGGTGGATCATCTCAACGGATTCTGGCGAATTGCGACGGCATCGCCCCAGGACAAGGAACTGCGTCCATATGTGCGGGGGCGCAATAACGTTATTTTTCCCCTGAGACCCTATGACGACCTGTCATCGGCCGTAATCAGCGTCATCGCCGATGCGGCGCATGTGACGACGCCCGCCGGCCGCGGGGTCGACGATTTGCCGCTCGTTCTGCTGCCGGCCGAACATCACGGAAAGACCATGGCGGTGATTTACTCGGGCGACGGGGGCTGGCGGGATCTCGACAAGCAGATCGGAGAAGCCCTCCAGAAGGCCGGGATCCCGGTTGTGGGCGTGGATACGCTGAGAGGTTTCTGGCACCGGCAGACGCCCGAGGCGGCGGCCGCGGGTCTGGAGCGCATCATCGACCATTTTGTGAAGGCTTGGGACACGCCTGATGTAATGCTCGTCGGCTATTCATTCGGCGCCGACATTCTCCCTTTTATGGTCAATCGGATCAAGCCGGCCTCGCTTGAACATATCCGGCTGATTTCCCTGTTGGGTTTATCTCAATCCGCGGAGTTCGAAATCCGCATGAGCGGGTGGATCGGCGGGTCGCCTTCCACCGACGCCCTTCCCCTGGCGCCGGAACTCCACAAACTGGATCACCTGCGGGTCCAATGCTTTTTCGGGGCGGACGAACAGGGCGAGAGCGGATGCACGGACCGCTCGCTGGCAGGCGCCGAGATTGTCAAAACAGACGGCGGGCACCACTTTGGCGGGGATTACGGCAGGATCGTCCGTACCCTTATCGATGGGGCCATTCGACGCGGCGCCAGGCTGACGGCCGGCCAGGGCGGATGACGAGGACCGCGGATTTGTAGCTGTCCAACATACGGAGAATCGATACCGGATCAAGGCGGGCCCGCATATGCAATACAAATGGATCGCACTGAGTGTGACCACCGTGGGTACGCTCATGGCGGGCATAGATACCCGGATCGTCATCGTCGGACTGCCGACGGTTGCCCGGGCGCTGGGTGCAGACGTGGAGTCGATCGTCTGGGTCAGCCAGTCCTATCTGCTGGCCAGCACGGTCGGGCTGCTTCTGATCGGCCGGATCACGGATATCGTCGGCAGGGTCAGGATATACAATCTCGGGTTCGCCGTGTTTACCGTCGGTTCGGCGCTGGCCTCGGTCTCCTATAGTGCCTCACACCTCATTTGCTCACGGATTGTGCAGGGCTTGGGGGCGGCCATGCTGCTGACCAACAGCGCCGCGATTCTGACCGACGCCGCGCCGGCCAAGCAGCTCGGCACCATTTTGGGGATCAATCAGATCGCCTTCAGGGTCGGCTCCGTGGCCGGTCTGACCCTTTCGGGCGTGATCATCGGGCTTTACGGCTGGCGGGCGCTTTTTTACCTCAATATCCCCATCGGGATATTCGGCACCCTCTGGGCCCATTTTCGCTTAAAAGAAATTGCGGTCAAAGATGAGCAGAAGAACATCGACTGGATCGGTTTTGTCACTTTTTCATGCGGTCTGACGCTGGTGCTCCTTGCGATTACCCTGTTGAGCTATGGCGTGGCCGAGGCGCTGCCGGGACTGTCGATGCTCGCCGTCGGCGTACTCCTGCTCCTGGGCTTCATCCGGGTGGAAATTCGCAGCAGCGCACCCCTTCTGGATCTGCAGCTCTTCAGGATCCGGGAATTTGCAGCCGGCAACATCGCCCAACTGCTCAACGCACTGGCCTGGCTGGGCATGATGCTGCTCGTCTCTTTTTATATGCAGATCGTTCTGGACTTCACTCCCATGCAGACCGGCGTGGGCCTGCTTCCGCTTGAATTCGCTTTTGTGGTGGCCGGTCCGCTGAGCGGCATGCTTTCCGATAAATACGGCCCGCGACTGTTTGCCACCCTTGGCCTGTGCATCTCCAGCGCCGCCTTTTTCTGGCTGTCCGGCATGACGCTGTCGACCGCCTATTCCGAGATGGTCGTTCCGCTGGTGCTCCTCGGTACCGGCAGCGGAATGTTCGTTTCGCCCAATATCAGTTCGATCATGCACGCCGTGCCGGCCAACCGGCGAGGCGTGGCGTCCGCTTTTCGAACCACCATGTTCAATGTCGGCGGGACCGCCAGTGCCGGCCTGGCCATCCTGTTGATCACCACCGCCATGCCTCACGCGGTTTTTTCCAACCTGCTGCGAAGCGCTAATCCCGCGGCCCTGGGTCAATTGCCGGAGCTGGAATTTGTCAATGGCTTCAAAGTCGCGGCTTTTGTATTGGCATGGATCAACACCCTGGCGATCGTTCCCTCGCTTTTGCGCGGCCATGTAGTGAAAAATGCAGATGAAATAACGCGTTCGAGCTAGCCTCAAAAGGCGGGGGTTCAATTTTGCCGGGGGGGCTCAAGAAGGCGTGAAAAACGCCGATAGACCTTTCAATGTCGGATGGTGGGGCGATTATCCCGATACAGGCGGTGTCGGCAGCGATCATTGCACGAACGGACTTTCTCTCCTCCGGAAGCAACGGCGGACGGTACCTGGCGGCACACCTGATAAACAGCGCCCCGGATATCGCGGGAAAATTGGAAACGCGCGATCGATGCCGGTTGACAATCCATCTGCCGCCGTAGTAGGTCGATGCAACGCCGTCGGCGGAACCACTACCCCTTCAGGAGAAAGGCCTTTGCCAAAACCGATGCCAACCGCCGGAAAGGTCGCCATACTCTTCATCGTTCTGACGATCTGGCTGCCATGGGTCCCGGCAAACGCCTACGAGAGCGGTGCATGGCTGACGACGCTGACCCAACACATCCCCACGCGCGCTTCCCATGCACTGACCGGGTCGCAGTTCGTCCAGCGGGTGTCGAAAATGGACGAACACCAGCGCGAGGAGGCGATTCAGGAACAGCTGCTGGAAGGAAATCTCCCTGCATTCCTGCGTTCGCTGAAGCCGATCTACCTGCAGCGGCGGTGCGACGGCGGCAGACTGGTTCATGCGACGATCTTTGTCACCCCGGACTATCTGGCCATCGGGTCCCAGTTGGATTTCATCCGCGTTCCGATGAATTTCCACACCGCCACCCGGGTCGCCACCCGGTTCGGTTGCATTCTTCCCACGCGCCGCATGGTGGATGCCATCTACAACCAGTCCGACTATCATTTCATGCCGCAGCCCATGACCCCGGGTCAGCAGATGCGCTCCACCGCCTATTACCAGCGGCACAACAGCAAGATCAAGCAGCAGCGCCTGACACACGGAATCGCCCTGGGTGAGCTGGTATCCGGTCATAAAAAGGATGTCGTCATCAGCAACCGGCTGGCGGAGCGGCCCGGGCGGATCGCCATTTATGGGTGGCACCGACCCGACGGAAACCCCATTCAACCGCTCAGCACCGTGCACGGTGCCGGTTATGCCGACTACAGCCACGGTATCCGCCTGGTCAGCGAAACGGTGATCGTCGACGGCAAGGCATGCTCGGTCTACGATATCCTCAAAGATCCCGAACTGGCGTCACTGTTGACCGATGAAGGTCCGATGGCCCAGCTGCCCCGGCTCCTCGGGGTTCCAGCGATGTCGGCAAGCCTGCACCGGTGGGCTCCTTCGGTCAACTGACACACACGTGCCAGCCGGCGAAAGCCGCTTCCGTCACTTTTGCTCCGCTTTTCCGTCTATCGTTTTGCAGCAGCGGAATCCCAGATGGTAGTTGTGGTGGCTGTCGGGGGACATCACCCGGCTGCCGTGCCAGAACGGGGCGCGCCATCGGCACCAGTCCTCGTGCGCCGGGTAGGTGTCGAAGATAAACCAGCTGCCCTTCATCTCCGTGTAGCCCAGCTCGGTGCTGCCGCGGCTGGCCATCTGGGCTTCGCTTAAGGGCAGGTTCATGTGCTCGGCCGCGTTGCCGTTGATGTCATAGACGGCAAGGGGGCTGTGGCACTGGGGAAAAAAACCGGCCGGGTAGGTGTTGGATCCGCACTGGGGCCAGCTGCCGCCGGTGCAGCCGGGGGTCTTGAAGCTGGCCCCCGCACAGATTCCTTTTTGATATTCCTTCCCGTAGCTCCAGCGCCGGTCGTTGCCGTGGGCATGGTTGTGGGCCGCGCGCATACGGCGGATGCCCTCCTCGGGGCTGACGCCCTCGGCCAGATCGAAGCGGTATTCCGGGGGCGTCAAGCGTCCCTCACAGGCGCCTTCCCACTCGTGGGCATCGCAGAGCCGCTTGCCCATCGCGGCGCAGATCTGGGCTGCCTCCCTGGCGCGCACCCACACCACGGGGTATTCGCAGGGGATGTCGGGAAACTCGAACTGGTCGATGCAGGCCCCGGCATCCGCCGCCGTTTCGTGGGCCGGATCGTACAGCGGCGCCATGTACGGGGCCCCGCAGATGCGTTCGAATTCCTGGTTTTCATAGTCGATGGATATCTGCCGCAGCTTGTCCGTACACGCCTGGCCGGTGACGGGATGCCGGCTGACCGCCGGGTTGCCTTGGCCGATATAGGGCGATTCGGCAAATACCTTGCGCACGCCGTCCATTTGCGCCTCGGTCAGCCCGTGGACCTGCTGCAGGCGGGCGAGCAGGGCGTCGTTGGACGCCTTCGGCGATTGCGCGTCGACCCCGGCCGTCCAGCCCAAGCCAACCAGGGCAGCGATGATCCAGTGAAACCGAAAACGAGTCATTGCTCATCCTCCCTGCGGAAGCGGGTCCGGTCACGGTGGTGATGGCCGCCCCCGCCGCATGACGTAGAAAAAATCGCGATTGTCCGGATAGCCGAGAAATCGCGGGACATATAATCCCTTGCCGGTCTTGTCCAGAACGCTCATGCCCTGGATGAGATGCTGCACCAGCAGATGGCCGTCCGCCTGCCGGTAGAGCGCCAGGTAGGTGTGTTCCAGCGCGTTCATGTCCAGGTGCATGGCATAGCGCACCCCGTAGGCCTGAAACACCCGGGCCATGGCCGACGGCGTGGCCGTGGAAAAATAACCGTAGATCAGAAACCGGTGGCCGTCGGTCTGCTGCAGCGCCGCACCCGCACGCAGGGTACGAAGCTTCTTGTCGCTGGATCCGGCCCAGTTGCCGGGCAGCCATCGGTTGACCAGGCGACCGGGGACGGGCTTTTGACGGTCCGGATCGAATTCGACCAGCGGCACGCCGTTCTGGCGCGCATGGACGATTTGCCCGAGCGCATGGTTGTCCGGTTCGGTCCAGGTTTTCATCTCCAGCGTGCCGTCGGCCAGAACCAACAGCGTTGCCAGACCGGGCTGAAGCGTGCTGAGAACTACGCCGCTTTCCAGGAACCCATAGTGCGATCCATGGTTGCGATAGGCTAAGTCGCCGTATTTGAAGGCGCCGTGAATGCGTTTGAACCCGCTGGTGAATGTCGCCACCGTTCGGGCGGCATCGTCAGGATTGACCATTCCGTTGGGCACCAGCGGCGCGATGCTGCCGATGCCGTCGGGCCCCGGCAAATCCGGGATCTTCATCTGCGGCAGGCTGCGTTCCGACCAGTCCACCCGGGGATGCTCGGTGCCGACGGCATAGCCTATCTCGAAGCGCCCGAGATCGAAGGCCACCAGGTATGCCAGGGCGTTGGCTTCGACATCGTCCAACCGGTTGACGTAACGAAGATCGCTGTTCAGGATCTCGGGCGCCACCGCCCGGGGCTGCATCAGGCTCAGGAAAACCCCCGGCATCTCCTTTACGGCATACCAGCGGCCTAGGAGCAGACCCGCGGTCACCGTCTCGGTCTGAATGCCCAGATCTGCCGGCACCACCGGCCGGTCGGCGTAGATCGGATCGATGGTGGCCGGTGCGGGAAACCCCGGTGGCTGGAGCGCCGCCGGCGCACCCGAACCCGTCGTCGAGCGGGCCTCTTCCCGGTAGGCGTCCTTGAAAAAGGTGTCCCGCACGAACCCGACGACGGCGTCGCCTCCGGGCAGTTTGTCGCGCAGAAAATCGGTCACGGTCTCGATGGCGGTGCGATGACCGGAGACCGGATTGCGCAGGTAGACGGTACCGTTACATAGCGGCGCGAACACCTGGCGGGAGTGCCGGGCAGCGTCAAGGGCGCTGTGGCCAAAGGGTTTCCAGAGCGGGCAGCGCAACGCTTCGCCAGCCCGCAGGAGGGTCAGCCCGTCCGGCGCCATTTTGTCGAGGGTCAGACGCTGGCGGGCCGGGAACGGGTTCTCCAGGTGGTACTCCGCCGGGGCGGCGTCGCCTTTGCGACCAATCTGCAGCAGATACCAGCGGCCGATCCGCGGATTCAGGTCGATCAGGGTCGCGTCGGCCGGCGGGCCGTCGGGCAGGTCGATCCGAAGCGAGGTCGAATGGCGAAACGGCTGCAGGTCGACAACGGTTTTTGTCGGTCGCGCTTCCTGCCCGTCGGGCTCGGGCGCGGTCTCCGGAAGATTCGCCCGTCCGGACCCGCCGCCCAAAAACAGAAACAGGACAATCAGCAGTACACCGCCCCGCCGCACGTTTCGCGTGCGGCCGGTGGCGGCACCAGCCGAAAAAGGGAAGCCGGCTGAAGCGGAAAGCTCAATGGTCATGGTATTTCCCGGTTGTCTGCGTCGATTTCAAAGCCGCAGCCGTTTGAACAGTGCTTCCGGCACCGCACGCAACACCCCCATCACCGGTCTCCAGAACCCCGGGAGATAGACGACATCCCGGCGCTTTTCAATGGCCCGATGAATGCCCCTGGTTACCTGCTGCGGGGTGGCCCACAGGACGCCCTTGGGAAAGGCCGCCGTCATGGGGGTGTCTACGAAGCCGGGTTTGACGGTCAGCACATGCACGCCGCACCCATGCAGCCGGTTGCGCAGCCCCTGCATGAAAATAGCTACCGCGCCCTTGGCTGCGCCGTATACGTAATTGGACTGCCGGCCGCGATCGCCGGCCACCGAACCGATGGCGACAAGGCTGCCGAACCCCTGACGTGCGAACCGGTTTGCCGCATGGGTGAGCACGGAGATAACGGCCAGGGCGTTGACGTCGAATTCCCGCCGCAGGGTTTCGACGTCCTGCTGGCAGGCGGTCTGATCCGGCAGGCTGCCGTGGGAGACCAGCAGGGTGTCCAGACCGTCCAGGGCCGTGAAGGCTCCGTCCACCAGAGCCTCATGGCGATGGAAATCCAATGCATCGGCCACGGCCACCGTCACCAGGGTCGCGCCACGCACCCGCAGGTCGTCGGCCACCGCCGCCAGTTTGTCCCGGTCCCGCGCCACCAGGAAGAAACGGCTGCCGTCCATGGCAAACCGGCGCGCCGTGGCCTGGGCCAAGGCGGATGTGGCACCGAATATCATCAGCCGACGCATCGTCACCCTCCCGTGACCCGTCTCCAGAAGCTGGAACTGAACGCCGGATCCCGGTAGTGTTCCAACTCCCGCCAACGGGGAAAATAGGTCCTGAAACTGGCCCCGGCCATGCGCGCGTCCTTGGATGGATAGACCGCGCCGCCCGCGGTGGATACCAGCGCATCGAAGTCATCGAGGAGCCGCAGGGTCGTCTCGCCATGATGGTAGAAATCCAGGGCTACGGTGATCCCCGGTCTCGGAAAGGAGAGCAGACCGGGCGACGGATGGTCGCCGAAGACTTTCAATACCCCGAGAAACGAGTCGATGCCGCCGTGGGCCCCCCGATCCAGAATTTCCCGCAGGGCATCGCGGCCGCCGGTCAGGGGCAGCACACACTGGTACTGCAGGAAGCCCCGCGGGCCGTACAGACGGTTCCAGTGGCCGATTCCGTCCAGAGGGAAAAAGAAGGCCTCGTAATGCTCCCGGCCGGCGCTGCGGGCCCGCGCCTGCTTGTGGTAGAAAAACGAGTTGAACGCGCGGGCGCTCGACCGGTTGATCAGAGAAATCGGCAGGTCCACGGGAATCGTCATCCGGCCGCGGGGCGCGGCCACCGGCGTAACGCCCGGGGCCGCATGGTTGCCCCGGATGAACAGGCCCCGGCCGAGGTGGTTGCCGATCGCCATGCAGTCGATCCAGGCCACTGTGTATTCGTATTGCCGATCGGATTGCGCGGTCAGTTCAAAAAACTCGTCCAACCGCCCATACCGGATGGTCTCCACATCCATGACGGCGCTGTCGATCCGTTTCAGCTGTATCTCGGCCCAGAGGATCAGTCCGGTCAGCCCCAAGCCGCCGATCGTGGCCCGGAACCACCGGGGGTTCTCGGTCGGTGAGCAGATCAGCCGTTGTCCGTCCGAGCGCAGCAATTCCAGGCGGCGCACGTGGCAGCCGAAGGTGCCGGCACTGTGGTGGTTCTTGCCGTGAACGTCGCTGGCGATGGCCCCGCCGACGGTTACGAATCGGGTCCCGGGCACCACCGGCGGAAACCAGCCCCGCGGTACGCTAAGCGACAGAATTTCGTCCAGCAGCACGCCGCCTTCGCATCTCAGGACGCCGTCCACCGGATCGAAGGCCATGAAACGGTCAAGGCCGCGGGTGTCCAGCAGCCATCCGCCTGCATTGAGGCAGACATCGCCGTAGGAGCGGCCGTTGCCAAAGGGCAGGTATGTCGTCTGCGCGTCGGACGGGATGGGCAGCGGCTGCGAACGCCAGGCAAGGCGCAGCGCCGACTGGTCGATGCGCGGAAAACGTCCCCAGGAGTGATAGCGCGTGTTCATGGTTCAGATGGCCAGGAGCATGGTTATGACCATTGCGCCCATCACAAAGCGGCTGACCCGATCCTTGAGGGCAAAGACTAAAGGATCGTCGTGCATGCTGCCGCGATGGGCGACCAACCAGATGTTGCAGAGCCAATAGAGCAAAAACGGGCACACCAGCCAGATCGCCTGATGGCGGCCGTAGTGAAGATGGGCCGCCCCGCTGGTGATATACAGTACCAGCACCAGTATCGCCACGAAGGCGCTGGCCACCCCCATGGAGGCCAGGAGCTCCGCATCGCTCACCTCATAGCCGCGCGCGCGGGCGTTCGGCCCGTGCTCGAGGCGCATGGTGGCCAGTTCGGCATAGCGCTTGACCAGCGCCAGGCTGATGAACAGAAACATGGAAAAGGCCAGCAGCCAGGCGGACGGCCAGATGGAGACGGCCGCTGAACCGGCCATCATGCGCACGGTGAAGAGGGCCGCCAGCACGATCACATCCAGGATCACGATCTGCTTCAGGCGCAGGGAATAGGCCAGGGTCAGCGCGTAGTAGATCCCCAGCACGGCCAGAAACGCGCGCGGCAAGGCGCTCCACCCGACGGCGATGCTGAGCCCGAGCAGCAGCGGGGCCATGGCGAGGCCGGCCCCCAGCGGCAGCTTTCCCGAGGCGAACGGGCGCCGCCGTTTGCGGGGATGCCGGCGGTCATCCGGCAGGTCCAGCAGGTCGTTGAGGATGTAAACGCTGGAGGCGCACAGTCCAAAGGCGAGAAAAGCCACGCCGGCCGACAGGAACGGACCGATGGCGTCAAAATGCTGGGCGCCCAGCAGGGGCACGAAAACCAGCATGTTTTTCAGCCACTGGTACATGCGCAGGGGGCGCAGCCAGGTCCGCCAGTCGGCCGCTTCGACGGCAAACACCCGGTCCAGGTTGGGCAGGCGGGCGCGAAGGCGATCAACGAAAGCCGGAGAACCGACCACCATCGCCCGCCGGGCCGCCTGCCAGACGGGCAGGTCCGGCCTGCCGTTGCCGAGGTAGTCGAACCCGCCTATGCCGAATTCCGTCGCCAGGCGCTCCCGCTTGGCGGTGCCGGCCAGGTTGGTCGTCCCGTCGCTGGCCAGAACCCGATCGAAAATCTGAAGGTAGTCGGCGATCTGCCGGGCGATGTGTGCGTCGGCCCCGGTGGCCAGAACCAGCGGCCGGTTGTCGTGGTGCTGGTCGCGCAGGAAGGTCAGCACCTCGATGTTATAGGGCAGACTGCTCACGTCCAGGGTCACACGCCGTGCCACCTCCTGCTTCAGGCGGGCCCTGCCCCCGGCCAGCCAGGCCAGCATACTGAACCCGGACATGGGGCTGGATTTGAACAGGCGCATCAAGGACTCGATCAGCGAATCGGTCCTGATCAAGGTGCCGTCCAGGTCGATGGCCAGGGGAATCGAAGCCCCGGCGTCCCCGTTTTTTTGCGGCGGGCCCTCAGCTTCAGTTGAGATCGTTGTATCCATGGGATGTCGCCAGATCAGTTTGTATTTTCTGTGGGACTGCGGGTGATCCTGCCGGTCTAACCGGACCGGGTCGGTGATACCGAGCTGCGGTAACATCCGCGTCGATCGTGCTAATCTTTATTCGGCCCTTGCATACTGGTTTGGCCAGGGACTACCCCGGCCCAGGATTTTCCCGGCATGCAATGGCCAATACGGGTCGCGCAGCATCTCGCGCGCCAGCAGGACCGCGTCGGCCTGGCCCGTGTTCACGATCTGCTCGGCCTGAACCGCATGGGTGATCAAACCCACCGCACCGGTGGCGATTTTCGCCTGATCGCGGATGGCGGCCGCCAAGGGAACCTGGAAACCGGGCCCGACCGGTATCTTCGCATCCGGCACCATCCCGGCGCTGGAACAGTCGATGAGATCGACGCCTGTTTCCTTGAGTCTGCGGGACAACTCGATGGACTGGGCCAGATTCCAGCCGCCGTCCACCCAGTCCGTGCAGGAGAGGCGCACAAAAAGGGGCAGGTGACCGGGCCAGGTTTCGCGGACGGCCGCAGCCACCTGCAAGGGCAGGCGCATGCGGTTGGCCGCTCCGCCCCCGTATTGATCCGTGCGCCGATTGGACAGCGGAGAGAGAAATTCGTGCAGCAGATAACCATGGGCCATATGCAGTTCAAGGACCTGGAATCCCGCATCGCGGCAGCGCCCGGCGGCGGCGACAAACTGACCGATCAACGCATCGATGTCCGCCTGCGTCATCTCACGGGGGACTGGCGATGCCTCGCTGAAGGCCAGCGGACTGGGCGCGATCGGCGTCCAGCCGCCTTGTGCCTCCGAAAGGGCCTGCCCGCCGCGCCAGGGTGCATCCGTGGAGGCCTTGCGCCCGGCATGGGCCAGTTGAATGCCCGGCACGCAGTTCTGCCGGGCGATGAAGCGGGTAATGGGCTTGAAGGCTGCGGCCTGCCCGTCGGTCCACATCCCGCAGTCCCCCGGGGAAATGCGGCCTTCCGGAGACACGGCAGTGGCCTCCACCATGACCATCGCCGCGCCGCCCACCGCCCGGCTGCCCAGGTGCACCAGATGCCAATCGTTTGCCATTCCGTCCTCACTGGAATATTGGCACATGGGCGAAACAAAGATGCGATTTTTGAATTCAACGGATCTTAATTTGAGGGGGGTAAACAATCTGTCCATAATTCCTCCTCTATGTTTTGAATGTTTTGGGCTCAGTGCTCCTATTCATAAATACGATGGCATTCAATTGCCGATGCATCTCG
>JAHLLR010000091.1 GCA_020444075.1 Deltaproteobacteria bacterium
GACGAAAAGCTTAAATATACCATCCAAACACTCGCTGTCAACAATTAAAAATTATAATTTGAGTTGACCGGTTACATTTTTGGAGCTGTTTGAAAAAGTCCACTAAGACGTCCGTCATGGGCGCTAACGGAGCATGTTCAAACGGGCTATTTTTAAAGATCACTAAAGGATGGCACGCTTCCTAAATCATGAAAAGCGAAGCGCTATCTACACGGCCCTGATTCTGTTGTCAACGCTTATTTTAACTTTTAATTCGGATCTTGAAGAAATGCTTTTTCCCCGCCCTCAACAATATTTGCATGTCATTGATATCGTTACTGGTTACCTTTTCATCGAAGCGTTCTATTCGTCGACCATTCACGTAACCGCCACCCTGCTGAATCAACCGTCTGGCCGCTCCGGAAGAGTCGGTCAAGCCAACACTGTGGAATAATCTAAAACAGGGAATGCCTTCTTTAAATTCATCCAACCGCATCTCAATTTGGGGAACCGTTTCATCATCTGACGAATCATGGTCCCTCGGAATTGTGCTTGACGGCAACAGCGCATCGGAAAGCCGTCTATCACCGAACACCGACGTGGCAGATTGGTATGCTTTCAAGGCTTCTTCGTCGCCATGGGCCAACCGGGTCGCCTCAAAGGCGAGGATCGATTTTGCCGCATTCAGATCCGCCCCCTCAAGGGCGGCAACATGCCGGATTTCTTCCATGGGGAGAAAGGTGAACAGGGCCAAGAAACGCCCCACATCCCGGTCGTCTGTATTCACCCAGAACTGGAAATAATCGTAAGGTGATGTTCGTTCAGGGTCGAGCCAAACAGCCCCCGCTGCAGTTTTGCCCATCTTGGCGCCACTGGCAGTGGTGATCAAGGGGAAGGTGATACCGAAAGCGCTTTTTCCCTCTACCCGGCGAATCAGATCAATACCGGCCACGATGTTTCCCCACTGATCACTTCCCCCCATCTGCAGACAGCAATCATAGCCCTTGCGCAGTTCAAGAAAATCGTAGGCCTGAAGAACCATGTAGTTAAACTCTATAAAACTCAGTCCCTCGTCGGAATCCAGACGCATCTTGTAACTTTCCGCCTTGATCATGCGATTGACGGAAAAATGCCGTCCGATATCTCTTAAAAAAGGGATATATTCCAGTTTGGTCAGCCAGTCCGCATTGTTGACCATAATGGCCTTATTGCCTGAAAAATCTATAAACCGGGACAGTTGTTTTTTAAGACCATCGACATTGGCCTCCACATCTTTTACCGTGAGGAGTTTCCGCATCTCGGTTTTGCCGCTGGGGTCCCCCACTAGACCGGTGCCGCCACCTACCAGGGCGATGGGCCGATGTCCATTTCGCTGCATATGGGCCAAAGACATGATGGGAACCAAACTACCCACGTGAAGGCTTGATGCCGTGGGGTCAAAACCGATGTAACAGGTCACCTGCTTGGAACTGAGATAGTCGCGCAACGCCTCATCGTGAGTAGTCTGCTCGATAAAACCGCGCGCCCTAAGTATGTCCAGAACGTTTTCCATTTCACAGCACCCTTTGTTTATTAGCGCATACAGGGCCAAACGCCGTTCTATTTGTTGGCATATTCAACCGAACGCGTCTCCCGGATGACCGTCACCTTGATTTGTCCGGGGAAGGTCAGTGACTCTTCGATTTTCTTGGCGATATCACGGCTCAACAACACGGATTCTTCATCCGACACTTTATCACTTTTAACAATCACACGAATCTCACGACCCGCCTGGATAGCATAGGTGTTTGCGACCCCCGGGAACCCATTGGCAATGCCTTCAAGATCCTCAATACGTCTGATATAATTTTCAAGCAATTCCTTCCTGGCCCCGGGCCGAGCACCGGATAGTCCGTCTGCCGCCTGGACCAACAATGCGTAAACAGATGATGGGGGGATATCTTCGTGGTGAGCGCCGATGGCATGCACGACCCCAGGTGTTTCTCCAAATTTTTTGGCCAGCTTCGATCCGATCACCGCATGGGGGCCCTCAACTTCATGGTCGATGGCCTTACCGATGTCGTGAAGCAACCCCATTCGACGGGCGACCTTCTCTTTCAGCCCCAGTTCAACAGCCATAATGCCACACATTACCCCCACCTCAACCGAATGTTGAAGCACATTTTGGGCGTAGCTGGTACGGTATTTTAAACGCCCCAGATATTTAATCAGTTCGGGATGAATACCATGGACTCCCAGATCAAAAGCGGCCTGTTCACCGGCTTCCTTAATCGCCGTATCAACTTCTTGACCCGCCTTTTTCACCACATCTTCAATTCGGGCGGGGTGAATTCGACCGTCTGAAATCAGCTTGATCAGAGACAAGCGGGCAATTTCCCGACGGACCGGATTGAAGCCGGAGAGGATAACCGCCTCCGGTGTATCGTCAATGATCAGATCAATGCCGGTGGCGGCTTCGATGGCTCGAATATTCCTGCCTTCACGGCCGATGATCCGCCCTTTCATTTCATCGCCTGGCAACTGAACCACCGATACGGTCCGTTCAGCAACAAAATCGCCGGCATAACGCTGGATGGCTGTGGCGATGATTTTTTTGGCCTTTTTGTCCGCCTCCTCTTTGGCTTCATTCTCGATCCGTTTGATCAGTTTGGCGCCTTCATAGCGGGCCTCATTTTCCATGGCACGAATCAGGAGTTCTTTGGCCTGATCAGCGGTCAATGTCGAAATCTTTTCCAATTGCAATTTTTGCTCTGACAGCAGGGCATTGTATTTTTCTTCCTTGAAAGCAAGGGCTTTGTCTCGATCAGAAAGGGCCTGTTCATTGTCGGCTATTTCCTTCTCCCGCTGTTCAAAAAGTTCAGTCTTACGGTCAATGTTTTCCTCTTTTTGAATCAAGCGGTGTTCTGCCTTTTTTAATTCTGAACGGGTTTCCTTGGCTTCGGATTCGAAATCACTTTTCATTTTGAAGAGGAGGTCTTTGGCTTCAATGTCGGCCTCCTTGATCAAACGGTCGGCTTTGCTTTTGGCAGCTATGACGATTGTTTCGGCTTCATTTTCTGCGTCCTTTAGTTTTTTCGATCCCAACGCGCCTTTGAGCAAGAGGGCCGCAACACAGCCGATAACCGCCGATCCTGCAGCAATGATGATGGTATATATGTCCATACGATTCTCCGAGTGCTAAACAGTATATATATAGAGGTTCATCACCTGACAACCAGTTGATGCCCATGTTACCCTCAAGGAATAGGATACGAAACACGAAGGCGAGCCAAGCCTATGCGGAAGGGAGGAAAGGAAGGTGACTGGCGGTAGTGGAACCCCCACCATTGTGCCGTGTTGGCCGGTCTTTGATCCAATGGATCAGGTGGGCACCTTGTAGTTTCTTTAGGCTTTTCTGTACATGCAGAACTTGCTCACCGAAACTAGTGAAGGTTCCCGATTAGTGAGTGTTGGGTCAAAGTTCACTTTCCAATCACGAACACGGCAGGGGTTGATTCAATACGCCTTTTTCTATCACGATTACAGAAAAAGTGTTTAACGTCGGTCATCGTTTTTTCTATTTACAAAGGATCACTTCAATCTCAATCAACGATTTAGAACGTTAAGAAATCGCTTTTTCCAGTTCGCTGAGAACCACTGCAGATTTTTTGGTCATACGGGTAAAAAATTGGTGATAACGTTCTTCACGTTTATAATGTTCGCTGGCAATATTCAGCCCCGTTAGGACTAAAATGGTTTCTCTATCGACATTAACCGGCTTGCCGTCAAACTGAGACTGGACCTTCTGGACAGCATCTTCAAAGAGTGCTGCAACCTTTTTTGCATCAGGCACACCGGATTCTGTCTGAAAGGTAAATTTTCGACCAAATATTTGCAGTGTAACCGTATTTTCCAATTAGCGTCCGTTCCTATTAAATCCCACAGGTCGGTTTTCTATTCCTCTGCAATCCCTTCTAATCTTCCGATTAAGCTGTCAATTTTCCTTCTGACAAGGGCCGTCACTTCCTCATGTTTTTTTTCGGCCTCGGCTTTTTCCTGTATCAAGTTTTCAAGTTGACCAATTCGGTTGTTCAGATCATCGTTTTCTTTTTGAAGCTGCTTTCGAGCCTGAACGACATGTTCTACTTTTTGTTCAATGAGTTCAAATTGTTGGAGTATTGCTTCTATATCCAGCATATTAGTTTTATCCTCTGTATGTCAATATAACCAGCCAACGGTTTTTAAGTCAAGTGAATTCACCAGGCTCAAATCCTGTAGCCAGGGATTGAACGGGACGATCTGTTCAATATGAAAATTATTTTTTGCATGGGATATCAGGTTTCCAACCTGACGGAAAAGGGGTAAACCGAATCCGGTTTACCCCTTTGTCCATTTAAACCATCCACGAATTTTCACCGCAAACTCACCAACCTGATGATTCCAGGTCGCTACATAGGCGGTCAGCGCGTCTGGGCGAGTTGGATCCGACCAATGGCTCGTAATAAGGCTGCCTTGGCGCGGATAAAATCGATCTCTTCTTCTCTGGCCTGGGTCTGGAGGCGCTTTTCGGCCCGTTCCAGAGCCGCTTTCGCCCTCTCGATGTCGATATCCTTGCGTCGTTCAGCTGATTCGGCAAGGACTGTCACTCGGTCAGGAAGAGCTTCGGCAAATCCGCTGCTGACAAATACGAACCGCTCGCGGCCACTTTCGTCCTTATATTTCAAGGCGCCGGTTTTCAGTGTCGTCAGAAAGGGAGTGTGACCCGGAAGCACACCAAACTCGCCCAATGAACCGGGAGCCATAACAATTTGTGCACCTTCACTGACAACAGACTTTTCGGGAGTAACCACTTCGAGTCTTAGGTTTTCAGCCATTTATTACCTCTTTCTCTCCATTAAGCCTCAGCCATTTCCTTGGCCGCTTCAAGAACTTCTTCGATACCGCCTTTCATGTAAAAGGCTTGTTCGGGAATGCTGTCGTGCACACCCTCACAGATCTCCTTGAATGCGCGGACCGTGTCTTCAACCTTGACGTATTTACCTGCCTTGCCGGTAAAGGTTTCAGCAACATGGAACGGCTGGGAGAGAAAACGCTGGATCTTACGGGCACGCTGTACGGTAAGTTTGTCTTCGTCAGAGAGTTCTTCCATGCCTAGGATAGCAATGATGTCCTGCAATTCCTTATATTTCTGCAACATGTTCTGCACTTGACGGGACACCAGATAATGCTCTTCCCCGATGACCATGGGGTCAAGGATTCTCGAAGTAGAATCCAGGGGATCCACCGCAGGGTAAATACCCAGTTCGGCGATCTGACGCGATAGCACCACGGTTCCATCGAGGTGGGCAAAAGTGGTGGCAGGAGCCGGGTCGGTCAAGTCGTCAGCAGGCACGTAAACGCACTGCACGGCGGTAATCGAGCCTTTATCCGTGGAGGTGATGCGTTCCTGAAGGCCACCAAGGTCGACGGCCAGTGTGGGTTGGTAACCTACCGCGGAGGGCATACGACCCAGAAGCGCCGATACCTCGGAACCCGCCTGGGTGAAACGGAAGATGTTGTCGATGAAGATCAGCACGTCCTGGCCTTCCTTGTCGCGGAAGTATTCCGCGCAGGTCAGGGCTGAAAGCGCGACTCGGGCGCGTGCTCCCGGTGGTTCGGTCATCTGTCCGTATACCAGCGCTGCTTTGGGAAGAACCCCTGATTCCTTCATTTCGTGGTACAGGTCGTTGCCTTCACGGGTGCGCTCGCCCACGCCGGCAAATACAGAAATACCGCCATGCTGCATGGCGATGTTGTTGACCATCTCCATCATAATAACGGTCTTGCCAACACCGGCGCCGCCAAACATACCCATTTTTCCACCACGGGGAAAAGGTACCAGCAGGTCGATAACCTTGACGCCGGTTTCAAGCACGCGGACTTCAGTATCCTGCTCGGTGAAAAGCGGTGCCAGGCGATGGATCGGCATCATATTTTCCTGGCTGACCGGCCCCAGGCCGTCCACCGGGCGTCCGACGACGTTAAGCACACGCCCCAGGCTGGCTTCGCCCACGGGCATCATGATAGGAGCACCGGTATCTTTAACCGCCATTCCACGGACCAGGCCATCGGTAACGTCCATGGCGATGGTACGCACCACGTTGTCACCCAGGTGCTGGGCAACCTCGACCACCAGGTTGTCTTCTTCGTCATTAATTGTCGGATTGGTGATCAGCAGCGCAGTGAGGATATTCGGCAACTGCCCCTGTTCGAACTCAACGTCTACGACAGGTCCCATAACCTGTGTGATTTTGCCAATATTCTGTGCCATTTACAGCCTCCTAAAATGTGTTTTATCCCTTGAGTGCCTCAGCGCCGCCGACAATATCCATCAGATCCGCAGTAATGCTTGCCTGTCGGGCTTTGTTGTAAGCGAGGGTCAAATTGTCGATCATATCATTGCACGCCTTGGTAGCGTTATCCATGGCGGTCATCCGGGCTGCGTGTTCGCTGGTAGATGTTTCCAGCAACGCCCGGAAAATTTGAACATATACGTTGCGCGGCAGCAGGTCTCCAAGAAGTTCTTCCGGTGACGGTTCGCAGATGTGTTCGGCCTGGTATTCCGCAGACTTGTCTTCTTTGGCATCATCTTTTTCAATGGGCGGAATAGGCAGCAGTTTCTGAATCACCGGCAGTTGCTTGGCCATACTCACAAATTCAGAGTAGATAATATAGACTTCGTCGTATTGACCGTCCAGAAAACCGTCCACCAGTTTTTTACCGGCGGTCGAGGCAACGTTGAATCCAAATTTGCTGCCGACGATACCAAGATGCGCATCGACGATTTTTTGGTCGTTTTTGCGGCACCAATCCCGTCCCTTCTTGCCGAAGCAGGTGAAGGAATAGGTGGCGTTATTAATTGGATTGTTTTTGATGTGCCTTTTAGCTCGATCGGTGAGGTTGATGTTAAAACCGCCGCACAATCCCCGGTCCGACGTGCACAAGACCACATGGATCTTTTTGACGTTTTCTTTGGGAATCAGCAGCGGGCTGGCTTCATCACCGGCCTTTTCCGCCAGGCTGCCAAGGACTTCAGAAAATTTTTCGGCATAGGGGCGAAATCCGTCCATCGCCCCCTGCGCACCACGCAACCGCGAGGTTGCCACCATGTTCATGGCTTTGGTGATCTGCTTGGTCTTCTTGACACCCTGGATTTTTAACTGGACTTCCTTTAACGTTGGCATAAAGTTTACGTCCTTATCGCATGTGGGCTGAGTTCAGCAGTTTTTCCAAAAGCCTTATTTAATGGTGTCTTTGAATTCTTCGTTGTATGCCTCGAGGGCGGTCTTGAGCAGGCCTTCGATCTCTTCGGTGATATCCTGGGCCTCTTCCAGTTTGGAAAAGATCTGCGGATAGCGCTCTTCGACGAAAGGATAGAGACCGGCTTCATACTTGGCAACAACGTCGGTGGGGAACTTGTCCAAGTACCCGCGTGTCGCCGCGTACAGGATGGTTACCTGCTTTTCGTGTGAGAGGGGCTTGTACTGGGGCTGTTTAAGCACCTGTATCAGACGCGCCCCACGGGTAAGCTGCCGCTGCGTCGCGGCATCCAGGTCGCTGCCGAAGGCGGCAAAGGCCTCCAGTTCACGGAACTGGGCCATATCCAGGCGCAAGGTACCGGCCACTTTCTTCATAGCCTTGGTCTGGGCTGCACCGCCAACGCGGGAAACCGACAGACCGACATTGATGGCCGGGCGGACGCCGGCGAAAAACAGCGCCGGTTCCAGGTAAATCTGACCGTCGGTAATGGAAATCACGTTGGTCGGAATGTAAGCGGAAACGTCACCGGCCTGGGTTTCGATGATCGGTAGGGCTGTCAGGGAACCGGCACCGAGTTCATCGCTGAGTTTGGCGGAACGTTCCAACAATCTGGAGTGGTTGTAGAAAATGTCGCCGGGGTAGGCTTCCCGTCCCGGTGGCCGTCTGAGCAGCAGGGAAACCTGCCGATAGGCAGCAGCCTGTTTCGAAAGGTCGTCGTAAATGATCAGAGCGTGCTGGCCTTTGTCCCGGAAATATTCACCCATGGCGCACCCGGCGTATGGTGCCAGGTACTGCAAGGTCGCCGGGTCGGAGGCGCAGGCGGCGACGATGGTGGTGTACTCCATGGCCCCTTCCCTTTCGAGAATGGCGGCCACCTGGGCAACAGTTGATTTTTTCTGGCCGCAGGCCACATAAATACAGAATACATCTGTATTTTTCTGGGCCAGAATGGCATCAACGGCCACAGCCGTCTTGCCGATCTGGCGGTCTCCGATAATCAACTCACGCTGCCCCTTGCCCACCGGCGTCATGGCGTCAACCGCCTTGAGGCCGGTGTAGCAGGGTTCGTGAACCGATTTCCTGGCGATAACACCGGGGGCCACCATTTCCACGCGGCGATAATCCGGTGTGTCGATGGCACCCTTGCCATCGATGGGCTCGCCCACGCCGGAAACCACGCGGCCGAGCACCGCTTCACCCACGGGCACCTGGGCGATTTTGCCGGTCCGCTTGACCATGTCGCCCTCTTTGATGCCGGTGTCCTCGCCCATGATGGCGATACCCACATTGTCCTCTTCCAGGTTGAGCACCAGACCGAGAACGCCGCCGGGGAACTCCACCAATTCGAGTGCCATGACTTTTTCCAGGCCGTATACCCGGGCAATGCCGTCGCCCACTGAAAGAACGACACCGGTTTCGCTCAGCTCGATCTTCTTGTCGTAATCCGTGATCTGCTCTTTGATAATCTGACTTATTTCTTCAGCTCTTAGTTCCATTAGACACTCTCACCCCTTTTTAAAGATTCTCTCATATTGAGCAACTGAGTCCTGACACTGCCGTCCAAAACCAGATCACCGATGCGGGTCACAATGCCGCCGATCAGGTCCGGATCCTGCTCAACCTCCAGAATGATATCCTTACCTGTCCGTTTGGACAGGGCTGACCGAATTTTATCAACGGTTTCGGATGAAAGCTCCGTGGCCGAAACCAGACTGGCCCGGGCGACGCCTTTGAGTTCATCGGCAAACTTTTGGAAAAAGTCATTGATGTTTCCCAAAAACCCGATCCGCCCCTTGTCGAATAGAAAAAGGAGAAATGTGGTCATGGCCCGAGAGAGGTTCAGATTATCCATGACGCCCGTCAGGACCTTTTTGCGACCGTCCGCATTGTAGAGCGGATTGACCAGCACCTGCTGAAGGCTCTTTTCCTGCTCGATCAGATTTGCGAAAGCGCCAAGTTCCTTCCGGTAGGTGTCGGTTTGTCCATCCTCTTTACCGATCAACAGAAGCGCTTTGGCGTACCGCCTTGCAATCGCCAGATTCTTCACTATGCCACCACCTTCGCTAAGTATTCATCCACCAGTTTTTCCTGGTCTTCCGAATTGATCTTTTCCTTGATGATCGCCTCGGCCTTTGCCAGGGCCTTTTCCACGATTACCGCCTTGAGCTCAGCCTTGGCCTGCAAGAATTCGTGCTCAATATTTTTGCTGGCCTGTTCTTTCAGCTTCTCGGCGGCGCTCTCGGCTTCCTTCAGGATTCTGGCCTTGGCGTCTTCACCCTGCTTCACGTATTCGGCAAGCATGGTTTCGGCTTCTTTGTCCAGTTCAGCCATTTTGGCATCATATTCAGCCAGTTTGGCTTCCGCCGCCTTTTTCTTACCCTCAAGTTCCGCCAGTTGTTCTTTGATGCCCTGGATGCGTCCACCCAATGCCTGGGAGACCGGCTTTTTGAGAACCAGAAAGAGGCCGATAGCCAGCACTGCGAAATTCATCACCCGATAGGTATCTGTTGCCACCCACCCTTTGGTGCCTCCTTCACCGTGTCCGCCACCAGTTGCCGCAAAAGCAACGGCGCTTCCAAACAAAAGAAGCGCGGCCAAAGCCAGTGGAAATGTCCACTGAGCGCTGCGGCAACGCCTCCTGCTGAAAATTGTAACTTTCATTAAGCAACCCTCCCCAATATTTTTTGTCCGATCGCATCTGCAAATGCGTCAATTTCTTGTTCAAGCGCGGCCTTGACGGTACCCATCTCCTGAGTGATTTTTTCCTTGACGTTCTTGAGTTCAGCCTGGGCGGATTCGTTGATCTTGCCAATAATCGCTTTTTCCTCTTCCGCAGCAGCCTCCATCAGCGCTTCCTTCTCCTTCTGGCCGGCGGCCCGAGCCTGGCGGATACCATCGACATATGCATCTTCTTTTGATTTGACCTGCTGGGCGGCCCCGTCAATATCGGACTGCATGCCGACCATTTTTTCTTTTCGCTCCAACAGGATTTTTCGAATAGGTTTGTATAGCACCATGTTCAAAATCCAAATCAACAGTAAGAAATTAGCAATCTGCAAGACTATGGATGCATCGACGCTTACCATCTAAGAGCCTCCGTTAAAGTAGGATTAAATATTCCCAAAAACAATATATTGTCTATAAATGATGTGACTTACGAAAGGTGCGAACTCCGGCGGTCTATACCATCAGCACCGCTGGAATGTCAAAGGTTTTTTAAAAATTAATCCGTCATCCTGATTTCTTTTCATCACGTGTTGTTTCCATTGTTTTTTTTTCAACCGGCAGGGGCTCGGGTTTGGCCATGCTGCAGTTTCCGTTAAAAAAGACACCCGTTTCAATAGAAATCACCGGAGCCTGGATATCCCCGGTAATTTTAGCCGGCGGATAGACGTCAATACGCTCGGAAGCCTGGATATGCCCGTTGACGGTTCCCTTGACAATGGCTGTTCCCACCCGTATCTGAGCCTCCACCACCGCCCGTTCACCAATGATCAATGTTCCCTTTTCGGAAAAGATTTTTCCATTGACCGCACCATCCAGTCGGATCGTATCTTTAAATGCCAGGCTCCCCTCAATGGTCGTCCCAATACCCAGCAGTGTAGAGATATGATCGGCATTCTCTTTTTTTTTCATCGCCTCCCCCTGTCTACGATTGAAGAACACTGTGTTCCAACCCCCGACCCAGTAAACCGCCTGTTGCGGCTATTCAAATTTGAACCGGCGCATGCTGACATTCATGAGCAGGCCGATGCCGATCATCATGGTGATGATCGACGAGCCGCCATAGCTCACAAAAGGCAGTGTCACCCCCACCACCGGCATGAGCCCCATGACCATCCCGATGTTGATGACCACCTGCCAGGCAATCATGGCGGTCACCCCAACGGACAGGATGGTGCCGAAGGGGTCCCGGCAACGGCCGGCAATGCTCAGACCCCAGGCTATGATCAGCAAAAACAGAATGACAACCGACAAGGAACCCATTAGTCCCCACTCTTCGGCCAGCACCGAAAAAATAAAGTCGGTGTGCTGTTCCGGCAGGAAGGACAGAGCGTTTTGAGTCCCCTTTAAAAAGCCTTTGCCGGTGAGCATTCCCGATCCGATGGCGATTTTTGATTGGATGATATGATAGCCGGCCCCCAGCGGATCTCGATCCGGATTCAAAAAGGTCAAAATTCGCTGCTTCTGGTAGCCGCGCAAAAAAAACCAGACCAGCGGAACAAGCAGGGTGAACGTGGCGACCAACCAAATGAACGCCCTTCGCTCGATTTTGGCAAAAAGGGTCATGGCACCGGCAATGAGCGCAATCACCATGGCCGTACCCAAGTCCGGCTGCCGGACAATCAGGGCAAAGGGCACCGCCGTGAGAAAAGCCGGAACCATCAGGTCACGGAGGGTGAGTCCGTCGGTGTTGATAAGCTTGGCAAAATAGCGGGCCAGGACGATGATAACGGCGACCTTGGCCATTTCGGAGGGCTGGAGGGAAAAGGGTCCTATGGACAGCCAGCGCCGGGACCCGCCTACGTATTTGCCGAAAAACAGCACGGCCGCCAAGGAGCCGACGGATGCCAGGTAGATCAAATTGGCAAACCGTTCAAACTGCTTGTAATCAAATAAAAAACAGAAAACCATGACCCCTATGCCGCCCCCATACCAGATCAGCTGCTTTCTAAACAGCAGGAAATCCGGCTCAATTGCACCGGCGGATACGGCGCTGTAGAGCACCACCAGTCCCATGGCCCCGATGGAAAGGGTGAGTACCAGCAATCCCCAGTCAAAGCATTGCAGCAATCGTCTATCGAACATGGTTCAATCTCCTTCGGCGGAAGATGCCGGAGCGACAGCCAATGGCGCATCGGATTTAGGCTGCCCCCCGGATAGATAAAACCGGATCATTTCGGCGGCCACCGGAGCAGCCGCACTGGATCCATGCTCTCCGTGCTCGACAATCACCGCCACGGCAATCCTGGGGTCCTCCCGGGGTGCATACGCCACAAACCAGGCGTGATCCTTGATCGGCTCGCCTTCACTGCCGCCATCGCCCTCATCATCCCGCCGCCCCACGACCTGGGCGGTCCCGGTCTTACCGCACATCGCCACACCGTCCAACCGACTGCCCCAGGCCGTCCCATGCCGATCGTTGACTGCTTTGAACAGTCCCTCCCTCACCAGCCGCAAGTTTTTTTCGCTGACTGGCAACCGCCCAATCACCTCCGGGACACTCTCGAAAATAGTTTGCCCGTCCGCGGTCCGGATGGTTTTGACGATCATGGGGCGATAGCGTGTCCCCCCGTTGCCGACGGCAGCAGCCACCAAGGCCATCTGAAGAGGGGTCGCCAGGTTGAATCCCTGTCCGATCGCCACTGACAGCGTCTCCCCTTTCTGCCATGAAACGCCCATCCGGTTTTTCTTCCACTGGGCGGTGGGAATCAGGCCGCCTGATTCGTGATCCAGATCAACGCCGGTGGGCTCTCCCAGACCGAAGGCTCTAGCGTACCATGCCAGGCGATCTACGCCAAGTTCCTGTCCCACCTGATAAAAATAGACATCGCAGGATTCGGTCAAGGCTTTCAATACATCCACTTCCCCATGTCCCCACTTCTTCCAGCACCGATAGGTTCGGTTGCCGAACTTGAGAAACCCGGGACAGAAAAACGAGGTGTTCACATCGATGACGCCCTCTTCGAGTCCGGCGGCAGCGACGATGATCTTGTAGGTGGACGCCGGCGGATATTCAGCCTGGATGGCTTTGTTTTCCAGCGGATGCAGGGGATCCGATATCAACGCGTTCCAGGTGTCATGAGACATGCCGGAAATGAAGGCATTCTGGTCGAAGGAGGGGCTGGAGGCCATGGCCAGGATCTGACCGCTGGACGGATCCACCGCAACGGCCGCTCCCGACTTGTCCGCCAGCAACTGTTCCGCCGTCAGCTGGAGGGACTGGTCGATGGACAAAACGATATTGTGCCCGGGGATGGCATCCACGGTACTGAGCACCCGAACCACCTGACCGGTGGCATTGACCTCCACCTGCTGGCCGCCACGCTTGCCGCGAAGCCAGTGTTCCCGGGTCCGTTCGATGCCGTATTTCCCGATAAAATCACCGCTTTTACAGTCGCTGTAAATTTTGTTCTTCAGTTCCTCGACACTGATTTCCCCCATGTATCCCAGGAGATGAGCCGAACTGGGGCTGAAGATATAATCCCTTCTGGGAGAGACGTTGACCAGGATGCCGGGCAAGTCCCAGCGGTTCACTTCGATGGCTGCCAGTGCATCCCGGCCGATATCGGGTTTGAGCAACACGGGCTTGTAGGCGCGTGTTCCCTTGGCTTTTTCAAGGCTGTCCCACAACTGCGCTTCGTCGATGTTCGCGTAACGGGACAACTTTTCGATGGTCCGCTCCAGCGGGTTGGCGTCTTTGACGATAATGCTCAGGTCATAGGAAGGCCGGTTGTCCGCCATCAGGCGGTTGTGGGTATCATAAATCAGACCGCGGGGCGCCTCGACGCTTTTCAACCGAATACTGTTGATTTCCGATAATCGACGCAGCTCTTCGCCTTCGATCACCTGAAGGAACAGCAACCGGGCAATCAGCACCACAAAGACGGCGATGACCACGGTCAGGGCGGCGCTGAGCCGCTTGCCGAACCAGTCGCTATCCACATTGTCCAGATAGTTGGTCAAGGCGTCCTCAAAGGTCCTTTTTCCGCATAAAGGGATTTTCTTGCCCGATCGACGGCTTTCTGTCCACGCATGAAAAACAGCATCAGCAAGGGACCGGTCACCGCCCCCCACAGGACCTGCCCGGAAACAACGGGAAACATCGATTCCACCGGCCAGGGCGCCGACGCCAACACCACCGCGGAGAAGGCCACCACCAGGCTCTCGAAAACAACACCCCCGGTGACCAGGAGCGGCAGTAGAATCAAGTTGCCCACTTGCAGGAACTGGATGGCCCAGCGCACGCCCACATACATCCACAGATAGGCAGTAAGGTAAACGCCGAACACACCGCCGGAGATGCCGTCCATGGCCAGTCCGCCGAGAACGAGGATGGGGATAGCCGCCCGGGGGGAGTGGTGAACGCCCAGATAGACTACAAACGGAGCCAGCAGGTCGTATAAGTGAGCTGGACCGCCGCCAGCCAGCAGGGTGGTCTGAAAAATGATCAGAAACAGACAGACGATCAGATGATAGCCGTATATCATGATTCCCCGGGAAGACCTTCGTCAGCGGGTTCGGTAATGACGAACACTTCTTCGAGAATATCGAAATCCACGTATGGGGTTACCGATACTTTCTGGAAAATCCCGGCGTTCTGGCGAACGATTTCGGAAATGCGTCCCACCCGCAACCCTTTGGGAAACACCCCGTCCAGTCCGGAAGAAACCACCATGTCCCCCACACTGATCTCATGCTTTCGCAGGACATAGTCGAACACGCAGTAATCGGCACCCCCGCCCTTGACAATGCCCCTCGCCCGGGTGTGCTGCACCAGTGCATCGACGGCGCTGTTGGGGTCGGTCAGCAGTAGCACCTTGGCATACCGTCCCGACGCCTCGACAACCACGCCGACAATCCCCTCGGGGATCACTACCGGCGCACCCTGGCGGACGCCGTCTGCGGTCCCCTTGTCCACAATGATCGTCTTTGACCAGTCAGACGGGTCCTTGCCCACCACCTGGGCGGCAATCATCGGCCGGGGGATCTCTTCTTCAAAACCTAACAGATGGCGAAGCCGGTCATTGGCCAGTTCAGTTTCGCTGCACCGGTTGAGCTGCTGCAGGCTCTGCCCCAGCGCCTTTTTCAGCCTCTGGTTCTCCTTGGCACTGGAAACCAGAAAAAAGTATTGATTCCAGATGCCTTTGACGGAATGAAAGAAAGCGGTGAACTGTTTCTGGAAGGGAGAAACAACGACGAGCACGCCCCGGCCGAGACCGGACGGAGCCTGGGAGTTTTTGCCGGTTATGGTTAAAAGGATGACGTTCACCGCGACCAGAACGATCACCACGGCAACCAGAATCATCCTTTTGGAAAACATGGGACCCGTTAAACGATAACGATCTGTTTAAGGATTTCTAGGCTGTCCAGCATTTTGCCGGACCCTAATGCCACCGTGGACAACGGATCTTCAGTAACCGTGATGGGGAGCCCGCTCTCCTCTCTGAGCAGCTTGTCCAGGTTTTTCAGCAACGCACCTCCGCCGGTGAGCACGATGCCCCTGTCAACGATATCGGCGGCCAGCTCCGGCGGGGTCTGTTCGAGGGCGATCTTCACCGTTTCCACGATGGCTTCAATCTGTTCGGAAATGGCTTCCCTGATCTCTTCGGAATCAATGGCCAGAATCTTGGGAATGCCGGTAACCAGGTCGCGCCCTTTGACCTCGATGGTCTCAAGCTTGTTGGGATCCGGGTAGGCGTTGCCGATGGTGGTTTTAATGATCTCGGCTGTCCGTTCGCCGATGAGCAGGTTGTATTTACGTTTGACGTACTGGATGATGGCCTCATCCATCTTGTCTCCGGCCACCCGCAGGGAGCGGCTGTATACGATGCCTGCCAGGGATATGACCGCCACTTCGGTGGTACCGCCGCCAATATCCACCACCATGTTGCAGGTGGGCTCGGTGATGGGCAGGCCGGCGCCGATGGCAGCCGCCATGGGTTCTTCGATGAGGAACACCTCGCGGGCTCCGGCAGACTCCGCCGACTCCCGTACGGCGCGCTTTTCCACCTGGGTGATGCCCGAGGGCACGGCAATGATGATGCGTGGCCGGACAAAAGTCCGCCGGTTGTGGACCTTGTGGATGAAGTGGCGCAGCATCGCCTCAGTCACTTCGAAATCAGCGATCACCCCATCGCGCATGGGTCGGATAGCCACGATATTCCCCGGAGTACGGCCAAGCATATTCTTGGCTTCCATACCCACTGCCAGCACGCGGTTTTTGGTGCGATTGTCCGTTCGAACAGCAACCACGGAGGGTTCGCTGAGGACAATGCCCTTGCCCTTGACGTATACCAGCGTATTGGCCGTACCCAGGTCGATGGCCAGGTCGCTGGAAAAGACACCCAAAATGGAATCGATGAAGTTCATGCCGCCTCTTTTTCGGTTTAAATCAAAACGCCGCCAGACATGTAATGCACAGGGAGCAACGGCAACCGGGCCGGCCCTTCTGCACAGTGGACGAGTTCACCGAACCGGTACCAGAAATGGTCGGTGATTTCAAGACTTGATTTCTTGAAATCAGCTTTAATCCAAATAAATTTCAAAATGTTCCATGATCCGGTCGTGAATATGGGGACGAAATTGACCCAGCCGGGTATTCCAACGAAAGGGATGCACGCGGTTGGTTAACAAAACAATGCAAATTTCTTTATCCAGATCCATCCAGAAGGAAACCCCGGTAAAGCCCAGGTGCCCTATGGTATTGGCTGAAAAATGACGGCCCGCGCTGGAGTTTTTCACTGATGGACGGTCAAAGCCCAGCGGCAACGGATTTTTCTCTACCCCATGGAAGATGTCGGAAAGGATTGGCTCCGAGAAAATGGGTGCCGACGAACGACCCCGCCAATCCGCAACCAGAAGGCGAAGAAGGTGAAAGACGGCCTCGGCCGTGCCGAACAGGCCGGCGTGCCCATCAATGCCCCCGGCAAACCAGGCATTATCGTCATGCACTTCGCCGACCAGCAGTCGGTTTCGCACCGGGCAGAGTTCCGTGGCAGCATACGGTCGGCGGGGACGTCGGCTGCCGGTGAGGTCAACGAAAAACAGGTCTTCCAATCCCATCGGTTCGTAGACGCCTTCTTTTAAAAAACGGCTCATGGGACAACCAGCCACCGCTTCCACCAGCCGGCACAGCAGCATGAAACCCAGATCGCTGTACAGGGTCCTTTCTCCGGGCGGGTATTCCAGCGGCGTGTGCTTCAGAAGATCGAGAACCGCCGCCTTGCGCTCCCACGGCAAAAGGGATTTAAGCGTCATGTAGAAAAGGCGATGGGCGGGAAAACCGCCCTGATGGCAAAGCAGTTGCCGGATCGTAATGGCCGCCTTGTCGCTGCCGGCCAGTGCGGGCAGCCATTTTCCCACCGGCTGGTCCAGGCGGATCCGACTCCGGTCTGCCAGCCTGGCCACCGCCAGAGTGGTGGCCAGGGGCTTGGTCAGAGAGGCGAGATCAAACACGGTTTCCCGGGTCATGGGCTGGTTCGAGAACAGGTTGGCCTTACCGTAAGCCTCGAAAAAAAGTCGGGCATCTCCTTTTCCCACCAGGAGCACCGCTCCCGGAAAGACATTTTCCCGGAGGCCCTGTTGCATCAGATCGTGAATGGGATCGCTCTTCATCGCTGGCCACCCTCACCGGACCGCGGGTCCTGCAAAAATCAATGATCCGGAGCGGGTGTCCAGCCTTACGGGCAAGCCCACCGGTAGCGTCATGTTGACCGTTTCGTGCCCCACGTCAAATCCGGCCAGAATGGGAATATTCAGACCGCCCAACCGGTCGGCAACGATGCGGTGGACGGCTTCGGCCGAACCGCAGTCGGTAAACGCCCCCAGCGCCAACCCGGCAAGACCGTTGAAGCAGCCGGCCAGC
Source organism: Deltaproteobacteria bacterium (assembly GCA_020444075.1). Lineage (GTDB taxonomy): Bacteria > Desulfobacterota > Desulfobacteria > Desulfobacterales > Desulfosarcinaceae > Desulfosarcina. Next base: position 17,846 of record JAHLLR010000091.1, read on the forward strand.
AGCATCTGGGTCAGCATGCGGTCGATACGGTAAGGCTCTTCCCCACGATCTTCGATCAGCAAAATGCCGCCGCTGAAATCCGGCTGGAACGGGGTGCCCGTCAGGTGGCAGAGCAGCGTCAGGTTGCCACAGAAAAACCGTCCTGTTGCGCTGCCGGATCGAATCACGTGGTTCGACGGGGTAGAAAGTGACAGGGGCGCAGGCTTTGACAACGCCAATTGAAGACGATCCCGGGTTGACGAATCCGCACTGCCCAGGGTGGTGACCGTGGGACCGTGAAAGGCCACCATGCCGCAGCGCTCCACCAGAAAACCCAACAGTGCCGTGATGTCGCTGAATCCGACAAACACCTTGGGATGGCGGAAGATGGCATCCACGTCCAGCAGCGGCAGGATTCGCATGGCCCCGTATCCCCCGCGGGCACAGATGATGCCGTCAATGTGAGGGTCGGCAAACAGGCCGTTCAGCAGGTCCGCCCGGTGTTGGTCGGCGCCGGCCAGGTAGCCGTTTTGATCGAAAAAACCCTCCGGAATGGCGATGTTGAAATTCATGGATTCCAGGACCTGGATGCCGGCATCAAACGACTGCCGGTCAAAGGGGCTGGCCGGTGCGGCAATGCCAAGGGTGTCGCCGGGTTTGAGCGCCCGCGGCAGCACCGGCTCGGATGGGTTCCGGGGGTTCATTTTTTTGCCTTTGCCTCCTTGACACCGGTTAATGATGATGCTAAAGGTCTGCCTTCTTGTCGGGGCGTAGCGCAGACTGGTAGCGCACTTGAATGGGGTTCAAGGGGTCGGAGGTTCAAATCCTCTCGCCCCGACCAGATTTTAAAAAAGAAATAAAGGGGTTGCAGAACGACTGCAACCCCTTTTTTCTTGGTTTTTGCCTTGGGGTGCACTCACCGCGAACTACGTCTTGGATAATAGGGGGTTGCGGACATCTCTGCAACAAAAAAAGGTGCCAAATATTAACACTTTCTCTCTTCAGATCGATCATCGGTTCAATCCAAACCAAACCTTCCCATAAACTGATCCGGGTCAAGACCCAGTTCCTCGAGGCATGAGTCCAAAGATAGAAAATAATCCGACCGGTCTGCCACCCAATTCAACGCACTTTCAAAATCCGTCTGGATATTTTCATTCTGGTGTTTGATGCAGGCGTTGACCTTTTTTCCCTGCCGCTTTTGCCACCTTCGATACTGTTCCAGATCCCTGACGAATGTCGATTGCATTGAAAAACACATCAGTTTGAACTGGGTGCCGAATGGATCATAGGGCTGATGGGGTTGTAACCCTTCAGCCGACTGCATGGCGGCGATGTGTTTGCGTTAGATGACCGGGTCGCGTTGCATGGATCATCTCCCATGGTCGGTAGGCATTGTAGCTACATGCCCGCCTGAACGGTATTTGACACTTCCATTTTTCTTGGATACTCTCAATTAAAACGTAACAAAATGGAAATTGACGCTTAAATGGTTTAAG
>JAHLLR010000092.1 GCA_020444075.1 Deltaproteobacteria bacterium
TTAATCTTAATACCATCCCAAGATCGACAACCGTTGTAGAGAAAGAGTACCATGCCTACTGAAACCAACTATACCAGCCGGGAGATGATGGCCGTCGCCGCCGCCAGGGAGATCCGAGACGGCGATATCGTGTTCTGCGGCACGGGCATCTCCATGCTGGCCGCCATGGCGGCCAAGCATATCAGCGCCCCCAACAGCGTGATCTTTTTTGAAACCGGCGCCATCGATTCCCAGCTGGAAGAAGTGCCCCTGGCCGTGGGCGATTCCCGAGTGATGTTCGCCACCTCCGTCAACGGCAGCCTGGCGGATGCCTTCGCCACCATGCAGAACCGCTTTACCGGCCGGCAGGTGGTGGGTATCATGGGCGCCGCCCAGATCGACATCTACGGCAACCTGAACTCCACCGTCATCGGTGACTACCTCCATCCCTCGGTGCGGTTTTCCGGCAGCGGCGGCGCCTGTGACGTGGCCTCCTTCGTCAGCCGGACGATCATCTTCATGCAGCACGCCAAGCGGAAATTCGTTCCCAAACTGGATTACCTGACCAGTCCGGGGTGGCTCGACGGGCCTGACGGCCGCAAAAAGGCCGGCCTGCCGGAAGGGGGGCCTTCCTGTGTGATCACCAACATGGCCATGATGGGATTCGATCCGGACACCAAACAGATGATCCTGAAAGGCTGTTTTCCGGGGGTGAGAAAAGAAGACGTTTTAGGGAACATGGGTTTTGCCGTGGACACATCGCAGGCCACCCCTATTCAACCACCATCGGCGGAAGAATTGTCTATTTTAAGAGACAAGTGCGATCCCCAACGCCTGATCCTGGGGTAACCTTCGATCATGGGCGATATCGTCTTCCCCGCCAACGGATTGGAAAAGCCCTTGTCCATCAACCAAAGACGATTTGATAACCGGGTGGCCCTGGTGACGGGGTGCGGCAGCGAACACGGCATCGGATTCGCCACCGCAAAACTGCTTCTCCAAAGCGGCGCACGCGTCGCCATTACCTCAACTACCGACCGTATCTTCAACCGGCAGGCCGCCCTGGACAAACCGGGGGGCAGGGTTATGGCCCTGACGGCCGACCTGATCCGCATGGATCAGACCCGTGCCCTGGTGGCCCGGGTGGTCGGCGAGTGGGGACGCCTCGATATCCTGGTCAACAACGCCGGCATGACCCAGGTGGGCGATCCGGAAGCCATGATTCACCTGGCGCAATTATCGCCCCGGGAATGGCACAAATCCATCGACCGCAACCTCACCACCTGTTTCAACGTCACCCATGCGGTGTTGCCCCACATGCTGACAAACAGATACGGCCGCATCGTCAACGTCTCCTCGGTCACCGGCCCCCTGGTGAGCAACCCGGGAGAGGCCGCCTACAGTGCGGCCAAGGCCGCCATGGTCGGCATGAGCCGAAGTCTGGCCATGGAAGTGGCCCGTGATGGCATCACGGTCAACAATGTGGCCCCGGGGTGGATCGAGACGGGGTCTTCCACCGAGGAAGAGAAAACGGCGGGGACGCACACTCCCATGGGACGGTCCGGAACACCCCGGGAGGTCGCCGACCTGATCGCTTTTCTCGCATCTGACGAGGCCACCTACATCACCGGCCAGATGATCGTCATCGACGGCGGCAACACGATTCAGGATTATAAAGGGCCCGGAAAAGGGTATTATTGACGGCTTCATTCGGCATAAACCATTTGACAAAATGAATCGTTTGGATGAAATTGGTTCAACCAATTATTATTGGTCTGTTCAGGTAACCGATATTTTGATTTGGTTGACGATATGCTCGATTTGTTTGTCGTTAAATGGATCTTCGCTTTTTCCCCGATTCTGACCGTTCTCGTTTTGATGATTTTTAAAAACTGGAGCGGCTCGCGTGCCGGAGCTGCCGGCTGGTTTGTCTCCCTGATTGCGGCAACGTTTGTTTTTGGGGCTCACCCTGTACTGATCGCCTACTCCCAGGCGAAAGGCGCCCTGCTGTCCCTGAATGTCCTCTATATTATCTGGGCGGCGCTTCTTTTATATAATGTGGTCAATGAAACCGGGGCCATCCAGGCCATCGGCATCGGCATTCAACGATTCAGCGGTGACAAATCCATACAGATTCTCATCTTCGGATGGATTTTTTCCTCATTCCTTCAGGGCGTTGCAGGCTACGGCGTTCCGATTGCGGTCGTGGCACCGCTTCTGGTGGGTCTTGGTTTCTCACCGGTCGTTGCCGTTGCCGTCCCGGCGATCGGGCATTCATGGTCGGTCACCTTTGGTTCCATGGGCGCTTCCTTCCAGGCGCTCATGGCCGTATCCGGTCTTGATGCGGCCTATCTTGCACCGTGGTCGGCCACGCTCCTTGGCATAACTACTTTTCTATGCGGAATATGTGCCGTGCATGTATATGGCGGCTGGAAAATGACCCGGCACAGTCTTATTGCGATTCTTGTCATTGGAACTGCAATGGCCGGCACGCAATACATCCTTGCGGTTTCCGGGATGTGGACACTTGGCGGTTTCGGGGCAAGCCTTGTCGGACTGTGCAGCGGCCTGGCGGTTGCAAAACTGAAAATCTACAATCAGGTGCCGCCTTCACAAACAAAATCGGAGATGGGACTGGGGTGGGCGTTGTCAGCCTATTTTATTCTCATCGTGGTTGTCTCTTCCGGCGTCATGATTCCCCCTGTCAAGGCCTTTCTCGGGCAGGCCCGGCTGACGCTGGCCTTTCCGGAAATAATAACCCTTAACGGGTGGATCACTCAGGCCGGAAAAGGAAAAGCCATCAATATCTTCGGCCATGGCGGTGCCCTGCTCTTATATGCCACCCTTATCGGTTACTTCGTTTATCGTTCAAAGGGCTTTTATCATTCACATGCCTTGAAAACCATCCTCTTAAAAACGATTAAGAGCGGTGTGCCGACCAGTCTGGGTATCGTCAGCATGGTCTGTTTTGCCATGATCATGGATCATTGCGGGATGATAGTCATTTTAGCTGAAGGGGTAAGCCGGGTGTTCGGTTCCTTTTATCCCCTGGTTTCTCCATGGATCGGCCTGCTTGGCGCCTTTATGACCGGCAGCAACACGAACTCCAATGTGGTCTTCGGCGTTCTTCAGCAGGAGACGGCGCAACTGGCCGGGCTCGGTGCCGGCCTGATACTGGCAGCCCAGACAACCGGCGGCGCACTTGGAAGCATGATCGCTCCGGCAAAAATCCTTGTGGGGTGTTCTACCGTCGGCCTGTCGGGGAAAGAGGGCCCGGTTCTCAAGGCAACCCTCCAATATGGGCTTATTATAACCGGTATCGTTGGTATTCTCACCATGCTGTTTTCCTTTATCCGCTGAACGGAAATGACATTAATGGATAGTTTTCTGAAAAGACACAGTACCAAACTGAAATCCACGGCGTTGATCTTGATGCTGGTGATTCCCTTCCTGCTTTATGCGGCTGCATTGCATGGTTCGATCCTTCAGGTAAAACTATTAATGGCCATTCTTATCGTCACCATGCTGTTTGTCATGAAAAACGGCTGACCGCTCATTTCATGCAATTTTCACGGGGGTGCCATGACAGAGAAACCAGATCGAAGCCTGACAAATAACCTGAAGGCGGTTACCAAAACCAGACTCCATGAGCAGATTGTCTTCCAGATACAGTCACTGATTGATAAGGGGCGCCTGAAACATGGCGATCAGCTTCCCCCTGAAAGAGAACTCGCAACGATCTTTAAGGTTTCCCGCCACTCGGTAAGGGAAGCCATTCGGATCATGGAACAGAAAAAAGTGTTGAAAAGCAGACCGGGGAGTGGAACCTATATTATTCTGGAAGACGAACCATCTGTCGTTGAATTTCTGGCCAGGGCGATCGACAGGGAAAAGCACACGCTCGGTGAAATTTTCCAGTTCCGGGAACTGCTCGAACCTCAGATCGCCGGGCTTGCCGCACAAAATGCGACCGAAGCAGACCTTTCCATTTTGCAGGACATCCTTGAACAGCAACAAAATGAGCTTGATGACAGCACGTTATCAAAAGATCTTGATCATGATTTCCATCGTGCGCTGGCCAAGGCTACCGGCAATTCCGTCCTGCTCCAGGTTATTGAGCTGCTGGATCACATTTTCCTGAAAAGCCGACATGCGTATTCGCAAAGTCCCCATCGAAATCGGCTTTCCATACAAGGGCATCAAGAAATTATCAAGGCCGTCAAAAAGGGAGATCCTACAACCGCGAAGGAATTGATGGCTGATCATTTAAAGGCGATAAAAAAGCTCGTCATCTCATCCAGCGATCACCAAACAGAGTAAATGAGGCCAGCATGGCAACAGGCTCGAAAACAAAACCGAACAGCACGGAAGCGGCTCAGCATGTGGCCGTCGGTGCCCAGAGCAACGACCATTCCGCACATCTTGCCGGTGTTCCGACAGAGCGTTTTTTCACGGATGCCGACACGTTCGTCCGGGTTCAACTCCTGGTCACCGAATACTATGGATTCGATTCCCCCAGTAATTTCTGGGATGTTTATAACATAGAGGCGGAAGCCTTGGGACAACGGGTTGTGTATCATCCCGGCGGGATACCCGATGCGGATCGCACCCGACCGCTGATTGGGACGCCCTCGGATCTGGATCGCCTCTCGCCTCCCGATCCATACACTTCCGGTCGAATGCCCTGGATCCTGCAGATCAACAAAAAATATCTGGAAATGGCCGGCAAGCTGGAACGGGCCTATTTCACCGCCCCGTTCAGCCTGGCCGTCAACATCCGGGGATATGAGAATCTCGTGGCCGATATGTTCGAGAGGCCCCAATTTGCCCACCGGCTTTTTCACTTCCTATGTGATGATGTCCTCGGTCCATACATTGAAACCATGCGGAAAGAAGTCGATATCCCGGACCTGCTCATGGACGGCCGGGATGCATGGGCCTCTCCTCCGATGATCAGCCTGGATATGATGGATGAGTATGTTGTCGCTTATACGGAAAGGCTGAGAAACCATGCCGGTGGCAATCTGATAACCAGAGGAAACTGGGGGGATGCGAAAAGCCGTGATCCGGAGCGGTTTTTTTCACAGAAATGCCTGTGCAGTCCCGGTTCTTTGAGCGTATTGGACCCGGATCTTTATGAAGTGGGGCCTGAGCGGGTGAATGCGTATGCCCGGCAACACCATGTCTCGGTGGCCGCCGGGGTTGATGCAACACTCCTCAAGGATGGACCGGTTGAGGCGATTGTAAAACGGATCAAGCTCTATATCGACAAAATGGCGCGAACTGGCCGCTGCATGATCCATCTGAACCAGATTGCCGCTGAAACCCCGCCGGAGCATGTCCATGCTGCAGTGGCGGCATGTCACGCATACGGACGACTGCCTATCCCTGAAAATATAGACGATGTTCATTTCGAAACACCCGGGAGAGAGAGCTTTACCGATTTTATCAGGGGCAGGGAATGAGCATCAGATGCACAGTAGCGTCCGGTTTCTTCAAAAACCATAAATGAGATCGATTCTGAAATTCAAACCCCACGGTGCATCGCAGTAAACCTGTACGCTAAGCTGAGTGCAGATTTGCTCGAGGTGCACGAAGCCACTTTTTGGCAGCAGCCTGCTGTCAGGACCATCTTTACCTGTTTCCCGTCGCGCACATCCCTATTGCCAATTTTCTGATCTGTTAGAATACTTTTTTGAGTTTGTTCAACTCCAAACCAAGGGGTAGGCCATGGCATCGATGTGTCAAAAGATGATCCGGATAAGCGGCCAATAAAAATTTTCTTGACGAACATCTGATATGAGATGTATCAGATACCTGTGGGAGCGGCCTACCCGAAAAACATCTATCAATAGGAGGGTCTAACCAATGGCTAAAGTGAAAATGACTACCGAAGAGGCTTTTGTGAAAGTACTCCAGATGCACGGCATCGAACACGCATTCGGCATTATTGGCTCGGCGTTCATGCCCATATCCGACCTGTTTCCCAAAGCGGGGATCACGTTCTGGGATGTCGGGCATGAAGGCAACGCCGGAATGATGGCGGACGGGTTTACCCGTGCCTCCGGCAAGATGTCCATGATGATTGCCCAGAATGGACCCGGTATCACCAACTTTGTCACACCCGTGAAAACCGCCTACTGGAATCACACGCCCCTGCTGCTGGTCACCGCTCAGGCGGCCAACATGACCATGGGCCAGGGCGGCTTCCAGGAGGTTCCCCAGATGGCCGTGTTTGAAGAGATGGTGGCCTACCAGGAAGAGGTGCGGCATCCCTCCCGCATGGCCGAGGTGCTCAACCGGGTGATCCTTCAGGCCAAACGGGCCTCGGCCCCGGCCCAGATCAATGTGCCCCGCGATTTCTGGACCCAGGTGATCGAGATCGAACTGCCGGCGATTGTCGAATTCGAGCGTCCGGCCGGCGGTGCAAAAGCCATTGCCCGGGCCGCGGAGCTTCTGTCCAATGCCAAATTTCCGGTGATCCTGAACGGTGGCGGCGTGGTCATCGGCGGCGCCATCAAGGACTCCATGGCCCTGGCCGAGCGTCTGGACGCACCGGTCTGTTGTGGCTACCAGCACAATGACGCTTTTCCGGGCAGCCACCCGCTGTTCGCCGGCCCATTGGGCTACAACGGCTCCAAAGCCGGGATGAAACTGATTGCCAAGGCAGACGTGGTGCTGGCCCTCGGGACCCGGTTGAACCCCTTCTCCACCTTGCCGGGTTATGGAATCGACTACTGGCCCGTCAACGCCGCCATCATCCAGGTCGATATCAATCCCAACCGCATCGGGCTGACCAAACCCGTCACCGTAGGCATCGCCGGAGACGCCAAGAAAGTGGCCAACGCTATTCTGGCCCAGCTTTCCGCGACCGCCGGCGATGAGGGCCGCGAGGCGCGGAAAGCGACCATTGCCAAAACAAAGGCAGACTGGGCCCAGGAACTGGCTACCATGGATCATGAAGAAGATGATCCCGGCACCACCTGGAACCAGCGCGCCCACAATAAAGAGCCGGAAAAGATGACGGTTCGCATGGCATGGCGGGCAATCATCAAAGCCCTGCCCAAAGATGCCATCATCTCCTCCGACATCGGCAACAACTGCGCCATCGGCAATGCCTATCCAACCTTTGAAGCGGGTCGCAAATACCTGGCTCCGGGCATGTTCGGGCCCTGCGGCTACGGTTTTCCGGCAATCCTGGGAGCAAAAATCGCCAGGCCCGATGTTCCGGTGGTCGGCTTTGCCGGTGACGGTGCCTTCGGGATCTCCATGAACGAGATGACCGCCTGCGGGCGTGAAGAATGGCCCGCCATCACCATGATCATCTTCCGTAATTACCAGTGGGGGGCGGAGAAGCGAAACACCACCTTATGGTATGATGACAACTTCGTAGGAACCGAGCTGGATTCAGATGTCTCCTACGCCGGTATCGCCAGAGCGTGCGGAATGGAAGGCGTTTCGGCCACCACACCAGAGGATCTGACCGAAAAGTTAAGCAAGGCGGTCAAGGCCCAGATGGCGGAAGGCAAGACCACCTTCATCGAGGTGTTGAACAATAAGGAACTGGGCGAACCGTTCCGTCGCGATGCTATGAAGAAGCCGGTTGCCGTAGCGGGCATCGACCCCGCCGACATGCGTCCTCAAAAAGGAGAGTAAGGTTAAAACCCCGGTAATTGAAGCGATCGGACAATGGTGTGAGGCAGTGCTTATACACGGGTCCTTTTGGAAGAATTGCGTTGCTACACCGGCAAGGCAATAGGATTAATAAGCACATTTAAACGCCATGAGGGTCGCCTTGAGATTTTATCTCTACCACGCTGATTATCCGCGGCAATCGTTTTGCAAAAATCATTGCCGCGGAGCGTGGACGGATGCTCGCAGCCGTTGCTCCCATTGCTGCAAGCCTCAGTTATCTCCGGTCACACCAAGGTTCCAGGGTGAATCATCCCTGATCCAGTCAACCCCCGGAAGGAGCAAGTTTGTTTTTTTCCCATTGGTGCGGGAAAAAACTTAAACGGAGTTTGGTCTGGAAATGATTTTTTGATCAACTATCCAAAATTGTTAATGTTGACACATCGATTACAAGTATTGTACTTGCTTTTCCTTAAAAAAGGCCCAGAAAATTTGTTGTTTTTAACAGACCATCACGTGCTGAGGCAATTAGCTGACAAGAACACATTTTTTTGCTGGTAAAGGAAAAAGCACTGATGCCAAGGCCGATGGGTCTGGAAAAGAAAACGACCCCATGATGAATTTACAATCACTCCGCGAGCAAGTCTACGAATACCTTCGGGAAGAGATGCACAAGGGACACATCCTGCCCGATACCATCCTGAACCTTAACGAGATCATTCAGCGATTGGGTGTCAGCAAGACGCCACTCAGAGATGCGCTCATTAAACTTGAGGCCGAAGGTTTTGTTACCATCATGCCCCGGCGGGGGGTCGTGGTCAACCCGTTGACGCTTGAGGACGTCAGAGACTTTTATCAGATCATCGGCGCGATTGAAGGGGAGGTCGTCAAAGAAGTGTTCCCCCGCCTCGGAGTCATGCAAATTTCTGCTCTGCGCCAACTGAACTCCGAAATGCGGGATTCACTTCGGTTGGATGAATTTGATACCTATTACAAGCTGAATCTTTCCTTTCACAATACCTTTCTGAATTTGTCGACCAATAAGCACCTGCACGAATTTATCATGCCCATGAAGCAGCGATTGTACGACTTTCAGCAACGTCCCTACGTCAAGGAATGGGAGCTTCGCAACTGTGTTGAGCATGACTCGTTCATCGACATGATCAAGGAAGGGAATTGCGCAGGCGCCGTTCATTGCATGCGGGACATTCATTGGTCTTTCAGCACCCAGGAATCCTATATCCGCGAGTTTTACCGACGCAGTGCCGATCTTTCAGAAAAGGAAACGGGTTCCAACGTACCTTGATTGGTTTTCCTTTCAGCCTTAAGCCTTCCTTCGAACAGATTGCATCATTCCATCTCTTTGGAAAAAAGAGCAAGATCGTAGCTGCGCACCATCAGCCGTTTGCGGAAATTCATTTCAGCGTGCCTCGACTGGATTGAGAAGGTCTTCCGCATGGTCCTGCAGCCTCTGACCCTGCCAGCGCCGCATCGGTCGGCCAAACACATTTTGAAAGTTCGCGCAATTGCCTGTCCGTTGATTTACATGGCACATAAATTTTGAGGAAATCGTAAATAGTCGGAATATCCTCTTTATTGCCATCCCCGCGGGGATCCTGTGTTATCAGATATTTATAGATTTCCGCCCAGGCGGAGATAACACATTGTGATACTTTTTACGATTCCATCAATTTTAAGCTTGACAATTATTACGCCCAATAGATATATCAGATATCAAACATCAGTCGCTGGGGGTTATCAAAATGATCGGCTCATCGGCTACATATTGGATTACCATTCCCTTCCCCCGGCAACCTTCATATCCCTGCTTCAACGACCTGGAGCATTCGAAAAAATGAGCAACCCAAAGATGACACCATTTCAAGATGCCGGGGTGTCATTTTCCCGGATACGAACATCTGAAGGCTAATCAGAAACTCGATGACGAGACCGGGTTTTACCGGCCCCGCTGACTATCCTGATTGAGATTTATGAAAGGGAATAAAATGAGTGAATTGATGAGGGTGAAAAATTATATCGATGGTGAGTGGATAGAAGCCTCGGGAGTTGATTACGTTCCTCTTTTCAATCCATCCACAGGAGAGCGAATCGGTGAAGTGCCGCTGTCCAGGCCGGAGACATCCACAATGGCGGTTGAGTCCTGCTACAGGGCTTATGGTGCATGGAAGAATCTCTCCGTCAGTAAACGGATGGGATACCTTTTCGATATTCGTCACGCCATGATCGAAAAAGAAGAGGACCTGGCCTATTCCATCGCCATTGACCAGGGCAAACACATCAGTGAGGCACGCGGAGAAGTTCAACGCGTGGTTCAGATTCTGGAAACGGCCTGCAGCATTCCCACGCTGATCCAGGGTGAAACCCTGGACCGTATTGCCGAAAATATCAACGGACGGGTCGTCAAATCTCCGTTGGGCGTATTCTGTGGGGTGGCCCCGTTCAACTTTCCGGCATTGGTTTTCGGCTGGTTCATCCCTTTTGCCATAGGCGTCGGGAATACTTTCTTATTTAAACCATCCACCCAATCGCCATACTTCATGCAAAAAATGGGGGATATTTTCAATGAGGTGGGATTACCCAAAGGCGTAATCAATATCATTCACGGCAATCGCAACGTGGTCCAACCTTGGTATGAAGATAAGCGAGTCAGTGGTGTCTGTCTGGTGGGTTCCACCCCAACCGCAAAAAAGATGGCCGAGGGATGTGGCCGCGGCGGAAAACGGTCGATGCTGCTGGGTGGTGCGAAGAATTTTCTGGTGGCCATGGAAGATCTGCAATGGGACGTTTTTATAGAGAACTTCATTAACTCCTGTTACGGGTCTGCAGGGCAGCGCTGCCTGGCAGGGTCCATCGTTGCGGCTGTTCCCGAAATCTATGATGAACTGGTAGAAAGGCTGGTGTCGGTTTCGAAAACCGTCAGAGTCGGCAGCGCGATGGACCCGGACGTATACATGGGTCCGGTTGTCAGCCTGGCTGCAAAGAAAAAGATTGAAAACTACATCGACATAGGCATTCAGGGAGGTTCCAGACTGGTCCTTGACGGTCGACACCCGAAGGTCTCCGAAGAATGCAAAAACGGCTACTACGTTGGCCCCACCATCTTTGCCGATGTCACCCCCTGCCGGACCATCGCCCAGGAGGAGATCTTCGGACCAGTCGTTTCTGTCATGAAGGTCGACGGGTTAGATGATGTCCTGCAGTTGATCCGCAACCAGGCGTTCGGTAACGGCGCCTGCATTTTTACGCAGAACCTATACTATGCCGAAAAATTCATTTCTGAAGCAGACGTGGGTATGATCGGAGTCAATGTCGGTATACCCGCACCCCACCCTTACTTGCCTTTCGGCGGTATCAAGGATTCGCACCTGGGTACTGACAAGGTTCAGGGTAAGGACGGCATCGATTTTTTCACCCAGAACAAGATCGCCACCATCCGTTTCGCCCCCCCCTCAGCCAATGGTGCCGATGCCGCTCAGACGAAAAAAGGTCGTTCATCCGTCAGAAGCTGTGTCGCTTCATAGCTCTGAGTGAAACGGATCCGAAGATACTGTCGATCCGGGAGCAGGAAAAATGGTTTATAAAAAAATTCTGGCAGCCCTTGATCCTGATGGAGAAGGTACCCCTCCGGTATTTGAACATGCTCTGAAACTGGTCCAAACCCATCATGCACGGTTAATGCTTTTGGGGTGCATGGATCCGCGAACGCAAGCTGAAATCGAAGACCGGATAGGAACCGTTGCCGAATTGGATTCGTCTTCCCGAATGGGTTCGCTTAAGCATCAAGCGGAGACGGAGCGTTCACGCTGCCGTGCCTGGCTTGGCGGGCTTGCCAAACAGGCGGAACAGAATGATGTTTCTGTGCGCACCACCGTGGATGTCGGCAACCCGGGTCAACGGATTACTGAGCTTGCCCAAAACTGGAAAGCAGACCTGATCGTTATCGGATTGACCCGAAGAGGCCCCGTGGCAGATCGTTTGTTGGGCAGTGTAACCAGCTACGTGGTGCACCACGCGCCGTGTTCGGTTTTATTGATCCACGGGTGACGCCACATATCGAGCTGTTGCGTCTTCGTCTTTACCAAAATGACAAGGGGGATGCTGTGGTTGTTGATTCTGGTAGAACAACAAAAATTGAGGTCAAAGACCTGACCAAACGATTTGGCAACCTCGTGGTTCTGGATAAGATCAATTTCCACGTTGCCGAAGGTGAATTTTTAGCTATTGTGGGACCGACAGGATGCGGCAAGACGACTTTTCTAAACTGTCTGTCTAAACTGATTCCAACCAGTGGGGGGGACATCTTTATCGACGGTGATGTCGCTAATCCCAGGAAGCACAACATTTCCTTTGTCTTCCAGGAACCCACCTGTATGCCCTGGCGCACGGTCAGACAAAATGTGGCCTACGGGATGGAAGTAAAAAAATTCCCCAGGGAAAAACTCAACCAGAAACTCGAAAGCATCCTTAAGCTTGTGGGCCTTACGGACACCGCAGACCTCTATCCGAACCAGGTGTCTGCCAGCATGATGCAGCGGATTGCCGTGGCCCGTGCGTTTGCGGTAAATCCTGATCTTTTGCTGATGGACGAGCCATACGGCCAATTGGACGTCAAGCTGCGATTTTACCTCGAAGACGAGTTGATTAAACTTTGGAAGACCTTGAAGAGCACGGTCATTTTTGTAACCCACAACATTGAAGAGGCCGTATATGTGGCCGAACGAATTTTGGTGCTCAGCAATAAGCCGACAGGGATAAAAGCCGAGGTCCAAGTTGATCTGCCCCATCCTCGCAGCATGATAGACCCCGAATTCGTTACTATTCGAAAACAGGTTACTGAACTCATTCGGTGGTGGTAGCCCGCTTCGACCTGTCGAACGGTCGGGCGGAAATTATATCAATCAATAAGGAAGGAGGGTAACGGGAACCAGATATCTCATGCGTTAGAAGAATACGGAGCGGCTTTTTTCACCCAAAATATGTGAAGGAGAATGGATATGAAACGAAACATACTATTGATTGGGATGGTCTTGGTGCTGGCTTTTACGGTCGCGATCACCGGTCCTGCAATGGCAAAAGACCTGATTAAACTGCCAACCTGCTGGATGCCGGAGCATGAACTTTTCTTCGCATGGTATGCCAAGGAGAAGGGCTGGGATAAGGAAGAAGGGCTGGAACTAGAATTGCTCTATTTCGAAAGTGGGATGTCGCAGCTGGAGGCGCTGCCTGCTAAACAGTGGGTGCTGGGTGCCACGGGCGGCGTTCCCCATATCCTCGGTGCCTTGCGCTATAATGCCCAGATGATTGGTCTTGGCAATAACGAGTCGTTTCTGAACACCGTCTTTGCGCGCCCCGACAGTGCCGTGGTGAAAACCAAAGGATGGAACAAAAAGCATCCAGAGGTGATGGGTACGCCTGCAGACGTCAAGGGAAAGACGTTTTTGGTTACGACCGCATCCTCGGCGCACTATGCCATGAGCACCTATCTTCAATCGATGGGCCTGAAAGATAGCGACGTAGTGGTCAAACAGATGGATCAGTCGTCCATTATGGCTGCCTTTGACTCCGGTATCGGTGATTTTGCCTGTTTGTGGGCGCCCTACAGCTATAAAGCTGAGGCCAACGGTTGGATAGAAGTCTCCAACGTGGACAAGGCCGGTGCCGCCCTTCCGATCACTTTCGTCGGTGACAAAGCCTTTTGCGAGAAAAACCCAGAGGTCGTCGCCAAGTTCCTCAGGGTGATGTTCCGAAGCATCAACAAACTCGCCGATGAAGGAGCCACGGATGAAAACATTAAGCTCTTTCAGCGAATGTACCAGGAATGGGCTGGAATGGAATACAGTTATGCAGACGCCAAGAAAGATATCGAGATGCATCCGGTGTGGAAGCTGGAAGAGCAGCTCAAACTCTTTGATGCATCCAAGGGAGAAAGCACAGCCCAGAAAAATGAGCGTTTGATTGCCGAGTTGCTCCTGCACGCCAATGGCCGTATCACGGATGAAGAGCTGGCGAAGGTCTCCAAAGGCGACTGGATTACGGATAAATATCTGAAAATGGTCAAGACACCGATTCCATCATACAAATAAGTCATCATACAGGATCTGATGTAGATTGAATACCGGCCAAACCCGGGATCGGGACGCCACGCCCGATCCCGGATTGGCAACGCGACGGCTCAACAGCTGTTGCTTACCGTGATGGCCCCAATGCACCAAACATCCTAAAGAGGTAGGTTTTCAATGGCTTATGAGGAAGTAAAAGTCCAGACTCCACTTTACCTGAAAATACTGCCCGTCCTCAGCATTTGTGCCTTCTTCGGGTCTTGGGAATTCATCGTAAAAACCGGAATTGTTCCCTCAACGATGCTGGCTGCCCCCTCCGAGGTGATCAAACTTTTTATTGTGAAGCTGACCGATCCTAATCCGGACGGTGCCGTATTGAGCCAACACGCCTGGATCAGTCTAAAGGAGGCCGGCATCGGCTATCTCCTCTCTTTACTGGTAGGCCTTCCGCTGGGGCTCACAATGGGTTGGTTCACCACCGTTCGGGGGCTTTTCAGGCCCGTTTTTGAGCTGATCAGGCCCATTCCGCCTATCGCCTGGATACCCCTTTGCATTTTCTGGTTTGGTATCGGACTGTGGGGCAAGGTGTTCATTATCTGGATCGCGGGAATCGTGCCCTGCGTGATAAATGCCTGGGTGGGCGTCGGCATGACCAACCCCACATTGATTCAGATGGCCCGGACCTATGGTGCAAGCGACTGGCAGATTTTTACCAAGATCTGCGTTCCGTCGGCTCTGCCCATGGTGTTTGGTGCCCTGCAGATCGCCCTTGCCTACTGCTGGACGAATCTGGTGGGGGCTGAGTTGTTGGCTGCCGATCAGGGACTCGGATTTCTGATCAGCATGGGACGCCGCTTGGCGCTTCCGCAAATGGTGGTCCTGGGCATGGTGACCGTCGGTATCGGGGGCGCCGTCATTGGGGTCTTGATTGATGCCGTTGAGAAACGGTTGTTGGCCGGGATCAGGAGGTGATGCATATGGACACGCAATCGGTTGCCAATGAAGTCATCAAGAGCACCAGGGAAAAACAGGCCTTTTCAATCATTGCCCTCATCCGCAACGAGTATTTTCTATACCTGGTGTCAAGTGCAGCCTTCGTATTGCTCTGGCATTGGGTGGCCAAAGAGCAAATTCTCGGCAAGTCTTTGGCCACACCGTATGACGTTGTCAAAGAACTCGGCCGTCTGATGACCATCAAGCTGGCTGGCAAAAACCTGTTTGGCCACGCATGGGCCAGCACCCAGCGCATCCTGATCGGGTTTTCCCTGGCCGCCGTAGTAGCCATTCCATTGGGCCTTTTCATGGCGCTGAACAGGACGGTCAATGCCATTGTAAAGCCGGTGTTTGATCTTTTTAAACCAATGCCTCCGATTGCCTGGATCTCAATTGCGATTCTCTGGTTCGGAATTGGAGAGCCATCAAAAGTATTTATTATCGTCATCGGCACCTTCGTTCCCTGCCTGTTGAATTCATACAATGGTATACGGTTGATAGAACCGGAACTCTACGACGTGATCCGATCTTTGGGGGGCAACCGCCGACACGAAATTCTACAGGTTAGTTTTCCGGCTGCCTTTCCGGCCATTTTTGCTGGCTTGCAGATTTCATTGAGCATTGCCTGGACTTGTGTGCTTGCGGCTGAACTGGTCAGTGCGCGATCAGGATTGGGATGGATTATCGTTCAAGGAATGAAGCTCACCAAGCCGGAACTGGTCATTGGCGGAATGCTCATTATCGCGCTGGTTGCCTGGTTGACGACTTTACTGGTGTCTGGCCTGGAGCGGGTGTTGTGCCCCTGGAAACGCCATATCGAAGGGTTGTAACAATCCGGAAGCCCGTTTTCGATTTCGTCGCTCATCACCCGGCCATGTTGACATAGAAAGTCAACCGCAAGAAAGAGAAAGATGTTCATGGAGAAACAAAAAAACGTTCACAACAAGATTGTCTGTACAGATATCGGCAAGACATTCATTCAAAAAGGCACCCAACAGGTTCATGTATTGGAGAAGATCTCTCTTGAGGTCCATGATAATGAGTTCCTGGTAATTCTTGGACCCGGCCAGTGTGGAAAAAGTACCTTGCTCCGGATCATTGCCGGTCTGGAGACACCCACTGAAGGACAGGCGTTTTTAGACGGCAAGTTGATTACCGGACCCGGTCCGGATCGGGGTCTTGTTTTTCAAAGTTACATGCTTTTCGCCTGGCGGACCGTAATGGGAAATGTCGAAATGGGCCCCAAACTCAATGGTCTGCCTAAAAAAGAGTGCAGGGAAATCGCCAAACATTACATTGATCTTGTG
Organism: Deltaproteobacteria bacterium; assembly: GCA_020444075.1. Lineage (GTDB taxonomy): Bacteria > Desulfobacterota > Desulfobacteria > Desulfobacterales > Desulfosarcinaceae > Desulfosarcina. The sequence continues at coordinate 15,992 of JAHLLR010000092.1, forward strand.
GGGCTTCAAGGATTTGAAAAACACTATCCCCATCAGCTCTCAGGAGGAATGAAGCAGCGGGTTGGAATTGCGCGGGCTTATGCCAACAAACCGCAGGTGATGCTGTTGGATGAACCCTTTGGGCAGTTGGATGCACAAACACGCCTGTTCATGGAAAAGGAAACCGAGCGAATCTGGCAGACTGAAAAACGCACCGTCGTGTTTGTCACCAACAATATCGACGAGGCGCTTATTCTCGGAGACCGCATCGCTACCATGACCGGCAAGCTGCCGGGGAAGATGGGACCCGTCTACAAAGTCGATTTCGAACGTCCCCGGGAGCCGACGGATATGGAATTTTTGAAACTCAGGCACCAAATCACGGAGGCTTCCGAACTTGTTCTTTAATAAAAAAGATAAAACGTGTCCTAAATAAAGAGGAGGGGAAAACATGGATGTTAAAACCGGTGGGCTCAACTATAACGTCGAAGAGATGGTTCAAGGGGATAGGGATTACGTCTGGCATCATATTAAACCTCACAAGTTGTTCCAGAAAAGTGAGCAGATGATTGTCGTCGAAGGAGACGGGCTCACCGTAAAGGACATTCGGGGCCGTGAGTACCTTGACGCCACGTCCGGTGGTGTATGGGGGGTCATCGTCGGTTTCGGCAGGGAAAGTATCGCCAGGGCGGTGTATGAGCAGTTGAAAATAATGCCTTATTTTGCGGGTACCGTCGGCAATATCCCCAGTATCAAATATGCCAAGAAGTTAATTGAACGGTTGCCTGGTTTAGGAAAAGTCTTCTTCTCCAACAGCGGTTCCGAAGCTAATGAAAAAGCCTTCAAGATCGTTCGGCAATTGGCGACATTTGATGCGACGCGCAAGGGGAAAAGAAAAATTTTGTTCCGCGACCGTGACTACCACGGAACCACCTTCGGTGCATTGAGCGCCACCGGCCAGCATGAACGCAGACAGGATTTCGGCCCTTTTCTGGATGGCTTTATGGGTTTTCCCCATGCACTTTGCTATCGATGTGCTTTTGGGAAATCCTATCCGGACTGCAATATCGACTGTGCGCGCTGCGTTGAGGAGACGATTCTCAAAGAAGGGCCCGAAACCGTGGGCGCCTGCATTGTGGAACCCATTACGGCAGGAGGAGGGATTATTCCGCCGGTGAAGGAATACTACCCCATCCTTCAGAAGATATGCAACAAATACGATGTGTACCTGATTATGGATGAAGTGGTTTGCGGGTTTGGTCGCACCGGCACCTTTTGGGGGTTCCAGCAATATGATGTGCAGCCCGACATGGTCACTATGGCAAAAGGTGTCGCCGCGTCATACATGCCGCTGTCGGTCACGGCTGTCAAAAACGAGATCTATGACAAATTCCTCTGCGACCCCGGGGTTGATGCGGAACGGATGAATTATTTCCGCGACATCAGCACCTACGGGGGATGCGCCGGTGCCATGTCAGCTGCTTTGGAGACCATCAGGATCATTGAAGATGAAAATCTCCTGGAAAACAGCCGTGCAATGGGCGCCTACCTTCTTGACGGGCTCCAATCGCTCAGCGATATGCCTTTGGTGGGAGATGTGAGAGGGTGCGGCTTGTTCTGCGGTGTGGAATTCGTCAAGGATAAAAAAACCAAGCAAGCGATCAGCGAGGGCGAGATGGCCCGTCTCATGGCCAATGTGGCGGCCGAAGGTGTTCTCGTGGGTAAAACCACCAGCAGTTTACCAGGAAACAACACCATTATGAATTTTGCACCGGCCCTGATTGCGACGAAGAATGATATCGATCGTATCGTTGCTGCCGTGAAGGCGGGTATCGAGAAATTCTGATTACCACGTTGCCTGACAATTATAATGGACCATTTGGAGCCAATCTCCGATCAAGCAATCCACATCTTAAGGAGGACTAAACATGATCGTCGGCATACTTAAAGAGATCAAGGCGGAGGAAAATCGCGTTTGCATGACACCTGCAGGTGTCGAAGTCATGAAGATGAATGGCCATACGGTTCTGGTTGAAAAATCGGCCGGTGTCGCCAGTGGTTTTGATGATGAAGCCTATCTTTCTGCAGGCGCTGAACGGGTGATAACACCCAAGGAAATCTATGATCGTTCCGATATGGTCATGCATGTTAAAGAGCCACTCGCGTCGGAGTACGATCTGATCCGTCCGGGACAGATCGTCTTTACCTATCTCCATTTGGCGGCCGCTGAAGAATTGACCCGGGCGATGATCAAGAGCGGCTGCATCGGCATTGCTTATGAAACCATCCAGAAAGCCGACCGATCGCTGCCCCTGCTGACCCCCATGAGCGAGGTCGCTGGGCGCATGGCGATCCAGGAAGGAGCCAAATACCTGGAGATGCAGCAGGGAGGGCAGGGCGTCCTGCTTGGTGGTGTTCCGGGCGTATCCCCCGCAACCGTCGTGGTCATCGGCGGTGGCGTGGTCGGTACAAATGCAGCCAAGATGGCTTGTGGATTAGGCGCCAAGGTCTATGTGCTGGATATGAATCTGGACCGGCTGAGATACCTGAGCGACATTATGCCCGCCAACTGTTTCCCGATGATGTCCAGTCCGGCTGCGATTCGTGAACTGCTTAAACAGGCGGACCTCGTGGTGGGTGCCGTATTGGTCGCGGGCGCCAAAGCCCCCCGTCTGGTGACCAATGAAATGATCGCTGAAATGAAAAAGGGAGCGGTATTGGTCGATGTTGCCATTGACCAGGGCGGTTGCTTCGAATGCTCCCGGCCGACCACCCACTCCCAGCCGACTTTCAACCAGAATGGCACCGTGGTTTACTGTGTGGCCAACATGCCCGGTGCGGTGGCCAAGACGTCGACGCTGGCCCTGACCAATGCCACCCTTCCCTATGCGGTGCAGATAGCCAACAAGGGATGGAAAAAGGCATGCAAAGACAATGTTGAGATCAAATGCGGGCTCAATATTGTTGACGGCCATGTGAGTTTTAAGGGCGTAGCCGACGCATTTGATATGGAGTATGTTGATGCCGACACGCTGCTGTGAGGTAAATACAAGCCATACGAGCCAATTTAAAAACGCCCCATTTCGGCCAATATCGGCGTTGGGCTCACATTT
>JAHLLR010000093.1 GCA_020444075.1 Deltaproteobacteria bacterium
AAACCATTTAAGCGTCAATTTCCATTTTGTTACGTTTTAATTGAGATTACCTTGCGTCGGCCAAAGCTGTCAACTGTTGTGATTGACTGGGTTATGTAATCTCGTTGGGAATTGGGCGCGAATAAAGATATGTACAGGTAATCCAAATGAAATGAAGCCCTTCTAAACCGTTGGTAACTCCAAAGTTGGAATTCTACCAACCTCATAAGAGTTGCGAAATCATGTAGCAAGCCCACGTGCAGGATCCCAATTCCATTTGTTTCGGTTTGAACTATTCCCAATCAATCTGTCTCGCCGCCTACCCGCTAACAGCCGATCAGAATTTTTGACCTTCCTGGTCTGATGGCGGCTTTTAATGCCGAAACTCTGACGTTGATCCCTGCACGAATATCAATTATGGCTACCAAATGGTTTTCATCATCACATACCAACTCGGAGAGGGCCGGGAACTGAACGTCGTCACCGGCTGTCCGGGGCCGGCAAGCCGTCGAAGCCACCCTGTCCGGGGAATTACCAGCCAGTGAGCCCAATCACTGACATTTCCGAGGCATGGTATTACCGCCCGGCCATCCCGGTCACCCTGTCGCTGATGGCCGGCATCGTTATTGGCCAGGGTTTACCCGGTTTCGTCTTCCCAGCCCTTTTTATCGTGCTTGCGGCAGCCGTTCGGCTGGCCATCCGTCTGCGCCGGGGCCAGCCGGCGCGATGGTCCCCGCTGCTGGCTTGCATGGCCGCCGGCTACCTGGCCATGGTGCCGTGGATGTCCCCCGTCCATGGACCCAACCACGTCACTCACTATCTGGATACCGGATATTGGCGAATTGACGGAACCGTAGCGGATGCACCCATCGTAAACTACGGCCGGACCCGTCTTCTCCTGGACGTAAACGCCCTTTCCCGTGAAGAGGGATCGCAGCCGGTCCGGGGCCGCATTCGGCTGACGATCATGGGAGCGGTGAAACTGGATCCGGGCGACCGGGTGACGTTTCCGGCCGGAATCCGGCCGTTTCGCAATTTCGAAAACCCGGGCGGCTTCGACTATCGCCGGCACATGGCGTTTGAAGGCGTTCACGGCAGCGCGTGGGTACGGGCGGAAAAACTTCGGCGAATCGGAAGCAGCGCCCGGTCTCCGGCCACCCGGCTGATCGCTGCGGCCCGCGATCGGCTGGCCCAAATGATCGATGCCGCCGGCAGTCAGGGTGCCGCGGATGAAAAGGCCGTGCTCAAGGCCCTTGTTTTCGGGGACCGGTCGGGCATCGACGACGCATTGCGGGAGCGTTTCAACCGGGCCGGCGTGGGCCACCTGCTGGCTATCTCCGGGCTTCACGTGGGCATCGTGGCTACCCTGGCCTTCGGTTTTTTTCGCTGGATCCTCTCCTTTTTCCCGCCCCTGCTCTGGCGGGGATGGGTCCGGGCTGGGGCGGCCGCGGCCACAGGGGTGCCCGTGCTGGCCTACGGCGTGCTGGCCGGCATGTCGCCGTCCACCCAGCGGGCCGAGTTCATGGTGGCGGTCTTTCTGGCTGCCCTGATTCTGGGGCGGACGCACGACATCCTGAACACTCTTGCCGTGGCGGCCCTGGTGATTCTGGCTGCTTTCCCGCCGGCCCTGTTTTCGATCTCCTTTCAGCTCTCCTTTATCGCCGTGCTGGCCATTGTGTATGGTATGGAGAAGATCGGGAACGCCCGGGACCCGGATCGTTCACCGGTCAAACGGGCCGGCAGGCGTGTGACGGGATTTGTTCTGGTCTCCGCCCTGGCCATTACCGGCACTACCCCCGTGGTCATGTTCCATTTCAACCAGACCTCGCTGGTAGGCATCGCGGCCAACCTGTTTCTCGTGCCCGTGGTGGGGTTTGTAGCCGTGCCGGTAGGATTGGTGTCGGCCTTTGTTTCCCTCTTTTTCGAACCCGTCGCTGTTTTAGGGTTCTGGCTGGGTATCAAGATCCTCCACCTGGCGCTGATGGGGGTGGATTTCTTTTCGGGACTATCCTTTGCCGCCGTGAGGACCGTGACCCCATCCCTGGTGGAGATCGTTCTGTATTATCTGACCGGCTGGGCATTGCTGAACCTGCGCAAAACAACCATTGCCCCGTGGGTGCTGGCGACGGCGCTTTGCCTGGCTACCGGTGATGGACTCTACTGGTCTTATCAGCGTTTCTGGCATCGGGATCTCAAGGTCACCGCAATTGACGTGGGGCAGGGGGGCAGCACCCTCATGGAACTGCCCGGCGGCGGCGTTGTCCTGGTTGACGGCGGCGGTTTTTCCGACAACCATCTTTTCGACATGGGCCAGCGGGTGGTGGCGCCGGTGCTGTGGCGCAAGAAAATCGCCACCGTCGACATTCTCGTCCTTTCCCATCCCAATGCCGATCATCTCAACGGCTTGATTTACATCGCCCGGCATTTCAATGTCCGGGAACTGTGGAGCAATGGGGATGTCAATACCACCCACGGGTATGAGACCCTGATGGCGGTATGCCGTGAGAACGCCATTGTCCTGCGAACGGTGGATGCCGGTACCGGCAAAACAGTTATCGGGCCGGTGACGCTGGCGGTCCTTCACCCGGCGGCGGGATTTCTCAGCCCGCCGGAGGGCATCGATCAGGAATACCGCAACAATGGTTCACTGGTCCTCAAGGCGACCTTTGGAGAGACCGCCTTTCTGCTGACCGGAGATATCGAGGCCGGGGCGGAAAGCCAACTGGTGCTGCGGGCGGGAAGTGACCTTGCCAGTTCGGTTCTGTTTGCCCCTCACCACGGCTCACGGTCATCCAGTTCTCCGGACCTGATCGCCGCCGTGCGGCCGGAAATCGTGGTGGTCAGCGCCGGTGCCGGCAACCGGTTCGGATTTCCCCATGCAGAGGTGATGGATCGTTACCGCTCAGCGGGTTGCCGACTCCTGTGCACCGGCACCCACGGTGCCATATCGATGCGCTCGGACGGCAAAACGGTTTGTGTCCGACCGGAAATAGCATCCGGCGGCCCAAGGCTGCGCTGTTACGCCTCCGGGTTAAACATCCTGCGGCCTTGACCCGGATTGCAAGCCGCCTTTTCTGTTTGAATCTGATAGGGCCAGCCGAACCCCCATTCCCGGCATTTTCCCATCCCCCATCGCGAAATTCGCCGCTGAAGTTTGATTTGACACCCGGTTTTCTCGCATACTATAAAACAATTGAATTTTTTTCCGGTGGTCATCATCGCTTCATTCAATCACCGCTGGTGTTGTTTATCCAGATGAGGTCGCCATGTACATCCGACAGACAGATCTGTTCTGGGGGCTGAACCAGAATGTGGTCAACCGGGTTATGGCCATCGCCGAACGCGAGGCGTTTGCCTCGGGGGATGTCCTGTTTCACAGCGGCGATGAGGCCCGGCACCTGTTCATCCTTGCCCAGGGAGAAGTGAAGATCACGATCGATGACACGGGAAGGAAGGTCTACACGGGAAGCCGTGTGGGAGAAGCCTTCGGCTGGGGCAGTCTCATCGACCGTGCCGATTACGGCGGCGACGCCATCTGTGCGACACCGGTGGTGGTGCTGAAACTGGACCGGGATCGCCTGCTCAGGCTGCTGGACGGAGACACGGAGAGCGGCTACCTGTTTTTCAAGCATCTGTCCCGGGCGCTGGGTGGGCGGTTGATCCAGGCATACCAACAGATGGCTGACAACGACGTGGGAGGAAACCATGGCAAACCCTGAGATCCGGTCCACCTTACAATCGTGCGGGTTCCTGAAGAACATCTCCAAGGCGCACCTGGATACCATCTCGGATTTCTGCGACATCGATCACTACAAAGCCGGAGCTTATGTTTTCCGGCAGGGTGACTTCGGGGAAGACCTGTTTATCATCGTTGATGGATACGTTTTCCTGGAGCGCGCCATGGATATCGGCAGACACAAGGGATCCGTGGTGATCGATGCCCTGGGAAAGGGCCGGACCCTGGGGTGCTGGTCCACCCTGTTGGGCGAGCCCCATGTGCTCATGTCCTCGGCCAGCTGCCAGAAGGATTCCACCGTGATTCGCCTCAAGGGGCGTCAGTTGAGAAAATGCATGGAGGAGGACACCCCCTTCGGCTTTTTCATGCTCGAACGCCTCTGCTTCCTCTTGCGCGAGCGCATCCAGGCGGCCTATGGTGCCATGGACAAAATATAATCGAACCCACAACGCCTTTGCCGAAACCTGACCATGCCGCTCCCCCTTACCGCTGAAGACAGATTACACCTGAAAACCCTTCAACCACAGATCGCCGCCTCCCCCAAAGGCAGGGGCCAGCTTATCCCGCTGCTCCAGATGGCTCAGAAGGCCTTGGGCTATCTGCCCGACGAAGCGCTTTCCCTGGTGGCCGACCACCTGGCCGTCACCCGCTCCGAAGTATACGGGGTGGCTTCCTTCTATAATCAGTTCAGGTTCAACCCGCCGGGGAAAAATCCGGTGAAGGTGTGCATGGGAACGGCATGTCATGTCCGCGGTGGTGAGATCATTCTGGAGAACTTCGAGCGAAAGCTGGAGATCCGGGAAGGAGAAACCACCGAGGACCGCGAATTCAGCATCGAACGGGTGGCCTGTGTGGGGTGCTGTGCGCTGGCACCGGTGGCCCTGGTGGGCGAGACCCTTCACGGGCACATGGCCCCCAGCAAGGTGGAGGGGCTGGTCCTCCGGGTCCGTCTCGAAAAGGAAAAGGCGGAAAGGGAGGCGGCCCACTCATGACGGTATTTCAATAATGCCAATAGATACCATGGCGAGAATTCAAGCAGCCTACCGGATCCTTGCCGACGAGGCCCGGACCCGACGGGAGCAGTTCGACCAAAGTTCCCTTCCCAAGATTCATATCGGTATGGCCACCTGCGGCATTGCTTCCGGCGCCCTGGAGACGAAGGCGGCCTTCGAAACGGCCCTGGCCGATCGGGGTATCGATGCCCATGTGCATACGGTGGGCTGCGTGGGTCATTGCTACGCCGAGCCGGTGGTGGTCATCGACTACCCGGATTCGGGTTTTCCGCCCATTCTCTATCCGGAGGTGACCCCGGGCAAGGCCAAAATGCTGGTCAAGCTGTTCCTGGAAGAGGGAGACCCCCGCTTTGAACATATCATGGGGGCCACCGTGGAAAACGAGATGATCCCCTCGGTAATGGAGTTCGCCCGCTTCAGCCGGGAGAAGCGGGTGGTCATGGATCGCTGCGGACGAATCGACCCCGAACAGATTCATGAATACATCGCCGACGGCGGTTACGGCGCCCTGGCAAAGGCCCTGTGCGGGACACCAGAGGCCGTGATCGCCGAGATCGAGGCGGCCGGGCTGCGCGGGCGGGGCGGAGCGGGCTTTCCCACGGCCAGAAAATGGCGGACGGCGCGGGCGGCGAAAGGCAGCGATAAGTGGGTCGTCTGCAACGCCGATGAAGGCGATCCCGGTGCCTACATGGACCGCACCCTGCTGGAAAGCAATCCCCACCAGGTCATCGAAGGCATGATCATCGCCGCCATGGCCGTGGGTGCCTCCCGGGGCCTTTTTTATGTCCGGGCCGAATATCCCCTGGCAGTGCGGATTCTGACCGCGGCCGTCGAGCAGGCCCGGGAAATGGGTTTTCTGGGCGCGGATATCCTGGGCAGCGGCCTGGATTTCGACATCGACCTGTTCCAGGGGTCCGGTGCTTTCGTCTGCGGCGAAGAGACGGCCCTGATCCGGTCGGTGGAGGGCTACCGGGGCATGCCGAGGCACCGTCCGCCCTATCCGGTGGAGCGGGGGCTCGACGGCCGACCCACGGTGATCAACAATGTCAAGACCTTGGCCACGGTTCCGCCAATCGTTGACAAGGGGGCCGACTGGTTTCGGGGCATCGGCACAGCGGACAGTCCGGGTACGGCGGTTTTTTCCGTTGTGGGCAATGTGACCCATCCGGGGCTGGTGGAGATTCCCATGGGGGTGACCCTGCGGGAACTGATTTTTGACATCTGCGGCGGCATTCCCAACAAAAAAAAGTTCAAGGCGGTGCAGATCGGCGGGCCGTCGGGGGGCTGCCTGTCCGCCGAATTTCTCGACACACCGGTGGATTTCGACGCCCTGACCCGGGTCGGCGCCATGATGGGCTCCGGCGGCATGGTGGTGATGGACGAAGACTGCTGCATGGTCGACGTCTCGCGCTTTTTTCTGGATTTCACCCAGAAGGAGTCCTGCGGCAAATGCACCTTCTGCCGCATCGGCACCCGCCACCTGCTGGACATTCTGCGCCGGCTCACCCGCGGCGAGGGTCGCGAGGGGGACCTGGAACAGTTGGAGACCTTGAGCCGGGCCGTCAAACAGGGGTCTTTGTGCGGGCTGGGCAAGACCGCCCCGAACCCGGTGCTCACCTCCCTGGCCTATTTCAGGGACGAATACGAAGCGCACATCAAGGAGGGCCGCTGTCCGGGCCGTACCTGCCGGACGCTGACCGCCTTTTACATCGACCTGGACAAATGCGCCCGGGGATGCGATGCCTGCGTGGGGTGCTGCCCGGTGGAGGCGGTGTTCACCACCAGCAACCGCAAGAAAGGCATTGACCAGCAGCTGTGCGTCAAATGCGGCGAGTGCATGGTGGCCTGCCCGCCGGACTACGATGCGGTGGTGAAAATTTCACCGGCAGCCCTGGCACCCGTCATCGAGCGGCCGGCGGAGAAAAAAACTGAAAACTGAAAGCTGAAAGATAGCGTTCGAATGCAGGAAGCGTCTTCAACGATGATCACCCTGACCGCGGACAACCGGACCATCCAGGCCCGGGAGGGCAGCAGCGTACTGTCGGCCTGCCTGTCGGCCGGCATCTACATTCCCCACCTGTGCTGGTTGGAAGCGGATGCCCCGGCAGACGCCCCGGCTGCGTGCCGTCTATGCCTCGTCGAGATAGAGGGATTTCGTGAGCCCGTGGCCGCCTGCGTGGTGACCGTGGAAAACGGCATGACGGTTCACACCGGCACCGAGACGGTCCGCAGGCTTCAGAAGACGGCCCTTAAACTCCTGCTGTCGGTTCACCGGGTGGACTGCAAACACTGCCCGGCCAACAAAGCCTGCGCGCTGCAGAATATTGCCAAATTTCTGGGTACCGGCCTGGGATGCAAACCCTTCGAACGGGTACTCAAGGAACCGGACGTGGACTCCCGCCACCCGGTGCTGGACTATTATCCCAACCGGTGCGTGTTGTGCGGTATTTGCGTGCGGGTATGCCGGCAGCGGCATCAGCGCCCCCTGTTGAGTTTCGCCCGCCGGGGCTTCGAAACAGTGGTCGGTTGTTTCGATGCCGACCCGGTTGCCGCTGCGGACTGCATGTCGTGCCGGGCATGCCTCGAATCCTGTCCCACCGGGGCGCTGGTGCAACGGACGGTCGTGAAAGGATAACCCCCATGGCCAGAATCCTTGTGATCGATGATGATGATGCCATCCGCTTCTCCTTGAAACTGGCCCTTGAGGATGCGGATCACCATGTTGAGGACGCCGCCAACGGCGAGGAGGGCATGATCCGGTTTCGGATAAACCCGGCTGACCTGGTGATCACCGATATTTTCATGCCCGAGAAAGAGGGGTTGGAGACCATCGACGAGATCAGGCGGAGTTGTCCGCAGACAAAAATCATCGCCATGTCCGGAGGCGGGAGAATGGATCCGGAGGATTACCTGGAGATCGCCAGGCGGGTGGGGGCGGATCGCACCCTTTTCAAACCGTTCGATATTCAGATGCTGGTGGACACGGTGGATGACCTGTTACGGCGCCGGCAAAATTAACTGACTGGGTATGGCGCGGGATTCTGCCCGGATGGCAGGCGCGCCGATGGCGTCCTGCCGGTGGACCGGGGCCATCGGTGCACCGCCGCTGCCGGGCTGACATACAAGCCGGACCGGCCGTTAATGGTTTGTCTGACGGGGCTTGTTTTTCCTGGCGTTTTCCAGATGGTTGAAAAACTTGTCGACGTCCAAGAAACCCTCTGGCGAGATGGGAAACGACGCCATGGTTTCGATCATGGCGTTGCGGATTTTGGTGAACTCGCCTTCCAGTTCAACGTAGGGTTTTGCCCGTTCATCCTCGAGAATCCGCATCAGTGCGCCGATGCGGGTCATCAGCGAAAAAAATTTGGAGCCCATGTTGTCGAACTCCCGGGCGATGGCCACGCCGAACCGGTTCACCGCATTGTCCGCAAAATGGACGGTCTGCACCTGCCCGGTCTCCTCGTCCACGATCTCCAGCCCCTGGCCCGGCGTATGCTTCAGCGGCATTTGATTCAGCGCTGCCGCATTGCCCACTTTAAGGGCATAAAGCAGTTCATCGGGTTCAACGGGCATATTCCATTGGGCCATGACTACAGACTCCGGTCCTCGGGACGTTGGATTAAAGGAACCGGTTTTTCATCCGGTCTGTTGCCATCATACCCGCTTGCACCTTGCCTGGCAACAGTCAATGATGAACCGCGAGAGCGAGTGCATTCCCCGCCGCTTGCGGCGGGGTCAGCGAGCGAACTGAAAATCGGTTTTCATCCTTACGGTGAAGGTTCCCCGCGGCTTGCCGCGGGGAGGGTTCAATCCATCCGCTATCAGTCGGGCGGATGCCTGATTTCGAAGCGTTCATCCAGATCCCTCAGAATGTTGATGAGGCCCCCGTAGTGAATGGTTTCAAAGGGCTGCATGGCGTTGCCGAAGAATCCCTGCCGTCTGATTTCAACAGTCTTTTCGGCAAGCCGGGCGCGGACATGATCCCACAGGGGATGTTCAAAGACATCCACCGGCGGAGTCAGGCGGCCCTCCCGTAATCCGAAGGCGGCGCAGGAGACGATCGGGGGGCCGTCGAAGAAGGAAACCTTGGTGTTCAGCGGCACCGGCATCAGCGGGCCATGGTGGCAGCCGCGCATGAATCCGCCCACATAGGGACCGATCTGAAAGGGGGCCACCACCTCGCCGGCGGAGGGAAAGGCGTCCTGGATCCGGACGATGGCCACCGGGTCGTCCTTACCTATGATTTTGCCGGCAATGTTGGACATGCGTGCGGTGCTCGATGCAACCGCCTGTTCACCGGTGCTTCTCGATTCGATGCGCCGAATGGCATATCGGTTCTGGTCTCTCAGCAGGGCCGCCATGTTGTAGATATCTTCGGGGGCGTTCAGCTCGATTTCACGATCATATTCCTTGTAAAGAACATCCATGATCACCAGCCGGAATCCCTGCCGCATCCGCGGGGAGAGGATCAGTCCGGGACAATGCATGGGATCGGCAAAGGCCAGGTAAAAGGGAAGGTTGAAGGCGCCGGGCAGGGCCTTGTCGATGGAGAAGATTAAAAATGCTTCGTTGGGGCGCTCCTCGACGATCATCTCGGCCAACGCCGGTCCCAATCCTTTAATCGCACCGGTCATCCCCGCGTCACGGATGTCTTGGCCGACGCCGTAAAGCCCCAGCTCGCTGGCCGTCGACGCCCCTTTTTCAAATGCATCCCACAGTACATCCCGGATCTTCGGGCTATCCAGGCCGTTTTCGTGGGTGCACAGAATGGTGATGTCATCCCCGGTGAAATTCACCCAGCAGTCGATGAGGAAGCTGTCCGTTTTCTCTTCTACGGATGCCCGCACGGCGGACACGAGCTGCTCGCTGGGCTGAAGATGCCCACCGACGGCCCCGAGATCCACCCGCACCGCGGTCAGTGTGGTTTTCATGGTACTCTCCTTTTTTCAATACAGGAACATGGGTTTTCCTTGGGCGCTGCGGATGCGGGGGCGGTAGGTCTCGGCGTCGTACAGTTCGTCCACATCCACCCGTTTGGCTCCGCCGGTGACAACGGAAATATCGACGGCCGTGTATCGTCCGCCGGAAAGGGCCACCAGTTTGCCGAAGGATTTCTCGCGGATCAGGTCTACAGCCATGCCTGCATAATTAAATGCCACCATCAGGTCCAGCGAATCCGGGGACCCGCTGCGCATGAGATAGAGCAGGGGCTGGAAAATAATCCCGATGCCCGTGATCTCCTTGATGGCCTCGGCCGTGACGGCCCCGATGCCCCCCAATTTGCGGTGGCCGAAGGCATCCGCTTCCCCGGAAAGAGACATCTCACCGCCTTCCATGACCGCGCCTTCGCTGATGGTCATCATGGCATAGCGGCTGGGGTTGTTTTGCCTGTCCGCGACGAGGAACTTGCAAAGGGCGTCGATATTGAAAGGAACCTCCGAAATGACGCAGCGCTCCGTACCGGCCAGGTAGGCCGACACCAGAGAGGTCTCCCCGCAATACCGGCCGAAGAGCTCCACCACGGCGATGCGCTCATGAGAACCGCTGGAGGTGCGCAGGGCATGGATAAAGTTGACGCTGCGGGTAATGGCCGTGGAAAAGCCGATGCAGTAGTCCGTGCCCGTCACATCGTTGTCCATGGTTTTGGGGATGGCGACCACCGGGAATCCCTCCCGGTGAAGCCGCAGGGCAAATGAGAGCGTATCGTCACCGCCGATGGCCACCAGCACGTCGATGCCCAGGCTGGACAGGTTGCCCAGGACATGACCGGTAAGATCGCGTTTTTCCTTTTTCGAGGCGAACCGGTCCTTGAGGAAATCCGGGGCATCCTTATAGCCCACGGCCGCCGGATTGGTTCGCGAGGTGTGCAAAATGGTGCCCCCGGACCGGTCGATGGTCCTCACGCGGGCCGGGTCCAGGGGAATAATGTTCTGCACGCGCGAATCGGGATCGTCCGGTGAGAAGGCCACCAGCCCATCCCATCCCCGGCGGATCCCCAGCACCGTCATGCCGGACTGATGGGCGCTGACGACCAGTTGTTTGATGCATGGATTGAGTCCCGGGACGTCACCACCGCCGGTTAAGATGCCGATCGTCTTTCTGGGAGAAGTTTCCATCTTCATCCTCCTTTGCGTGCGGGTTGGATACGACCTCCGGATTAACCTGTCCGGAAGGCCAAACAGGCTGTCGGTTCGAACGTGTGGGACCTGGGTTGCACATGGAACCGGCGGGGAAAGGCAGCGGGCGCAGCAGAGCCCTTGACCATACGGGTGCAACGCGTGTGCCATGGCAGCACTGTCGGTTTATACCCATAACCAATTGTATTCTTATTGAATTGACAAGAGCCGCCTGCAGGCCTGAACCCGTTGAGCCCCCATGTCGTTGTCGGTTTTTACAGGTTGGAAGATATGCTGACAGGGTGACGGCCGTTTTCCGGGAAAATGCCCGGGGATGGGTTGACAATGCCTTTTGATGATTGACTTTAAAAAGACAATCAATCAGTCTGTGCGAAATTAGGACCGAAAAACCGCCGTCTGCAAGCGCATCTGCAAAGAAAGGACACCCCTTACCATGAAAAAAATGATGGTCTGCTTTTCGGCCGGCTGCCTGGGTGCACTGGCCAACAGTCTCGTGGTCTGGCAGTTCGGCGAATTGGGTATCGCCCGATGGGCCGGCGTGTCCATCGCACCATCCCTGACCCCCGGGTGGCTCTACCCGCGGATCGTCTGGGGCGGCATCTGGGGACTGCTGTTCGTACTGCCCTTGTTGAAATCCCGGTTTTTGCTCAAGGGAACCCTGTTGAGCCTTCTGCCGACGGCGGTTCAGCTGTTTTTCATTTTCCCCTACCAGGCCCACAAGGGAATGGCCGGATTGAGCCTGGGCATGTGGACCCCGGCTTTCGTCCTCGTGTACAACTGGGTGTGGGGTGTGGTGGCGGCGGGGGCAATAAAGTTTTCTAAATAAAACGGTTTAATAGGATAAAGATCGGGGCCGAACACGTGTGCATCGGACGCCCGCCGTCGACGGTCGAACGGGAAACGATGGCTATACTGATCGATCTGATTCCCTGGTGATCCTCATGGATAATCTCGCTGACATGGCGGCCATGCCGTCCTTGCCTTTCCTTTTTGCCTGCTTCCCGTTGACGATCCGGGATGCCGGCGGCTCGCCGGTGGGCGCTGCGGCCGTCGTGCGATGATTGTGGGCGCAAGGCTTCGATCCATCATATTTGGCGCGGCCAATATCCTGATAGTGGCTGTCACCTGTCTGCCGCCGGCCTTTGCGGAACCGGAAGTTTCCGTCCAGAAAAGCCAATACCCGGTTTCCGGTCAAACGGCCGCGTTGATCCGCCGGAGTCTGGACCGGAACACTCCTGTGCGGCCGGGCGGGAAACCCTTCGATGCCTATACCCAGTGGGATATCGACTGGCAGCTCTGGTGGACGGTCGATGCCGACGGGACCTGCCGGATGACTGCGGTTACCACGACAGTCCGCATTCGGCAGACATTCCCGCACCTGGAAAATGCAGATGATCTGCCGACCCAGCTGTCGGACCGATGGGAAGGGTATATGCGCGCCCTGATCGAGCATGAAGACGGGCACGCGGTGCTGGGGGTCGATGCGGCCCGAGAGATAGAACAGCAGTTGTCGCAAATGGGCCGGCGATCCTCCTGTGGCCGGTTGGAATCGGATGCCAATGCAATGGCCCGGGAGATCATTGCCCGGTATGCCCTCCGTGAAGCCCAATACGATGCCGCCACCAACTATGGCGAACGGGACGGCGCCCGGTTTCCGTGAGCGTTCGAGGCGCATGCCTGGCATCCCGGCAATCTCGCCGACAGCCAAAAAAGAATCGGCCTCTTGCTGCGCAGCTTCCTGCCGCCGGTGATTGGCGTGGTTCCCGTTAAAGGAGAAACAGCGTGAAAATTGA
Source organism: Deltaproteobacteria bacterium (assembly GCA_020444075.1). Taxonomy (GTDB): domain Bacteria; phylum Desulfobacterota; class Desulfobacteria; order Desulfobacterales; family Desulfosarcinaceae; genus Desulfosarcina. Next base: position 12,659 of record JAHLLR010000093.1, read on the forward strand.
TGATCTGCCCTTTGGCGTGACAGATTGGTCGACCGTTGAACGAACTGAACACAAAGGCGATACGGGTTTGGCTTATTGGCAGACCAGAACTTTCGGAAGTCTTCGGGTGCGCAAGGTCGAATATACGCCGGGCTATCTTGCTGATCATTGGTGCAGCAAGGGCCATATTCTGTTGTGCCTTGAAGGAGAATTGCACACGGAACTGAAGGATGGCCGCAAATTTGTGCTTAGGCCCGGCATGAGCTATCAGGTCGCCGACAATGCCGAGCCTCATCGCTCCTCCACGAAAACAGGTGCGAAACTTTTTGTGGTGGATTGAAAACCGAATTGGCCGCCGCCCACCTCGGAAAAGATTTTTTTGAACGACAGCCGGCGGTTTGCAGCTAAATGGGCGAGTGGGCGCCAGGCTCAGGCAACCATGGGGCAAGGGGTTGCTTTGGTGCTTGACAGGTGGAATCAGTTTCCCATAGCGTGGAGGTCAAACGGAAACGGCTTCACCGCAACCTTGCCGTGAATTTCAACTGCGCCGTTTCTTCGATCCCTTTAACAGGCGGTTTGCTTCAGCGTTAAGCATGTCCCGACGCGCGATACGGTTGGTCTGCCACCGGCGATCCCGAACCTGTTCTTCCTTTTTCTGCTCGACTGCTCATTTTCTGCTTCGCCCATCCGTTGGTAAGCGTCCTGTTCTTAAACCAATGAGAAAGGAGAGTGTCATGGCTTATCATTTCAAAAATCTGGTATTCGAAGGGGGCGGGGTTAAAGGCATCGCCTACATCGGCGCCATGCAGGTCATGCAGGAAAAGGGTGTCCTGGACAATATCAAGCGGGTGGGCGGGACCTCCGCAGGTGCCATCAATGCGACCATGTTCGCCCTGGGGTATGACATCGCCGAGCAGCGCAGAATCCTTAAAAAGATGGATTTCAACAATTTCATGGACGACAGTTGGGGGATGGTGCGCGACTCGGAGCGGCTGATCAAAGAGTTCGGCTGGTACAAGGGCGATTTTTTTCACGACTGGATCTCGGGGTTGATCTACAAGAAACTGAAAAGTCCCAATGCCACCTTCAGGGATCTCAACGCGGCGGGCCGGCCGGATCTTTATGTATACGGCACCAATTTGAGCACCCGCTTCGGTGAAGTCTTTTCCGCGGAGCATACGCCGACCACACGAATCGCCGATGCGGTGCGGATTTCCATGTCGATTCCGCTCTTCTTCGCCGCTTTCCGCAACATCCGCAACGATGTATACGTGGATGGCGGTCTGCTCAACAATTTCCCGGTCAAACTGTTCGACCGCGACAAATACATAGATGAAGCGGACCGGGCCAGGATGGGCGTGGAGACCAGCTATTATAAAGAGGAAAACGACCGGTTCCTGAAGGAACATCCTCAATCCAGCCGGTATGTCTACAACAAGGAAACGCTGGGTTTCCGTCTGGATTCGAAGCAGGAGATCGGCGTTTTCAGAGACGGGGCTCAACCCCAGCATGTGAATATCGCCGATTTTTTCGAGTACATCAAGGCGCTGATCGGCACCGTGCTGGAAAGCCAGGGCAACAGCCACCTGCACAGTGACGATTGGCAGCGGACAATTTATATCGACACCCTCGGCGTGGGAACGACCGACTTCGACCTTTCCGACACCATGAAGACCAAACTGGAGCAATCCGGCCGCGTGGGCGCCAATACGTACTTCGACTGGTATGACAAAAAAACCAGCAATCCGGCCAACCGTCCCTGACCGGATACCCGACCATTAACACTTTTTTCGAGGGTGATCCGAAAGCGGTGTCCTGAGGAGCCCCCAAAAGCCGGTCGAATCAATGTCGATACAAATAGACAACCGAGGAGATTCCGATTTCTCTCAAGGCTTTGAGAACCAACCGGAGATGGCAGTGAATGGAATTACCCAGCGGCAGAGATTTTTGGGAACCCTTTTAGGCGGTCACACGGACAGGTTCCCGTATTTCGACCTCGACCCCGACGAAGAAACGCTCCGGCGATGGCACCGGGAGGGACTTCCCCGGCAGAAGTCCGTTGCGAAGTATTTCGATCTGGAGACGCACCATTCCGTCGGTCTGATGCTGCGCAGCTACCCCTTTTACCAAAAAGCGCCGAGTCTTCTCTACGACCCGGCCGCGTTCAAACGACATTACAATCCTGATCAACGATCACGGTATGCGAGAGGTTTTGAAAAAAAAGGCGAACGCCTTCATCAGGACGGCCGGGTCCTGTATGTGGATGCCTCGGGGGGCGGTCTCTTGCAGATGCTGGGTGTGGGCGACTGGGACTCACTGCGCGCGGCCTGTTTCGCTCTTCTTAACAGGCCGGAGAAAGTGGAGGCCCTGGTCAGACGGACCACCGATTTCTACTGTGACTGTCTTGAGAGGGTGCTTTCGAAGGTGCCGGTCGACTATGCCGCCTTTTATGAACCGATCGCCTCCACTCGTGCACCCGTGATTTCGCCTGCGATGTTTGAGCATTTCGCCATCCCCGGGTATAAGCAAGTCATTGGTCTTTTAAGGAAGTATCATGTTCCTCTTCGTATTCTCTGCACCACCGGAGGTGACTTGACGTCGCTCCTGCCTTCTCTCCTGGATGCCGGCATCAACGGCCTCTGGATAAGCAACATCTGCAGCGCCGGCATGGAATACCTCAACCTTCGCCGTCAGTTCGGACCGGACATCGCCCTGATCGGCGGGATTGATTCCACGGCCCTGGCCCGCGATAGGGCGGCGGTGCGAAGGGCCGTTGAAGAAACGGTGCCCCTTCTGCTTGAAAGCGGTCATTACCTACCTTGTTTGGATGACCGGCCACGCAGCAATGTTCCCTTTGTCCAGTACCAGTTGTATCGCCGCCTTCTCGAAGAGATTTCCCGGAAGGGGGGATAACCGGAAAATAAACCTTGAAGACAGACCCCATCTATGCAATCTGAGCCGGGCAGGATAAACGGTGCAGTCAGTCGACGACCCTTAACGAAATGAAATGAATATGACCGAAACGGCTCACTTTAAAGCGCTATTCCAAGTTTTGACTGCAGGCACGTTGTGGTCATTCGGAGCCCTCACGATCCGCTACATGGTAGATCCGCAAAACTATCGCTGGCAATATCTGTTTTTCAGGGGCCTGACCGTCGCGGCGATACTATGCATCTGTCTCATTGCAAAAGATGGAAGCCGGTTTCTATACAGTTTTAAAAGAATCGGGATGCCAGGCGTTGTTGGCGCTTCCGGACTCGTGGGCGCCTTTATCTGTTTCATCTGGTCCATAACGCTGACAACTGCCGCCAACACGCTTTTTTTGTTTGCATCCACCCCCTTTCTCGCTGCATTCATGGGCATTGCGATCCTTAAAGAAAAAATCCGGCCATTTACCTGGGCTGCGATGATTGTTGCCCTCATCGGAATTACGGTGATGGTCATCGAGGGTCTGGAAACCGGAAGCGTTCTTGGAACGGTCACGGGCTTTGCCGCCGCCTGTGGATTTTCAATTTTTTCGGTGTCCCTCAGGTGGCGAAAGGAAACCCCCCAGTTTGCCACCGTCGCGCTGGCGGGTTTCCTTTGTGCAATTTTGACTGCCAGTATAATCTTTTTGCACAGTGACACCGTGCTGATGCCGGATCGCAATATCTATCTCAGCATGGTGCACGGCACGCTGATCGGCGTGGGGTTGATTTTGTTTTCACTCGGCGCAAAATATTTCCCGGCAGCTGAATTGAATTTGCTCTCGCTGGTGGAGGTCGTGGGCGGGGTCATTTGGGTCTACCTGCCCATTTTCGGTATTAACGAAGTCCCGAGCATGCTCACGGTGGTCGGCGGTTTTATCGTCACGTGTGCCATTATCTTTGATAGTGTCGGGACCAGACTCAAACCGGAAGTGGTTAACGTGTTCAGGAATTAGCGGTTTGTTTACAGGGCTGTCAAGAACACACCGAGGTGCATAAGATGATGAGTTTCGGCACGTGGTTCACTTTTTTTCTCTTAATGACCGCCATTGCTTACACCCCAGGCCCCATGACCCTGTTTTCCATGTCGTCGAGTGTGCGAAACGGTTTTTATCGCACGCTTCCCGCCATTGCAGGCGGCTCTTTCGCCTACCTTACTCAGATGGCCGTGGTTTACCTGGGGTTGGGTGTGATAGTCCAGCAATCCATGCTGGTCTTCAACACGATCAAGTGGGCAGGGGTGTTTTACCTGTTCCTTCTTGCCATCAGAAACTGGCGTCAGTCAAGCAATGACGGCGGTTTCAAGGACACTGTCTCCGAAGTTTCTTCATCCAGGCAGTTTTCTTTGGGATTCGCCACAGGCATGTCCAACCCTAAATCCGTGCTGGTGTTCACCGTTCTGTTTCCTCAGTTTATTGACCCGGCTCACTACACCAACCACTTCATTACGCTTGCCGTAAGCTTCTTTTTTATCCAGGGCAGCAGCGCCATTGCATACGCGCTTTTTGGAGCCAAAGTCTTCCTGTGGATGAGACAGCGGTGCTTGACCCATATTCAGAATAAGGCAACGGCCGTAATTCTTTTTCTCGCCGGAGGCATGCTGGCCTGCAGTGAGAAATAATATTGCTTTGTAAGCACTATTCGATGCAACGGCGGCTCGGCAACTTTTTTTTCTTCGCCCCCTTCAGAGGAAATCCCGGCCTGATGCGCCGCGGTTATAAGCAACAGCTCACACTTTATCTTGTCGAATCGGCGGGTTGGATTTAAGGAAAGGGAGAATATAGGGTCCTTCGGGGATCACGGCTATTCGCCTGTCAGGGTCAAGGCTTGCAGCTATCCGGCGAATTAATTCTTCTCCATTGACTATGACTTCGACACCGGTGAGCTTCTGCTGCTGTCGGCTCAGCCCTTTTGTGAAAAGGTGCACGTTGCCCTTGCGCATGGGCTTGAGCTGCATTTCGGTCTGCCATTCGTCAATGGCTGCATGTTTTTTGAGACGAATGTCCGCTAAAAATCCTTCGGCGCCTAAAGAGATAAGTTTCTCCTGGGCCCTGACATATTCGGGGCTGCCCATGCCTTCGGAAATCTCCGAGACAACGAACAGGTTTCCCCCCGGAGCCAGGATCTCCATTCCGCCCACCATGCCCTTAACGGTCTGATAGTACGTCTTGTCCAGGGGATAGCCGGCCGCGCTGGTCAGCACGGTGGAAAAGGGCCTTTCCACGAGCGTCTCGGCATAGGGACGTACGAACTCAACCGCCTTGGCGTGGCTGGCCTCGATCTCGCCGAAGTTTACAAATGACAGTCGACGATTTTCGTCGATCACCGTATTCAGCGCAAGGGCCCCTCCCAGCAGGGCCAGAATTTCCAGTTGCTCCAGGTGCAATGGGTTCCCGGCCAACACGCAGTTGGATGCCATGGGGTCTTCCATATAGGCGGCGGTATGAAGGCGTGTGATCGTTTCGGCATGAGCCACACCCGGGGTGATCACCTTTCGGCCGCCGGAGTAGCCGGCCATGAAGTG
>JAHLLR010000094.1 GCA_020444075.1 Deltaproteobacteria bacterium
AAAACAGGAAAGCCTTCGGATGATTGAATCGCGAAGGCTTTATTGCATTCTGATGACAGTCATGGGTTTTAGTTGAACCCCATCATTCGGGGGAACCACAAGACCACATCGGGTAGAAACGTAATCAACAGCAGAACAAAAATCTGAATGACGATAAAGGGCAGCACAGCCTTGGATACATAAATCAGATCCCGGTTGGCAATAGCCCCGGTGATGTACAAACTGACTCCCATGGGCGGAGTGCAGTAACCAATGGCCAGGTTCACCGTCATGATCAGCCCGAAATGCATCCAGTTGATGTGGAATGCATCCAGCATGGGCACGATCACCGGGCCGAGGATCATGGTGGCCGAAATGATGTCCATAAACATGCCCACGATCAGCAGCAGGATATTCATGGCGACCAGAAAAACCGCCGGGGAGGTAATGGCCGAAAGGACCGCTTCGGTAATTCTACCGGGGATGCTTTCAAGGGTCAGCAGTCTCCCGAAACAGGTGGCACCGGCAACAATGATCAGCAGCGTTGCCGAGGTGACAGCGGAATTGATGGTTATCTGCTTCACCTGGCTGAGCTTCATGGATTTGTGGATGAACAGTTCAACGATAAAGGCATATACACAAGCCACCACTGCCGCCTCGTTGGCCGTAAAGACACCCGAGAAAATCCCTCCGAAAATGATCACCGGCAGCATCAGAGACCAGAAGCCCTCCTTGAACACGGCAATGGTGTCCTTGAAGGAGGGGATCGGCATGCGGACAATATCTTTCTTCTTGCGGAAGAAAAAGTAAGAGTACAGGCAGACCAGAAGCATGATCAGAATACCGGGCAAAAAGCCGGTAAGAAACAGCCCCTCCAGGGATACGTTGCTGATCATGGAGAAAAGGATCATGCCGATGCTCGGCGGGATGATGACGCCCAGGTTGGGTGAGGTGGTCATCAGCCCCAGGGTATACTTTTCCGGATACCCATTTTCCAGGAGAGCCGGAATCATGAAGCCGCCTAATGCAACCACAGTGGCCACGGTAGACCCCGAAATGGCTCCGAATAGCCCGCAGGCAAGAACCCCCGCCATACCCAGCCCTCCCGGCAGCCAACTGACCATGGCGTTGGCCACTTTGATCAATTTTTCGACGATGGATCCGGCGGTCATGATGTTTCCGCACAAAATGAAAAAGAGCACCACGACCAGGGCAAAATTGTCCATACTCCGAAAGATGGTCTGAAACAGCAAGAGCAGGGGAATGTCGGTAAAGAAGAGGAATCCAAGGACGGCTGTAAAGAAAAGGCACATGAAAACAGGGATGTAGGTAGCCATACATCCCAGCAGAATCAGCAGGAGGATCACGTCGCTAAACTGCATAAAAGGATATCTCCTTATCTATCTGTCTGTTCCGGTTGGCTCAGGCGTTTTCGGTTTCCGCTTCAGCTTGCCTGAAGTCCTGGTACATGACCTGCAGGGTTCGAATAAACATCAGCACACCGGTCAAAGGTAAAATTGCGTAAAGATAGACCAGCGGAATCTGAAGAATCAGCGTCTTTTGAAAAGTTCTGGCCTGCATGGCGGCCATTTGCCATCCGTAGACCATCATCATTACAGAAAAGATAAGGATTACCGTGTTGCTGAAATAGGTCAACACTGTTTTTAGCCTTGGGAACAGCTGCACCGACGCATCAATTTTGATCATCGAACCGTTCTTGACCGCGGAGCAGCATCCGATGAAAGTGGTATAGATAATCACCTCACGAACCAGTTCCTCGGACCAGGCCAGGGTGTAGTTGAACCCGTAGCGGAGCACCACATTGAAAAAAAGGGCGACGAGGGCGACGATAACACTGATAAACAGCGTCCAGTCTTCGAAAAAGGTCAGCACCTTATCCAGCACATTAAGCGTCTTGCCAGTCATCAACGGTCCTTTGCAATGGCTTTATAGACAAAAGGGGGTTTCATCATTGAAAACCCCCTTTTGTCAAGATGTGATTTACATGGAAAACTTATTTGTTGTAACCAATGAAGCCCTGAACTTCTTCCAGGTAATTGACCGGTCGATAGGTATCGCCCGGATAGAGTTTGTTGATTTCTGCAGCGAAGGCCTGGTGCGTCTTGTCACCCTGGGCTTTCAGCGTTGCCATGTCGGCATCCGAAAGCTTGAAAAACTCTATGCCGGCTGCCTTGGCCTTGGCGATCTCATCGGCTTCCTGCTGGACGGTTTCGGTCCTGATTGTGGCGCAGACGTCATGCACCGTTGCCTTGAAAGTTTTCTGGAGATCCGCCGGGAGGCTGTTGAACCAGGCCTTGTTGAAAATCCAGATAAAGAGGCCCTGGGCATAATTCAACTGGGTAAAATACTTGGCCACTTCGAATTTTTTGGTGATATTGCATACCATCGGGGTGTGATCCAGTCCGTCGATGACCCCCTGTTTCAACGCCACTGGCACATCTGGCCAAGGCATCACCACGGGATTGAAACCCCAGTTGCTGTAATTGAGCTGGTTGACGGCCGCTTCAGCGATCCGGAATTTGACCTTTTTGGCGTCGGCTATCGATTTCACAGGCGTGGTAGTGGCCCAGCCATAGTTGCCGTACCCGGTGATATCCAGTCCCATGATGCCCTGATGATCCATGGCCATCATGAAATGATCGAAAAGCTGCCCGCTCCCTGTAAATTTATCAAGTTTATCAAACGAATTGATCAGGAAGGGAAGGTTGACCAAACCGAAGCGTGGTCCCAGGTTGGTTGCGGCAACGGAACTGACACCCATCCCCTGTATGGCGCCCATCTGAAGCTGGTTTAGGACCTCGACTTCACCGCCCAGCATGGAAAAGGGTTTGTAGTCAATATAGATCTGACCATTGGTGCGTTTCCACAGTTCGTCACGCATGGCAAACCCGGCGTAGACGCCCTTGATCACCGGATGCGACACATTGGAAACGATGCATTTGTATTTTGCACCGGACGGGTCGAAACTTGGTTTCCAAGCATCCAAAGACGGCCCGGCTGCAAAAACAGGGCTGATCCACATACTGATAACCACCACCATCACCCATACAATCTTCTCTGTTCTCTTAAAAATCATCCGGCCCCTCCTTTTGTTCCCCCGCTGTTAAAAAAAGACCTATGCCAAGCTACATACCAGCTACTTAACAGCTACTAATTTTTTAAGTCAAGCAAAATTTTTAAAGCGGATTCAGCAAATGAAATCTAATACTACCACAAAAAAAAGACAGTGGTCCATGGCCTGTTGGCATCATGGGATTGTAGCTCTTGCCATTTTATAGCAACTATCGAGAATATGGCGCTATCGTTAAATTTGAACTCGAAATCGCAGGTTAAGCATTATTGAGAATGGATCCAATCCGTGATCGTCAGACCGGAGGCTTGGAATTGCCCGAAGATTCCCCCGGCAGGCCGCCGTGAATCTTCAACTTTAGCATGCAATCTGAAAAAAGCACGATTGCTGCCCCTGCTGCTGCAGGTTAGGGAAACGCGCTCGGTGGGCAGCCGATCGAAGGTTAAGAAGATCACCGAGCGGTGTAACCGGACAGAAGCCCCGAGTATTTTTTTATAGAAACATTGGGGAAAAGTCAAAGAATTAAATTAATGAGAAAAAAAGGCCCTGATAAATCAGGGCCTTTTGAAGTTTAGAGCAATCTGCGGATTCGATTATTTGTCCGTTACGCCGGAGTCTGCGGACGCCTTGGGATCCTTTTGGGTGGCGTCATCCGCCCCGGTAGCCTCCGATTCAGTGTCAACCGCAGCCGTATTGACGTCAGCAGTTTCTTCTCGCCTATCATCAGCAACCGTTTCCGCTGTTCCGCTGACCGCCGGTTCCGTCTGTGTGGATCGGGTTTCTGCGACGGTCGGCTTGCTCTCGGCTTTGATCTTCTTCTTTTTTGCCTTGGTCGTTTTCGAAACATCTGAACTGACCAGTTCGACAAGCGTCATGGCAGCCGCATCGCCAGGCCGTCGGCCGATTTTAACGATTCGCGTATAGCCGCCGTTGATTGACCCGAAACGTTCAGACGCCTCTTCAAAAATCTTATGGACGACGTCTTTTTCGCGAACGATGGACAAAGCCATTCGCCTGGCGTGAAGGTCGCCCCGTTTAGCCAGCGTTACGATATGGTCGGCCCATCTGCGAAGCTCTTTGGCCTTGGCATCAGTGGTTTTGATGCGGTCATGCTTGAGCAGCGAGGTCACCATGTTTCTGAACATCGCCTGTCTGTGGCTCGTGGTTCGATTGAGTTTTACACCGCTTTTTCTATGTCTCATTGGAACGTTTACTCCCCTTCTTCGACGGATTCTTCAGGCGGGACAAAGCTGTCGATTTTCATTCCCAACGAGAGCCCCATTTCAGACAGAACTTCCTTAATCTCATTAAGTGATTTTCGGCCGAAATTTTTGGTTTTGAGCATCTCGTTCTCAGTTTTCTGAACAAGTTGGTAAATTTTCAGAATTTCCGCATTTTTCAGGCAATTCGCACTTCTCACCGACAGTTCGAGTTCTTCGACGCTTCGATAAAGATTGTCATTGAATGCCGGTTTTTCCGACTCATCTTCATTTCCATCATGCTGCGGCTCGGCATCTTCATCAAAATTAATAAAAATGCTAAGCTGTTCTTTAAGAATTTTTGAGCTAAAAGCGACAGCATCTTCAGGAGCTACACTGCCATCGGTCCATACTTCCAGTGTCAGTTTATCATAATCGGTGCGTTGCCCGACGCGCGCGTTGCCCACCACGTAATTGACCCGTTTGACCGGTGAAAAAACAGCGTCGATGGGGATCGTGCCGATCGGTGCGTCCTCATCCTTGTTCGCCTCTGCAAGGGAATACCCCTTACCCGCTTTGACCACCATGGTCATATTCAAGCTCCCGTCCCCAGCGAGAGTAGCAATATGCTGTTCGGGGTTCAGGATTTCCACATGCCCGTCGTCGCTGGTAATGTCGCCCGCAGTAACAATACCCTCGCCGGATGCTTCGATTCGAATGGTTCGCGGGGTAGCATCATCCATCTTAAGCCGAACCTCTTTAAGGTTCAAAATAATCTCGGATACGTCTTCATTTACACCGGGAATTACACTGAACTCATGTTCTACAGATTCGAACCGAACGGATACGATGGCAGCACCGTACAGAGAAGAAAGTATGGTTCTTCTCAAAGAATTTCCAAGGGTTATACCAAACCCTCTTTCCAACGGTTCGCATACAAACTTCCCATATGCTTCGGTGCTGGTGACGCGAACTTTGTCAGATTTGATCATCTCACGCCAGTTCATGTACATAAGTTCGTTTTTAACCATTACATTTTCTCCAAGACGATTTAAAATCAATGCAGTCAGGTTCCTCAAAAACGTTCGGGCTCCACGATCCTGTTACTTGGAATAAAGCTCGACAATGAGTTGTTCCTGCATCGGTAGAGTAAGGTCTTCGCGAACTGGGAAGCTTTTGACTTCGCCCTTGAACTTCTCTTTTTCAACGGCAATCCACTGGGGCAGTCCCCTTCGAATCACCGCATCCAGAGAATCGATGATGGCTTGAACTTTTCTACTGTTTTCAGCCACTTCTACCGTGTCGCCGACTTTTACCAGGTAGGAAGGAATATTGACACGTTTTCCGTTGACCATAAAGTGGTTGTGCCGCACAAAATGGCGTCCCTGTGTTCTGGAATTGGCAAATCCAAGTCGATACACCACATTATCCAGACGCCGTTCGAGAAGAACAAGCAGGTTGGTGCCGGTGATGCCCTTTTTACTGTCGGCCTTTTCGAAAAATAGCCGGAACTGCTTTTCGGAAAGCCCATAGGTGTTTTTGACTTTCTGCTTCTCACGAAGCTGAATGCCGTAGTCCGAAGGTTTTCCGCGTCTCCGCTGCCCATGCTGGCCGGGAGCGTAACCTCTCCGGTCAAATGCGCATTTATCAGAATAGCAGCGGTCTCCCTTTAAGAATAATTTCATATTTTCACGTCGGCATATTCTGCAGACGGAGCCTCTATATCGTGCCAATTCGTCCTCCTTTTACCAGACCGTAGCGTGGCGTGTTGCGTATATCTATATCGACGGGAAACCGCTTAAACCCGTCTTCTTTTGGGTGGCCGGCAGCCATTATGGGGAATAGGGGTGACATCCTTGATCATGAGGACATTGAACCCCGCTGCCTGAAGGGCACGAAGTGCAGATTCCCGGCCGGATCCGGGCCCCTTAACATACACCTCAACGCTTTTCATCCCATGTTCCATGGCTTTTTTAGCAGCGTCTTCCGCAGTTAACTGGGCGGCGAATGGCGTGCTCTTTCGCGATCCCTTAAATCCATGCACGCCAGCGCTGGACCATGAAACCACGTTTCCCATGGAATCGGTGATCGTAACGATAGTGTTGTTGAACGTGGACTGAATATGAACAACCCCACTGGAGATGTTCTTTCTTTCCTTTTTTTTCGTCTTGGTTTTTTTAGGCATTTAGTTTTCCCTGACAGATGATGGATTACTTTTTAGCGGCGCTCTTTTTCTTAATGGCGGACCGTTTAGGGCCTTTTCGTGTTCTGGCGTTGGTGCTGGTCCGCTGGCCATGTACCGGCAGGGATCGTCTGTGCCTGAGACCTCGATAACAACCCAGGTCCATAAGCCGTTTGATATTCATGGAAACTTCAGTTCGAAGCTCCCCTTCTACCTTGAATTCGTTATCGATTACCTTACGAATGCTGTTGATCTCAGCTTCGGAAAGATCGTCTGTATTGGTATTCGGATCGATTTTCAGCTTGCTCAGGATCCGGTTGGAAACGGTTCTTCCGATACCATAGATATAGGTCAGTCCGATTTCTATCCGTTTACGTCTAGGTAAGTCTACACCAGCGATTCTTGCCAAAGTTCAACCTCCTCTAACCTTGCCTCTGTTTGTGTCTCTTGTTCTCGCAGATAACCCGAACGGTTCCTTTTCGCTTGATGATTTTGCATTTGCTGCAAATCTTCCTAACGGATGCTCTGACCTTCATTATTGACTCCTTCGTACCGCGGGACAAATGGGTTGCTAATTGTAACCGGTTTTCCGTTTTTAAAAAGCGTACCCTTGCCTGTTATTTTGAGCGATAGGTGATTCGTCCTCTTGACAGATCATAGGGAGAAAGCTCCACCGTGACCTTGTCTCCAGGTAAGATTTTAATAAAATGCATTCTCATTTTGCCGGAGATGTGCGCCAAGACCTGGTGTTTGTTTTCCAACTCGACCTTGAACATCGCGTTCGGCAAAGTTTCCAGAACGATGCCTTCAACTTTGATGGCCTCTTCCTTGGGCATTCCAATCTCCTGCATTTTGCGTTGTAATTGTGGATCGATTTAATATCGGGGTTCGAAATATCCGCAAGGCGAGTTTCACCGCCTTCCACGAATGCCACCCTTTTTTAAAAATCCCTCGTAATGGCGGGTGAGCATGTGTGACTCCATCTGCGCCACCGTATCAATCGCCACACCTACGACAATCAATAATGCCGTTCCGCCAAAATAAAAGGGAACGTTAAAGCGACTAATCAAAATGGATGGAAGCACACATACCGCCGATACATAAATTGCACCGCCAAGGGTGATCCGTGTCAGTACGCGATCAATGTAGTCGGCCGTGCGCTTCCCTGGCCGAATGCCGGGGATGTAGCCTCCATTTTTTTTCATGTTGTCAGCCACATCCACCGGATTGAAGGTTACCGCCGTGTAGAAGTAACAGAAAAAGAAGATGAAGCCGACATACAGCAGTTCGTAGAACAAGTTTCCCGGCCGCATCGCATCGGCAACAGCCTTCATCCAGGGGATGGTAATGAAACTGGCAATGGTCGCCGGAAACATGATGATCGAGGATGCGAAAATCGGAGGGATAACCCCTGACGTATTGATTTTGAGCGGCAGGTGCGTACTCTGTCCACCATACATCCGTCGGCCGACCACCCGCTTGGCGTACTGCACAGGGATACGCCGTTGACCCTGCTCTACGAAAATAATGAAGCCGACGACCAGGATCATGAGCACCAACAGAATGACGATGGCGAAAATATTCATTTCACCCGTCGACATCAGCCGGAACGTATTCATGATTGCTGCCGGCATTCGTGCGACAATGCCGGCGAAGATGATCAGAGAAATTCCGTTACCAATACCTCTTTCAGTAATCTGTTCACCAAGCCACATGATGAACGCGGTTCCGGCGGTCAGCGTCAGCACCGTCAGAATTCGGAAACCCCATCCCGGAAACATCACAATCGGAGCGCCGCCAGGAGAAGTCATGCTTTCCAGTCCGATACTGATACCTATACCCTGTATGATACTCAGCACAACGGTGCCGTAGCGGGTGTATTGGGTGATTTTTTTCCTGCCCTGCTCGCCTTCATTCTTGAGTTGCTCAAGATGGGGGATCACCACAGTCAGCAGTTGCAGGATAATCGAGGCACTGATGTAGGGCATGATGCCCAGAGCAAATACGGAAAGCCGCTCTAACGCACCACCGGAAAACATATTAAAAACACCGAAGATGGTTCCTTCCATTTTCGCAAAAAATGAAGCCAGAGCATCGGTGTCGATTCCGGGCGTCGGTACGTGAACGCCGATTCTGTATACGAAAAGCAGAGCTAGCGTATATAGAATGCGTTTTTTGAGTTCGGGGATCTTGAAAATGTTTCCGAATCCGCTGCCAACCATGTTCAGATAACCTCTATCTTTCCGCCGGCAGCTTCAATTTTCTGTCTGGCGCTGTCACTGATACTGTTGATCCGAACCGTTACGGGAACGGTGACATCCCCTTTACCCAGCATTTTTATGCCATCCCGATCGCCTTTAACGAGGCCGCTTTTGATCAAAACCACTTCATCGACAACCGACTGGGATTCAAATCGGTTCAAATCCTGGACGTTGACGATGGCAAACGTCTTCTTAAACGGGTTTTTAAACCCCCTTTTGGGCAAACGGCGATGGATCGGCATCTGACCGCCTTCATAACCGGGCCTTACCCCGCCGCCGGAACGACAATTCTGACCTTTACTTCCCTTGCCGGCCGTTTTTCCGGAGCCTGACCCCACCCCGCGACCAACACGTTTTCTCGTTTTTCGCTGCCCCTTTTCAGGTGCCAAATCGTTGAGTCTCATCGATTATTTCTCCTCGGCAACCACCAGGTGGGATACCTTTTGAACCATTCCTCTCACGGAAGGGGTATTTTGCAATTCAACGGTGCGATTAAGCTTGGTAAGGCCCATTCCCCGAAGAACATTCCGGTGTTTCTCCGGGCGTCCTATCATGCTTTTTACCAGCGTGATTTTCAGCATTCCACTCATCGTTCGTTTTCCTTATTTTAAATCTTGGACTTTGAGCCCACGTCTGGCGGCCACCGACTCGATACTTTCCAGCTGTTTCAATCCATCAACAGTGGCTTTGACGACATTATGAGGGTTGTTGGTACCCATGCACTTGGTCAGGATGTTCTGCACGCCCACTGCTTCAAGCACAGCCCGGACAGCGCCACCGGCGATGACGCCGGTACCTTCTGAGGCCGGCTTCAACATCACCCGGCCCGCGCCGAATCGCCCCACGACCTTGAACGGGAGCGTTCCTTCGGTCAGTGGAACCTTGACCATGGTCTTTTTGGCCTTTTCAACGCCTTTTCTGATGGCTTCAGGGACTTCTCCGGCTTTTCCGAGACCATATCCGACACTTCCCTCCCCGTCGCCGACGACGACAATGGCGCTGAAGCTGAAGCGACGACCACCCTTGACCACTTTAGCCACACGGCTGATGTGTACGACTTTATCGATCAGTTGGTTTTCTTCCGTATCTTGTTTGAACAAAGGTATGCCTCCTTAACTAGTGAATACTAAAAGTCCAAACCCGCTTCCCGGGCTCCGTCGGATAAGGCCTTAATGCGTCCATGATACAGAAACCCGTTACGATCGAAAACGACCTTTTTAACGCCCTTGTCCATGGCCCGCTGGGCAAGCAGCTTGCCCGTAAAAACCGCCTTGGCGACTTTGCTTTCGAACGGCGGCTGATCTTTCACCGATTTTTCGTTGCTGCTGGCAGCCACGATGGTTCTTCCGGTGGTGTCATCGACAATCTGGCCGTAAATGTGTTTGGCACTTCTAAAGACCGAAAGCCTGGGTCTTTCAACCGTGCTGATTATTTTTTTGCTGATTCTTTTTTTTCGTTTCAGCCAAATTTTCTTTTTTTCGTTTGTTGAACTCATTTCCCATTCCTTTTTGGGCCGCCATGCATCGGTTGGTTACTTAAGGCAACGCTGCGCCGTCAGATTTTATTTGGTGCCGGTTTTTCCAGCCTTACGATGGATGTACTCTTCGGCGTATTTGACACCCTTGCCCTTGTAAGGCTCCGGTTTTCTCAATTTGCGTATGGATGCGGCGGTCTGTCCGACCTTTTCCTTATCAATGCCGGTGAGTTTGATCACATTGTTTTTATCGACCGAGGCATCAATGCCTTCAGGCAAAGGGAAATCGATGGGATGAGAATATCCCAAATTCAAGACAATGGACTTCCCTTTCATTTCAGCTCGATAGCCGATCCCGTTGATCTCCAGCGTTCTCTCGAATCCTTTGCTAACGCCAACAACCATGTTAGCCACGAGGCTGCGAGTCAGTCCCTGAAGCGAGCGGGTTTTCCGATCTTCCTGATCGATGGTCACTGAAATCGTTTTTTCCGTTATCGCCAGATCGACCGCAGGGTGGATGGTTCGGGTCAATGTTCCCTTTTCCCCCTTGACCACCAGTTCCCGGCCTTTGAAGTCGATCTTGGTTTTTCCAGGGAGAATGATAATTTTTTTGCCTACTCGAGACATTTATCGCACCTCTTTTTTACATCCTGTCAACAACCAGGGTTAGTTCCGGATCAGGGACAGCCTATGTCCTTTGTGACGTGGCATTTTACCAGAGGGTGCAAAGCACTTCGCCGCCGATGTTTTTTTCTCTTGCCGCCTTGTCGGTCATCACCCCCTGCGAGGTAGACATGACGGCGATACCCAATCCGTTATATATTGGCACCACGGATTTGGCGTCGAGATAAGTCCTTCGACTGGGCTTGCTGATCCGTTCGATATTGATAATGGTGTGTTTCTGAGCACCCGTGTACTTAAGATGGATCCGAAGGATGCCCTGTTTTCCATCATTGATGAACTTGTAGTTACGGATGTACCCCGATTCTTTAAGGACCCTGGCAATCTCTGTTTTTATTTTGGATCCGGGAATATCAACACTGTTGTGTTTCGCTTTCCCGGCGTTTCTGATGCGGGTTAACATATCGGCTATCGGATCGCTCATCGCTGTTTCCCTACGCTAATTAGTTATTCATTTTTCAATTGGTGATTACCAACTGGACTTAACAACTCCAGGGAGTCTGCCCTGGGAAGCCAGGTTACGGAAGCAGATTCGGCAAATGCCAAACTTTCGGATGAATGCCCGAGGCCTTCCGCATATGGGACATCGGTTGTATGCCCGTACGCTGAACTTCGGTTTCCTTTTTACCTTTTCTCTGAGTGATGTCTTCGCCACTGCTTTCTCCTTGTAACCACCGGGCTTGTTAATTCTTAAAAGGCATTCCCATCAACTTGAGGAGTTCTTTTCCCTCTTCATTACTTTTGGCCGTTGTCACGATGCTGACGTTCAAGCCTTTGATTTTATCGATCTTGTCATATTCGATTTCGGGAAAAATCAACTGTTCCTTGACACCAAGCGAGTAATTCCCGGCTCCATCGAAGGCCTTCCCGGAGATTCCCCGGAAATCCCTGACGCGAGGCAGCGCTACATTGACCAACTTGTCGAGGAAATCGTACATTCGTTTTTTGCGGAGCGTGACCATACAGCCGATCGGCATACCTTCACGCAACTTGAACGAAGCGATTGACTTTTTTGCCCGTGTGACCACCGGCTGTTGCCCGGAGATCAGCTTAAGTTCCTCGACAGCCGAATCGATGATTTTTATATTATGGATTGCCTCACCCAGTCCCATGTTAATCACGATTTTTTGGATTTTTGGAATCTGCATGGGATTGGTGTAGTTAAACTTTTCCTTGAGTTTAGGCACCACCGTCTCATCGTAGTACATTTTGAGCTGTGACATTTTTTTCCTCCGAGAGCCTCCCGTTTAGCCGGCCCTATGCATCTATAATTTCACTGCATTTTCTGCAGATGCGGACCTTTTTGCCATCGTCCAGGGTTTTGGTTTTTACCCGTACGGGTTCAATGCACTTGTTGCACATCAACATGACGTTGGACCAGTGGATCAGTGCTTCGCTCTCGAGGATCCCGCCCTGTCGGTTCTGGGCGTTGGGCTTCGTGTGCCGCTTGACGACATTGATATTCTCGACGAGTAGACGGTTCTTTTTCCCGCTGACCTTGAGAACCTTTCCGACCTTGCCTTTATCTTTGCCGGCGATGACCTTAACCTTGTCATCTTTCTTTATTTTAATTGAGTCTCTGATCATTTCGTTTTCTCCACGAAGCGGGGCCTTAAATTAAAGCACCTCGGGTGCAAGTGATACGATTTTCATAAATCGCTTGGCACGAAGCTCTCTGGCAACCGGCCCGAAGATACGAGTGCCAAGAGGTTCACGCTGATTATTAATCAACACAGCGGAGTTGTCGTCGAATCGGATGAAGGACCCATCGGGTCTCCGAATTTCTTTTTTGGTTCTCACCACGACGGCCTTGAGGACATCGCCTTTTTTAACCTTGGCGTTGGGAATGGCTTCTTTTACAGTGACCACAATGACGTCCCCAATTCCCGCATACCGTCTTTTGGATCCCCCCAAAACTTTAATGCAGTAAACCGCACGTGCGCCCGAGTTGTCCGCTACCGTCAGTTTTGTTTCGGCCTGAATCATCTTTTTCGTCCTTTATCGCTATACGGCTTTTTCGATAATGTCGGTAATACGCCACCGCTTGAGCTTACTGATCGGACGGGATTCCGTAATCAGCACCTTATCTCCGATATTGCATCTATTGTCATTATCGTGAGCGGCGAATTTATTGCGTCGTCTGATATATTTCTTATAGAGCGGATGTTTAACCAGCCGTTCGACCTGAACAACGGCAGTTTTGTCCATCTTATCGCTGACCACGGTACCCACGAGTTGTCTTTTTATTCCACGATTTTTCATGACCGCATCTTAATCTTTTGTAAGGGTTTATGATTTTTCGTTCAAAATGGTTTTCATCCGGGCTAGATCCCTTTTGGTTTCCATAATTTTTTTGGGATTTTCCAGTTGCCCGATTTCATGTTGAAACCGAAGATTGAACAAGGATTCCTTCAGATCGGCGACCTTCTGCTGAATCTCTTCGGCGTTGAGGTCTCTGATTTCGGTCGCTTTCATTACAGCTCGCTCCTCTCCACAAACCGGGTTTTGATGGGAAGTTTGTGGGCCGCGAGGCGAAACGCCTCCTGGGCCATTTCCCGGCTGACACCGGTCATTTCATAAAGCAAACGCCCAGGCCGTATGATGGCCACCCACCCTTCAGTTGAGCCCTTTCCCTTACCCATACGGACTTCGGCAGGCTTCTTGGTAAAAGGCTTATCCGGAAATATACGGATCCAGATTTTCCCCCCCCGCTTGACGTGACGGGTCATGGCAATACGTGCCGCTTCGATCTGTTTGGAGGAAATTTTACCACAATCGGTGGCCTGCAACCCAAATTCTCCAAAACTCAGATCGCTTCCCCGGTAAGCGGCCCCCTTCATTCTTCCCTTTTGACTTTTACGATATTTGACCTTCTTAGGGCTCAGCATTTCGTATCTCCCACAAGCCTAACCACGAATTTCGGCTTGATCCTTTTTGAGAATTTCGCCATGGAACACAAACACTTTGATTCCGACGAGTCCATAAGTGGTGCGGGCTTCGGTGGTTCCGTAGTCGATATCCGCCCTCAGGGTATGCAAGGGTACCCGTCCTTCGCGGTACCATTCGGTACGGGCCATTTCAGCCCCGCCAAGTCGCCCGGAACAGATGATCTTCACGCCCTGAGCGCCGAACCGCATGGCGGAGGAGACCCCGCGCTTCATGGCTCGCCGGAAAGCAACTCGCCGTTCGATCTGCATGGCCACGTTTTCTGCAACCAATTGGGCATCCACCTCTGGTTTCCTGACTTCCTGAATGTCGATCAGGACTTCCTGGCTCACGCGACCTTCAAGTTGTTTCTTGAGCTTTTCAATCTCCGAGCCCTTTTTCCCGATGACAATACCGGGACGAGCCGTAAAGATTCGAAGTCTGACCCGCCGGGTGGATCGTTCGATTTCTATTTTAGCAACGCCGGCATGATGAAGTTTTTCTTTGATGAACTTGCGAATCTCATAGTCCTCAAAGATGTAGTCTGCATATTTTTTACCGGCAAACCACCGGGATTCCCAGGTTTTTACGATCCCCAGCCTCAGTGAGATAGGGTTGACTTTCTGGCCCAAGCTATTTCCTCCTTACTGTACGGAACCTTCTGCTAACACAACGGTAATGTGAGCGGTTCTTTTAAGTATACGCGCCCCTCTTCCCCTGGCCCTCGCTTTGAACCTTTTTAGGGACGGCCCCTGATCGACAATCAAATTTCTGACAATCAACTCGTCGACGTCGATGCTCGTGTTCTGGTCCGCATTGGCGACGGCAGAACGGACGATTTTCTCGACGATACCGGCAGATTTTTGCGGCATGAATTTTAGTGCGTTAATGGCTGCTTCGGCCGGTTTCCCCTTGATGGCATCGACAAGCATCCTCACTTTCTGAGGAGAAATGCGCACGTATCGTTGTGTAGCTTTGACCTCCATTTAGGGCCTTCCTTTTTTATCTTTTAACCTTGGATTTCTTGTCCGCTGCATGCCCGTAGTAGGTCCGCGTTGGAGAGAATTCCCCTAGTTTATGTCCAACCATATTTTCAGTGACGAAAACCGGAAGAAATTTCCTGCCATTGTGCACGGCAAGCGTGATACCGACCATTTCGGGCAAAATGGTCGAGCGCCGCGACCATGTTTTGATTACCTGGTTGCTCCGGGTGCTTTGGGCGGCGGACACTTTCTTAAAAAGCTTCTGGTCGATAAAAGGACCTTTTTTTAACGAACGGGGCATGATGTCTCCTGATGATTGTCCATTTCAAACCGAACATCCTGCGGATCAATGCAGGTTTGTTCAGAAGGTGTTTGCTATTTCGTGCGCCGTTTGACGATGTAGCGATCAGTGCGTTTATTCTTCCGGGTGCGGTAACCCTTGGTGGGTATACCCCAGGGAGAACAAGGGTGCCTGCCACCGGAAGATCGGCCTTCGCCACCGCCCATGGGATGGTCTACCGGATTCATGGCAACACCGCGGACCTTGGGACGGCGGCCTTTCCATCGATTTCGGCCGGCTTTTCCAAGGGAAACGTTTTCATGGGTAATGTTGCCCAGTTGTCCCACGGTGGCCTTGCAGTTGAGCAACACCATCCGGACTTCACTCGACGGCAATTTCACCAGGGCGTAGCGGTCTTCCTTGGCCATCAGCTGCGCAAACGTTCCCGCACTACGGACGATCTGACCACCCTTACCGATCCGCAGTTCGATATTGTGAATGTGTGTGCCCAAGGGAATGTTGGCCAGCGGTAACGCATTTCCCGGCTGGATATCCGCCTCGGGACCCGACATGACTGTGTCACCGACGGATAGTTTAAGCGGCGCGATGATATATCGTTTTTCACCGTCTGCATAGTGCAACAAGGCAATGCGGGCAGATCGGTTGGGATCATATTCGATGGCGGCAACTGTTGCAGGGATGCCTTCCTTATCGCGCTTGAAATCGATGATCCGATAGTATCGTTTATGCCCGCCGCCACGGCGCCTGCTGGTAATGCGGCCGTTGACGTTCCTGCCCCCGGTTTTCTTCAGAATTCTGACCAGGCTTTTTTCAGGGCTGGTCTTGGAGATCTCTTCAAAGCCGGAGAAGCTCTGAAAACGCCGTCCCGGGCTGGTCGGTTTAACCTTTTTTACTGCCATCGTTATACTCCTAGCGTCTATACACCTTCAAAGAAATCGATCCGCTCACCAGGCATCAGGGTAACGATGGCCTTCTTCCAGTCCTTGCGTTTCCCCAGAATTCGACCCCGCCTCTTGATTTTTCCCTGTACGTGGACCGTACGTGTTTTGGCCACCTTAACGCTGAATATCTTTTCGATGGCCCGGGCAATCTCAACGCGGTTGGCGCGCATATCCACTTCGAAAGAGAGCTGATTATTCTCCTCTTTCTGAATATTGGTTTTTTCGGTGATGACGGGTCTTTTTATTATGTCAAACTGATTCATCAGCCCAATCTCCCCTCTATCCCCTCAAGAGCCTGCTGTACGAGAATCAGCTTGGGGTATTTAAGGATGTCGTAGACATTCATCCCTTGCGTCTGAAGAACTTTGACACCAGGCACATTGCGTGAAGAAAGTTCCAGCCGTTCGTTCTTCTCTCCGGTGATAATCAACGCCTTTTCAGCATTGAGCCCCTTGATGATTCCGGCAAAGACCTTGGTCTTGATCTCAACCAGAT
This sequence comes from Deltaproteobacteria bacterium, assembly GCA_020444075.1. Classification (GTDB taxonomy): domain Bacteria; phylum Desulfobacterota; class Desulfobacteria; order Desulfobacterales; family Desulfosarcinaceae; genus Desulfosarcina. Next base: position 16,513 of record JAHLLR010000094.1, read on the forward strand.
CAATCTTGTCCACGATGAGCAATTGTTGTTCCTGAGCCCTGCAGGTCAGCGCCATCTTCAGCGCCATTTTTCGAACCTTTTTAAGCACCTTTTGGGTGTAATCCCGGGGGTCCGGCCCAAAAACCGAGCCGCCACCACGAAGGACCGGTGACTTGATGTCGCCCTTTCTGGCCCGTCCAGTTCCTTTTTGGCGGTAAAGCTTGTGGCGACTGCCCTTGACGTCCGACCGATGTCTGACTGATGCCGTTCCCGCCCGTTTGGCAGCCAGTTGTGCGATGACAACCTGGTGCAGGACGCTCTTCTTAACCGGAACATTGAAAATCGAATCTTTCAATTCGGTCTGAGAGACGACATCTCCGCCGATATTTACTACATCAACAACAGCCATAATGTTCCTCGTTCACTGCGCCCCCGCAACCCCATCGTTTCAACAGATGAAACGCGTCGTTGAAGGTGGCCTGAAGTCCTTGGTTATTATGCGAACAGGACCTTGTTAATCGTTACGATTCCGGAGCGGCACCCGGGGAGGGGGCCTTTCAGAAGAATGATATTCTCTTCGGGGCGGATATCGACGATTTCCAGATTTCTGACCGTCTTGGTATCCCCACCGTACTGTCCGGGCATCCGTTTTCCTTTGGTGACTCTTGATGGCCAGGCGCTGCAGCCGATAGATCCGGGTATCCGGTGGCAATGGCCGCCGTGGGTCTCCCGCCCGCCACCGAATCCGTGGCGCTTGATAACGCCGGAAAATCCGCGGCCTTTGGAAATCCCAGTGACATTGACCTTCTCGCCGATGGCGAAGATCTCAGGCCCGATGGCTTGCCCCAAGGTATAGTCTTCCGGGTTTTCGACCCCCACTTCTTTGAGCGTGGAATAGCAGCTGTCACCGCTTTTCTTGAAATGCCCTTTGAGTGGTTTGATGGTTTTTGATTCTTTTTTGGCGCCGAAGCCCAACTGAAGAGCGTTGTATCCGTCTGTCCTGTCGTTTTTGACCTGGGTGACCACACAGGGTCCCACCTGCAAAACAGTAACCGGGATGTATTTTCCATCCGGCGCAAACAGGGACGTCATTCCCAGTTTTTTTCCTACCAGTCCTTTACACATCTCTCTTATCCCGTGTTAAAGTTTGATCTCCACATCGACGCCAGGAGACAGATCAAGCTTCATGAGCGCATCTACGGTCTGCTGAGTCGGTTCAAGGATGTCAAGCAGCCGTTTATGGGTCCGCATCTCGAATTGCTCCCGTGATTTTTTGTCCACGTGGGGTGAACGAAGGACGCAGAACTTGTTGATGGTTGTGGGCAACGGTATCGGCCCTACCACTTTGGCACCGGTCTTCCGAGCAGTGTCAAATATATCGCTGGCCGACTGGTCCAGAAGCTTGTGATCGTAGGCTTTGAGCCGGATCCGGATCTTAGAGTTCGTTATCATCGTTATTGGCTCTCTTTTTATTCAATTATCTCGCTGACGACACCGGCACCCACCGTACGGCCGCCTTCACGAA
>JAHLLR010000095.1 GCA_020444075.1 Deltaproteobacteria bacterium
CCGGTAACCCTCACTTTTTCAAGTGCGGTGTCAGATCAAATCGAAACTAATCCAGGTTAGTGATATTGGCTCTATTACCCCCTTTGCTCCCACCGAATGAATGACATGATGGCTTTTTTTGTGGTTCATTTTACCAGCAGATAGGTGTCGCCTATATTAACTCCAATTAAAAAGTAAGCTAACCTAATAATTTTAAAAGAAAAAAAAGACTTTATGTCGTACAGCTCCAACGAATTACCAGTCAGCCTCGATTACAGATATCCACATTCCGGTGGCCCGAAAACATTCAATACACGAATTCAGATATCAATACCGTATCTCAGTTACAGTCCATGTACAGATTACATTGAGACACCACCAACTCGGTACAATTACAGACACCTTCGTTCTTGGATGTCAGGTCAAGGTATTCTTTCAGTTTTTCTGGAGTGATGCCTTTCGATCTTGCCTTTTCGAACTTGCCTTGAATCGCACCATGCATTGGCCCATACTCATTCAAATTTCGAATTCTGAACCACGCCGCCGTCATATCACCTAAGACATCAGGAGAAACCATGGCTTCTGTGATCTTTCATTTCGCCACGATCGAAGTTGATCTGAACACCGGTCCCGACATTCAGGGCATTACCGACGATCTGAACCGCATCATCGGCCGGTCAGGCATTGAAAACGGCCAAGCCACTGCCTGCATCGTTGGTAGCACTGGCTCCTTGACCACCATTGAGTTTGAACCGGGAGTTGTCCAGGACCTCAAGGAAGCCATCAGTCGATTGGCGCCCAAAGACCTGGCCTACCAACATGAATTGGCATGGCACGATGGCAACGGCCATAGCCATGTTCAGGCGGCTATTTTGGGACCATCCATCGCGTTGCCTATTCGCCGGGCCAGACTGATGCTCGGAACCTGGCAACAGGTGGTGGCGATCAATCACGATAATCGATCCCGCAGTCGCAGGGTTGAGGTAACCTTGTCGGGAGTTTAAAAGGCGGAACGATCGGCGCTCATATGAAATCAAGGGCAATATTCTGGTTGACGTGTTAAGCCCGAAATAAATTGACCTTCATAAACAAATCGTCGGTCTGGTTTCAGGCAATTCGGAATTCGTCTCTCAGTCCTCAGTCCTCGGACATCGGTCTTCTGTCCACTGATTATTGCAGCCCGATCTTCCAGTTCCAGAGCCCGGGACGGTTTTTAAGGGTCACTGCCGGCGGCACCGGTTCCTCCAGGTGGGCGAACATCTGGATGCCGGCCTGCTGGAGGATTGTTCGTTTTTCGGTGATGTCCAGCCGCCAGTTGGGGAAGGTCCAGTAGTCCGGACCGTGCTGATCCACCCAGGCCTGCTCACCCCGGGGGCTGTCGAAGGGCTCGCGCAGCCGCATGTCGTCGGCCAGGGTGCGGGAGATGCACAAGGGCCAGTGACCGGAAAGGACGATTCCCAGGGGCAGGGGGCTCTGGCGGCACAGGGAGAGGATGTCCGTCTCGCCCAGTTCCGGGCTGACGAAGGCTCCGCCAAACCCCATGGTCTTGAGCGTTTCCAGGCAGAGGGCATTGGCCGCATTGCAGAATGGGCCCGCCCACAGGCTCAGGCCCTCGGGCCGGTTGAACAGGGCCATCTGCCAGGGGGCGTTGAGCATGAACTGGCGCGCCCCGTTTTCAAGGCACTGTCTCAGCAGGCCGGTCACCCGTTCCTCGTCGTCCGGCCAGACCACCGGCGGCAGCCAGATCCACAGGCCGGTGCCCGCCGATTTGCCGATGTTCGCCGCCGCCGTTTCCGAAAGCCAGATGCCCGCGATGTTGCGACCCGACGCCCGGGACGGCGTCCGGCTCACCTGTACCTCAACGGGACGGCAGCTTTTTTCCAGAGGTTCGGGCAGCGCCGCTTTGAAACGGGAGGAATCTACCGGTGCCAGCGGCCCGGCTGCCGCCTCCACGTCGGCCATCATCTCTTCCAGGGCCTTTTCCCGACGGTCGGTGAGAAATACCGGGGCCCCGGGTGCAGGTGTTTTTTTCCCTCCGAGGTTCAGCGGGTAGCGGCCCTTTTTGGGAACAAAGCGGGTCACCCGGCAGATGGTGTGGCCGGCCTCGTCCTCGTACCCCACCCGCAACACGTCTCCGGGCAGCAGGGCCTGCCGGACCACCACCCAGGGGTTTTTGGGCGGTCCCTGCACCTTGCCCATGAACAGGCCCGAGGCGGTCTGGCGCCGGGTATCGATGGGCTTTTGCGGCCGCTGGGGCAAAAACTGATAGTGGGTGGCCTCCCGCCCCAGGCTCTGGGCCAGCAGGGCCAGTGCGTCACGCTTAACCTGGGCGTCATTGCCCTGATCCCTCAGCATCCGGTAGGCAGTCACGGTGTAATAGACATAGTGCGGTCCCTTTTTGCGGCCCTCGATCTTCCAGGCCAGCACTTTTTTCACCTGTCCCAGAATCTTGACCAACACGTCCACGGAGAAATCCTGACAGGAGAAGGCGCGCGCAACCTTCCCCCCCTGCCGGTAGTGGCGGCGGCAGGGCTGCACACAGCGGCCGCGCAACCCGCTTTTACCGCCCATGTAACTGCTCCAGTAGCAGCGGCCGGACACCCCGTAGCAAAGGGCCCCGTGAATGAAGGTCTCCAGGTCAAGGGTTTTGGGGCAGGCACCGGCCATCGCCCTGATCTCATCGATGGACAGTTCCCTGGGAACCACCACCCGGTCCACCCCAAGGGTTCGGGCAACAAACCCCAGGGCTTTGGGGAAGCTGACGTTGGCCAGGGTGGAAAGATGAATTTCGCCGTCGAAACCGGCCTGGCGGGCCAGGGCGACAACACCCAGGTCCTGGACGATAAGGGCATCGGGATGTACATGGCGCTGCAGACTGTCAATCAACTGGCCGGCTCGATCCAGTTCGTCCGGCTTGAGCAGGGCGTTGACGGTCACGTATACCTTCACCCCCCGGTCGTGGGCCAACCGGACCAGCTGCGCCAGTTCATCGAGGGAAAAATTCTTGGCCTCCATGCGCGCCGACAGGCTTTTGAGGCCGCAGTAGACCGCGTCAGCACCAGCGGCCAGGGCCGCCAGAAAAGCGGCGCGGTTTCCCGCCGGGGCCAGAATGGCCGGTTGGTGATCTATGTTCATATTCTCTGTATACTATCTGTGGCTCTCGATTGCTATAAGGTTTCGGAACCGGCATCAAGCAGGCTACGAATTTCGGAACATCCGCTTCATCGCCGCCACCGCATCCAGGGTCAGGCATCAGATGGCCATCGTGAGGAACCCGCTGGATATGTAGAAGCGTATATCTTCAATACTGAAACCGGTCAAGCTCCGGTCAATGGGCAGAGCGGGCCTTCTTTTTGCACGGCACCGTAAGCCGACACCCTGCACCCTCTTTTCCCTGACACGGCGGCCTCTTGCTGATCCGGCAACCTGTCTTATATTGAATTAATTGTTGGTTAACCGGTCATGAGATTACGGGTGCGCACGAAAGGAAAGACACATGAAACTGGCAGTCAGCGGCAAAGGCGGTGTGGGCAAAACGACATTTTCTTCTCTTCTGGCACGGACGCTGAGCGACCGGGGCATTAAGGTCCTGGCCATCGATGCGGATCCGGACGCCAACCTGGCGGCGGCCCTGGGCATTGCCGACGCCGACAAGGTCATCCCCATTGCCGATATGAAAGAGCTGATCTTCGAGCGCACCGGTGCCCAGCCCGGCACGATTGGCGGATTTTTCAAACTCAACCCCAAGGTGGACGACATCCCCGACACCCTTTCCGTCCGGCTGGACAACATCAAGCTCATGCGCCTGGGCAGTGTAAAGAAGGGCGGGTCGGGTTGCCTGTGCCCGGAGTCAACGCTGCTCAAGGCCCTGGTGACCCATGTGGTGCTGGGACGCAACGAAGTGGTGATCATGGACATGGAAGCGGGCATCGAACACCTGGGCCGGGCCACAGCCCAGGCCGTGGACAAACTGATCGTGGTGGTGGAGCCGGGTCGCCGCAGCATCGACACGGCCGAGCACATTCGACGTCTGGCCGCCGAAATCCGGCTGGACCACGTTGCCGTAGTGGGCAACAAGATTCGCAGCCCCAAGGATGAAGAATTTTTACGGAAGCACCTGCCCGACTTTGAATTTCTGGGGTTTCTGCCCTACGATGAAACGCTCATCGAGGCCGATCTTTCCGGGGCCTCTCCCTATGACACCGCCACCACGGCCAGGCAGGTCGTGGCCGCCATCATCGACAAGCTTTAGTCTGATGAACAAACCCGCCAAAGGCGCCCCCCAGGGGCGCCGCCGATACCCGTCAAAACGGAAGCCACCGGGAAAGCGACCGGACCGCCGGATGCAGATCACTCCGGGCGCCGACCCCCAACTCAAAGCCGTCTTTTCCGGTATCGGCATTCCGAGGGACAAACCCTTCAAGCCGGACCGGTTCCAAACCGAGGCCGTGGCGGTCATGGCCGAGTCGGATTGTCTGGTGACCGCTCCCACCGGCGCCGGCAAGACCTGGATCGCCGTCCAGACCATCCGGCGCACATTCGAACGGGGCGGGCGGGCGTGGTACGCCTCGCCGCTCAAGGCCCTCACCAACTCAAAACTCATCGAATTCTCCGAGATCTTCGGCCCTGAAAATCTGGGCATCCTCACCGGGGACCGCAAAGAAAACCCCGATGCACCCATTATCGTCGGCACCACCGAAATTTTGAGAAACCAGCTTTACGATGCCATGCACCAGGGAATCTCGCTGAACACGGATCTGGTGGTACTCGACGAGGCCCATTTTCTGGGAGACGAGGAGCGCGGCGTGGTCTGGGAAGAGACCATGATTTATCTGCCCCCGCGCATCCCCCTGCTCATGCTGTCGGCAACGGTGGGCAATGCGGGCGCCATCGCCGACTGGCTGACGACCATTCGCGGCCGTCCCTGCCGGGTGGTGGCCGAAACCCAGCGGCCCGTCCCGCTCTATCCGATGGTGCTGCACCCGTCGGGCACCCTGCTGCCCCTGACCGTCAAGGGGGGACGGGGGGCCAAAAAACTTCATAAGAAGGTCGAAAATCTCATCGGCGATAAAAAGCAGCCGGAGCCGCCCCGACGCGGCGGTCTTCCCCCTTTCGGCGACATTCTCAGGGTGCTCAAGACCTATGACCTGCTGCCGGCCATCTTCTTTTTAAAATCCCGCAGCGACTGCGACGCCGCCCTGAATCTGTGCCATGGGGCCGTCCCTTTGACCGACGAAAGGAAGGCGCAGATTGCCGACCGGGTTCGGGCGCTCACCGACAGTTCGCCGCATCTGGCCCAGCACCGCCAGCGCATTCACCTGGAGCAGGCCGGCGTAGGCGCCCACCACAGCGGTCATCTTCCCGGATGGAAGCTGGTAGTCGAACGCCTGATGAGCGAAGGCCTGCTGACCGCCGTCTTCGCCACCTCCACGGTGGCCGCCGGGGTCAATTTTCCGGCCCGAACCATGGTGTTCTTCAACTCGGACCGGTTCAACGGCACCGAATTCATTCCCCTGGACGCCACCCAGCTTCACCAGATGACCGGCCGGGCAGGACGCCGGGGCATGGACAAGATCGGGTTTGCCCTGGCCGTGCCCGGCCGCTACATGGATCTGCGCCTGGTGGCCCGCCTGCTCGCGTCCCGGCCGGGAAAGGTGTTCAGCCGCATCCGCATCAACTTCTCCATGGTCCTCAACCTGCTGCTTTCCCACACCCCGGCCCAGATCGAAGAACTGCTCAAGCGATCCTTCGCCACCTGGCTCCTCATTACCAAAGCCGAGGACAGCCGCCAGAAAAGCCGCATGGCCGATGTTCACGAAGTCTTGTGGGAAGATTTTCTCCGGCACCTGGATTTCCTCAAGGAGACCGGATTTGTGAACAGTGACGACCGGCTCACCGACGACGGCCTCTGGGCGTCACAACTGCGGGTGGACCAGCCGTTGATCGTTGCCGAATGCCTGCGCCAGGGGCTGCTGCCGGACGGGGATGCAGCCCAGATGGCCGGAGTGTTTGCCTGCATGGTCAACGAAAGGGAAACCGATGACCGCATGGAGGGGCGCCTGGTACCCAACCGTCTCAAGAAAACGGTCACCCGGATCCAGAAAAAACTGACCGGATTCGCCCGCCATATGCAGTCGCGGGGATTCGACGTACGCCAGTTCTACCTGCGGCCCGCCGCCATGACCCATGCCTGGGCCTCGGGGTATCCGTGGGAAAATGTCATTAAAGAATACGGGATGGCCGAAGGCAACCTGGCCATGCTGATGATGCGCACCGCCGACAACCTGCGCCACGCCGCCAATCTGGTGGACGTGTTTCCCGAAGCCGCTGCCACGGCCCGCGAAGCCATCGGCCTGATCATGAAAGAGCCGGTGGTGGAAGGAACGGATGAGGGCGATGAGGACCTGTAGCCTTTAGACCAGAAGCTTTCTTTATCGTCCAAGCTGTCAAGCCTTCCAGGCGCCCCCCAACACAAGCCTGCAGGGACGAGGCCGCTCCAATCATACTCAATTATCACCCGCCCGCCCCTGGAGGTGTGCCTTTACGAACTTGATTTCACCGTAGGAGACATCGGCGCCCAGGGCCTGCTTGACTTCCCCAAAGGATTTCCCCTGCATGCTTGACAGTTGCCGTTCGATGACTTTCCGCTTCTCGGGCGAAAGCAGCAAATCGATCCCAACCTTTCCCGCCGCCACCCAATGGGCCATATGGCTTTCGATGGTGGCAAGCACCAGACCCCGCTTTTCAGCGATATCCGCAAGCGTCAGCCCTTTCTCGAACAGCTCGAGACTGACCTTTCTGGTATCGATCCGCGCCGTCTCGGGCTTTTTGGGTGCCAGCCCGGCCGGCGTGGTCGGGGGGAGGGTTACCGTTTCGATTTGGTGTTGCCGGCGGTATCGGTCAACCAGGGTGACCAATTCATCTCCGTACCGTTCTGCGAGCCGTTTTCCGACCCCTTTGATTCCTTTCAGGGCCTGCAGGGTGTCGGGCAGGTTGACGGCAATCTGGATCAGCGTCTTCTGATGCAGGACCCGGTAAAGGGCAATACCTTCCTCTTTTGCCTTGCGAGCGCGCCAGTCTTTAAGGATCTGAAACAGCGCGGGGTGGGAAATATCAGCCTCGGAATAGGGTGGCGCATGACCCTTCTCATTTTCCTTCCCGGAGTCGATGGCCGCTGCCGATATGGCCCTGAAGTAATCCGAAGCCGAAAACCCCTGCTCACAGGATTGCACGGCGGCCCGTTTGACATCGATCTCTTCCCGCAGGAATTTAAGCACCTGGGTTATCTTTTTTTTAAGCGCCGTATTGTCCGTATCCACTTGCAGTTCGGCAATGCACGGGACGAGGCCCGTAGCTATTTTTTCCTGAAAATAGGCCGATGCCTTGGTGATCCGATCGACCACGGCGGCATCCGCCGCCGGCAGGGAGGCCGCGGGGAAGAGGCCCTGCAATTGTCGTTGAAAACTGTCGCCGACCGTACATATTTCTTCCTCAGTCTTTTCCAGCAGCCCGCGTATGTCGTCAACGCCGGATATCCGGACCACCCCGGGATTGCCCGGCACCAATCCCGCCAACCGGCCCAGAAGCGCACGCAGACGCTGAAAATCAAAGCATTCCATCAGCAACTGCTGCTGGTAGTGGATCTTGGCTGCCTCAAGTTGATCCGCCGATGGAAGCCGATGCGTTGCCTGGTCGCTGAAACGGCACACCGCGGGATCGGTTTTGATCGCCGTTGACCTGAGCGGTCGGGAGAGCACCATGCCGTCGAGGGTCCGGCAGCGGCTCAACGCCACATAGACCTGTCCATAGGCAAAAGCGGCCTGGGCGTCGATAATAGCCTTGTCGAAGGTGAGGCCCTGACTCTTGTGGATGGTGATGGCCCAGGCCAGCCGGAGAGGATATTGCCTGAATGTGCCGACCGTTTTTTCTGTAATTTCCATCGTCTTTCGGTCAAGCGTATAGTCGATATTCTCCCAGGTGGCCGGTTCGACCACGATCTCCTCGGCATCCTCGGGGCACCGGATGCGAATGTCACTGCCGTCGATATGCGAAATCGTGCCGATTTTTCCGTTGAAGTAGCGTCGTTCAGATGAGAGGTCGTTGCGCACGAACATCACCTGGGCGCCCGCCTTCAGCTTGAGGGTGGCGGCGGTCGGATAGGTATGCTCGGGAAAGTCGCCGGCGACGTCGGCTTCGAAGCGGTGGACCTTCCGCGGCAGCGCCCCCAGCCTGGAAGCATTGATGCTGTCGGCGCTGCGGTTATGGGTGCTGAGCGTGATATACCCGTCGTCCCCGTCTGGGACAAAATCAGGCAGATAGCGGGCATTGAGCTCCCGGAGGGCGGCCGGGTCCAGCCGGTTGTTGCGCACCCGGTTGAGCAGCTTGATGAAACGGCTGTCCGTCTGGCGATAAATATGCTGCAGCTCGATGGTCACCATGTCGGCCCGGCCCAGGGCCTTGCTGTTGAAAAAATAGGGGGAGGCATAGTACGGGCTGAGCAACCGCCAATCGTCTTCCTTGGCCACCGGCGGCAATTGGAAGAGGTCGCCGATCATCAGCAGCTGCACTCCGCCGAAAGGCCGGTCGTTGCGCCGAAAGCGTCGCAGGACGCTGTCCACCCCATCCAGCAGATCGGCCCGCACCATGCTGATCTCATCGATGATCAGCAGGTCGAGGCTTTTGATGATGCCGATTTTGTCATTGCTTAACCGATACTGGGAGCGGTTGGTCTCACTGCCCGGTACAAACGGCCCGAAAGGAAGCTGGAAAAACGAATGCAGGGTAACCCCGCCGGCGTTGATGGCGGCGACGCCGGTCGGCGCAGTGACCACCAGCCGTTTGAGACTGTTCTTTTTGAGGCTGCGCAGAAAGGTCGTCTTGCCGGTTCCGGCTTTGCCGGTCAGGAAGATATGACAGCCGGTGTCCCGGACAAATTCACCGGCGAGCTGCAATTCGGGATTGGCGGTGTTCATTGCGATAGCCTGCCTTTACTGGACGGTTGGCATTTGGCCGTTGACCTGCATCCGCACCGGTGAATCCGTCAACGCCCTTAACCTGCGTACCGGTTCGTTTACCCATCAGGGCGCCGTCGCAGCCATCCATAAAAGTGTGATGGCCCCGGACAGGAGGAACAGGCTCTCCACCAGAAACTCCAGGCGCATACCGGGCAGCATATGTCCCTTTTCGTACGCCCCGATCAACATCAGCATGGCTGCGGGACAAAGGGACAGAAGAAATCCGAGTCCGGAAACCAGACCGACGGCCGCCAGGACGGCGGACAGGACCATGCATCCGACCAGAATCCCCTTCAACAGGACGAATGTCCTGCGGTCTCCCAGCAGGATGGGCAGGGTTTCCTTACCCATGATGCGGTCCCCCTGAACGTCCAGCAGGTCGAAAAACGCGGTACGGGCGAACACCAGGGCAGTCGCCCAAGCGAACACCACTATTACGGAGAGGGTAAACGTCCCTTTACTGGTGATGCCGGGCAGCAGTGCCGCCACCACCCCCCAGGCGGCGGCGATCAGGATCGTTTTGGAACCGGGAATATCCTTGAGCCGTCGAACTCTCATCCCGAAGCGCTCGGGTATCAGATTGAGATTGTAGGAGAGCCCCAGCAGGCTCATCACCAGCAGCATCGCAAAGGCGACACCCCCCATGGCCGATGCTGAAATGATTCCAAAGCCGCCGGCGGCAATGGCCAGAAGCGATAACAGAAAACGATAGCGCTCGTAAAACCGGGCCCGTTCCGGATCGTTGTACTGGTCTTCGGCCATACCGGTAAGGTGATTGAGCAGGTGCATGGAAAGCACGTAAAGCATGGCCACCGCCGCCGGAGCACCGGCCGGTGCGATCCCCAACAGCCGGGTACAGGCAAAGCAGAGGCACCCGGCCCCCACGGCCACATAGACATTGGTCAGCAGCGAGGTTTGAATCAGGCGGAAAAACAGCCTGACGACACCGGCCTGTTTTCTGGCCGGCAGCCGTTCCAGTTCCCGGTAGACCCGTTTGATGATCCAATTGGGCGTAGACGCGCCGGCGGTGATCCCCACCCGGCCGAGGTGATCCAGGCAGCAGGCGTCCAGCTCGGCTTCGGTCTCCACGTGATAGGCCGGTTTCCCGCTTTCGGCGGCAATCTGTGCCAGCCGTTGGGTGTTGCCGCTCTGCCTGCCCCCCACAACGATAACCGAATCCACGCGATCGGCCAGTTGCTTGACCTCTGCCTGGCGTTTCTCCGTTGAATCGCAGATCGTATCGAAGGTCTTGTAGTGGGGAAATGTCGCGGCCGCCCATGCCTTCACCTGGTCGTAGAAACGCATGTTCTGGGTGGTCTGGGCCACGATGATGGCCTTATCGAAGGCCGGCAGGGCGTCGAGTTCCGCCATGGAGCTGACCACGACGGCCGAATCACCGGCATATCCCACCAAACCCACCACTTCAGGGTGGTCGCGGTCGCCGACAATTATGGTGGCAAAACCTTTGCGGGCATGCACGCGGATGATGGTCTGCACCCGGATGACCCGCGGACAGGTTGCGTCCACCACCCGAAATCCGGCATCCTTGAGCCGCTGTTTATCTTCGGGGGGCACCCCATGGGCCCGAATCAAAACCGTGCCGGATCCCCGTTCCGGAATCGCGTTCAGGACCGTGATGCCCTTTTCCGCAAACAGGGCGAGCACCTGGGGATTGTGAATCAGGGGGCCATAGGTATAGATGGGCGCGGCGTGTCTGCCCGGGGCATCCAGGGCCAGTTCCACGGCCCGCCTCACACCCATGCAGAAACCGGCAGTCTTGGCAATCTCGATCTTCATCGTTGATCCGGCGTCACGGTCGGCGGTCCAGTTCCTTGAGAAAGACCTTGTGATCCACCAGGGAGAGGGAATGGATGACGGCCCGGATAAATTTCTGCTCACCGAAAATATTGACCAGCTTCAGGCCGTCTCCTTCCGGGGACACCTCGTCCACCGATTCCATAATCAGGGTTTCACCTCGATCGCCAAGCAGGTAGGCGTTGGCTTCACACATGGATATCCTCCTTTCCGGTCGCGGTCCCCTCAGAAAAATAGAGCCGCCTGACTATAGTGCCCGCCCCAAAAGGGTGATCGAGGCCCGGATCAAGGCCGCAGGGTTCTTGAAACCGCAGGCGCAGCGCAGCGCCGGATATAGGATTTCAATACCGCCGGAACGCTGAAACGGGTCCCCGGATGCCATTTATGGACAGGCATGGATGAGCGGTTTCAGGTGATCGATCACCAATGTCTCCACCAGGTGGGGCAGCGGATCCTCCGACACCCCGATCAAATCGACATTTTCCTGGGATATGGGCAGAATAAGCTTGGTGGCCGCGCAGCCGGAAACGGCCTCGGCCATTTTCGGGGTTACCTCACCCATCATGGCATGGGCCAGCATGATTCCCAGCGTACCGACCACCACATCCGCCCGGGCGACCGTCCGCACGATGGCATTTTCCCCCGAGGCCCCCCGGTTGGCTCTGGCCTTGAGCATCTGGGCGGTGGCGATGGCATTGGTCCCCAAGGCGATGATCTCCACGGATTCGCCGAAGTGGTCTTTAATTTTCTTGATGATGGTGCTGCCGATGCCGCCGCCCTGGCCGTCGATGACGCAGATCGATTTTCGTGAAGGCGCTTTAACCATTACAAATCCTTAACGACTTTATTCATCATGGATGCTGAACGACTTTCATACAGGATTGAATCCTCCCCGCGGCAAGCCGCGGGGAGGATTCAATTTTATAGTTTTTCCATTCGCGCCCGCGCCTTGCGCTTACGCTTGGGCAACCTTCGGCTGGGCCCTTTTTTTCGCGTAGTCGGCACCCATCCCGAGGAAACGGTCTCTTCACCGCCTTTTACCGCCAGGTATCGGGCCATGGCAATCTTTTCCTCAAAGCCAGCTGAATCCAATACCGTGGCACCGGCCGATTCGGCAGCGGTCATGACTTCCCGGTCACTGCTGACGACCAGGGCTTTGGCCTTTTCCCTCAGGGCCATCCGCCGAATCACATCATCAGCGCTCTCACCCCCCTGCGAATAGCGAATGGCAATGCCCTTGGCCCGATCCCGGGAACCGTATAGGGTGGGCTCGGCAGTGCCATCGAAGACCACGGTGATTTTATGAGGTTTCAGTTTTTTGTAAGCCGCCAGCATGGCCACCAGGGCATCGCGGCCCAGTTGCAGGTCCTGCCGATCCAGACCGCCCAGTTCCGGAGATTGGCGGATCAGGTTGTAACCGTCAATGATGATGTGAATGGCCATGTTACCTGTACGGATTTATCTATCCAAAGCGGATAAAATTAACAAGTCTGCCCCATAAATGCGAATCCACGCCGAGGCGTGGGTTCAATCATCGAGGATGTCTGCATGGCGCGTGAAAACACCGACGGGAGCTAACTTGTACGGAGCAGACCCAGCAGCCGGTCCAGGTCGTCGTCACTGAAAAAATCGATTTCCACCCGCCCCTTCTTTCCCTTGCGCTGGATACGGACCCGGGTGCCGAAATGGCGGGACAGATCCTCGGAGATATCCTTGAAATAGCGTTGATCGGAGGTCAGTTCCGGGGTGCGGGCCGGCTTCTTTTCCGCATTGATCCGCTTAATCAAGGCTTCGGTGTCGCGCACCGACAGTTTTCTGGCCACCACCTCCCGCCAGGCGGCCTGCTGTTTGGACGGGGTATCGGCTCCCAGAAGGGCCCTGGCGTGGCCCATGCTCAATGCGCCGTCCATGATGCTGTCCTTGATCGGGTCGGGAAGCTGGCGCAGCCGCAGGAAGTTGGCCACGGCGCTGCGGCTTTTTCCCACCCGCTCGGCGGCCTTATCCTGGGTCAGGTCAAATTCGGTGATCAGCCGATGGTAGGCCTCGGCCTCCTCCATGGGGTTGAGGTTTTCCCGTTGGATGTTCTCTACGATGGAAATTTCCAGCATCTCGGCATCGGAGACATCCTTGACCACCACGGGCACCCGATTAAGTCCGGCAAGCATTGCCGCCCGGAGACGCCGTTCACCGGCCACCAGTTCGTAGCCGACATCGTCGGAACGCACCAGCAGCGGCTGAATGATTCCCTGGCTGCGGATGGATTCAGCCAGTTCTTCCAGTTCATCCACTGCAAAATGTTGTCGCGGCTGGTAGTGGTTCGGCCGAATCATATCGATTTCACACAGAAAATAATCTTTTCGCGACGGTGACGAGGATCCGGAAATACCTTCCACCGTGCCCAGATTCGGGATCAGCGCGTCGAGCCCCCTGCCCAAGGCCATTTTCCGTTTCTTCTTAGCGCCTGAACCGACGGAGCTTTGCTTGGTTTTTTCTGGCATGCGGTGTCCTGGATGTTGTATGGCTGGCCCGGACCAACGGCAGCAGTCCCGGCGAATCAGCGTTACCGGAAAGCCTGTCAGGCGCGGCCGGCATGATTGACGGCCATGATCTCCATGGCGAGGGCAAAATAGCTGACAGCCCCTGGAGACATGGCATCGTAGAGTAATATGGGCTGTCCGAAACTGGGTGCTTCGCCCAGACGGACATTACGGGGAATCGTTGTCTTGAACACCAGATTCTTAAAATGGCTTTCCGCATCCTCGGCCACCTGATGACTCAAATTGGTGCGACGGTCAAACATGGTCAGCAGAATACCGGCAATTTTGAGCCCCGGGTTCAAACCGCCCTTGATCCGCTGAAATGTCTGAACCAGCTGGCTGAGTCCCTCCAGCGCATAAAACTCGCACTGAAGGGGAATAAGCAGGGCGTCGGCGGCCGTCATGGCGTTTACGGTAAGCAGGCTCAACGACGGGGGACAGTCGATAAGGATGTAATCGAAATCGTCGGTGACCGAGGCCAGCAGGCGCCGCAAGGCATGCTCCCGATGGGGCCGGTCCATCATCTCCACATCGAAGCCGATCAGTTCCACCCGGGAAGGCATGACTTTGAGGGATTCGATCTGGCTGTCAACGATCACCGCATCCGCCGCGGCATCTCCGATCATTCCATGATAAAGGGTTTTTACCAATTTGGATTTGTCCAGCCCCACACCGGTGGTCGCATTGGCCTGGGGGTCGCAGTCCACCAGCAGTGTCCGTTTTTCAGAAACGGCCAGCGCCGCCGACAGGTTGACCGCCGTTGTGGTCTTTCCCACGCCGCCTTTCTGGTTAGCGATGCATATGATCTGTGCCATGGCGCCCAGCTTTAACACAAAACATGCTGTTTGAAAAGTATATTAGAATGTGCCATGCTAAGTGAAGATCAAATGGCAACAGCCGGTGCCGTTATAAAGGAAAAACTTACTAACATGCCGATTAAAAATAAAATATTTTCCATGGTCACGATGGTCGCATTTCTCATTTCTACCATCGTGGTCATGGTTCCCGAAGGGAATTGCATCACCATCCAGGAAGAACGGGAGCTTTCCAAGGAGTTTATGGCGGTGGTCAGGGCCCAGTTCCCGCTTATCGAAGATCCGATAATCAATGACTATGTCAACCGGGTGGGCAAACGGATCCTGGCGGTCGTCCCGCCCCAGCCATTCGAGTATCAGTTTCATGTACTTCATGTAGATGTCTACAACGCCTTCGCCACCCCTGCAGGCCACATATTCTTCAACAGCGGCCTGTTTGCCGCCCTGGACTCCGAAGAGGAACTGGCCGGCATCATCGGTCATGAAATTGCCCATGTGGTCTGCCGGCACATTTCCGACCGCATCGAAAGCTCCAAGAAGATCGGCATGGCCACCCTGGCCGGCATGGTGGCCGGCGTGTTGCTGGGCGCCGGCGGTGCAGCTGCAGCGGCCAGCGCCGTGACCGTGGGATCGGTGGCCGCCGGTCAGACGGCCGCTTTGGCCTACAGTCGTGAAAATGAAATGCAGGCGGATCAGCTGGGTCTGGAATACTTGACCCTGGCCGGCTACAGCGGAGAGGGGTTGCTGACCTCATTGCAAAAAATCCGCAGCAAACAGTGGTACGGGTCCGAACAGATTCCCACCTATCTGACCACCCACCCGGCGTCCGAAGCCCGCATGAGCTATATCGACAACTGGCTGCACCAGAACCGGTCGGACACGGTCAAAAAGCATGGGGAAATCGGCGGATTCGATCTGGCGCACACCCGGCTGGTGGCCCTCTACACCGATGAGAAGACGGCCCTGAACCGGTTCAAATCGGCCCTTGACGCCTCGCCGGACAACCCGCTCGCCCATTATGGATATGCCCTGGTATTGACCCGGGTTGATCAATGGCACGAAGCGGCCGAACATATGAAGCGGGCCATCGAGGGCAATGCCATGGCCACCTCGATGCTCCGGGATCTGGGGGAAATCTATTTCCATGACGGCCAGTATGAAAAAGCCATGGAAACCCTGTCTGCCGGCAGTTCCGAAAAAGATCCCGAGGGGAAACTGTATCTGGGCCGAACGCAGATGGAACTGGGTCGGATTGCGGAAGCCAGAGATACCTTTGAGAACCTGGTGCGCTACAATGAGGACTTTACCCAGGCCTACTATTATTTGGGAGAAAGCAGCGGTCGACTGGGGGACATGTTCAGCGCCCATTATAACTTAGGCCGCTTTTATCGACTGAAGGGAGACTTGAAAAACGCCGGTTTTCACCTGAACCGGGCCTTGAAGCTGGCCGTTGACGACTCCCAGAAACAAATGGTGGAGCTTCAACTCAAAGCCCTGGATCCCAAAAAAGAGAAAAAGCCAGGCACCGGGTGACAATCGACCATGGATTTCGGTGCAATGCAGTTCCCCCCTCCAAGGGATATTTGCTGTTTATGAAGATGCCCCCGCGTAACAGGAAAAGGCGTTGACAGACCTCATGATTCATATTAACTGAGTAAGAAATCCTGACCTTTTTATCTTTTTTTCATTTAAAGTAATCTTACGACTGTCGATTGGTTCCCGCTTTCTTTCACCCATTAGGCGCCTGCGCATCGGTTTACCGGCAGCAGGGAATTCCTTTTAGCCCAAAGGAAGTGGTATGAAAAATTGGATAATCGCGGCCGTTCTGGTCGGCGTCGGCATCGCCATCGCCTTTCCCCTGTTCAGCATGACCTACTACACCATGGTCAGGACGTCCACACCCGATTTCTGCGCATCCTGCCATGAGATCAAACCGGCGGTGGTGGCCTGGCGGTCTTCCACCCATGTGAACAACGCCCAGGGATTCGTGGCCGACTGCATGGACTGCCACCTGCCCGCTCCCCACAAGACCTTCGACTTCTTTTTCGCCAAGACGGTTCACGGCCTCAAGGACGTAATCAAACATTTCACCATCGATGCATACGACCGTCAGAAAAACCGGGAGGCGGCCTACGCCTCCTTTGATAATGCCCAGTGCCAGAAATGCCACCGCAATCTGCTGGCCATGCCCGACAAGCGCGGGGCCATGCTGGCCCACCGCACCGTGCTTTACCCCCGGCCGGGATATGAAAAAAAGTGCGTGGACTGCCACTGGGACCTGGTTCACAACGACCAGGTGACCATCATGTACAAGCAATACCGCAGGCTGCCCTACCAGGCCAAAGGGCTGAGGAACCTGTAATTATCCGGGCTTAAAAACCGGTTCAGGTCTTAAAACCGAAAGGAGCGACAACCATGAGGCGACGCAGCTGGTTTATCTTTTCAGGTGTGCTGATGGCAGGAATGCTGGTATCCGGCGCCGTGTCATCAGCCTGGGCCCAACCCAACTTTGCCAAGGTCAAGGAGTACCGCATCGAGCGCAGCGTCCCGCCCGAAGCCGTGGCCTGCATCGAATGCCACAAGGCAACCAACCCGGGCATATTCGACGACTGGGCGCGCAGCCGACATGCCAGCGCCAACATCACCTGCCTGGATTGCCATCTGGCCCAGCCAGGGGACCAGGATGTAGCCAAGGGGCACGACAAGGTTTACAGCCGCAGTGACCTGCCCTACGGTCAGGAGAAGTACAAGGCCCCCATTGCCGCTGTGGTTACCCCCAAAGATTGTTCCCGGTGTCATCCTGACGAAGTGACCCAGTACAGCAAAAGCAAGCACTCCAACACCATCGAGATTGTGTGGAAGATAGACCCGTGGCTGAACAAGGGCATGAACTCCGACAACGAGCGCAAGACCGGATGTTACCACTGTCACGGCACCGTGTTGGCCATCGATGAAACGGGCAAGCTGGACCCGACCACCTGGCCCAATGTGGGTGTGGGACGGTTGAACCTGGACGGCAGCAAGGGGTCCTGCACCTCCTGCCATACGCGCCACCGTTTCGCCGTGGCCGAAGCCAGAAAACCGGAAGCCTGCGATTCCTGCCACCTCGGACCGGACCATCCTCAGATCGAAATATACCAGGAGTCCAAGCATGGCACGCTATACAACGCGTTTAGGGACGAGTTCAATTTCAATGCCGCCCCCGGCACCTGGACACCGGGCACCGACTACCGGGCGCCCACCTGCGCGGCCTGCCATATGAGTGGAACAGGCAAAGTCATGGGCACCCACGACGTCACCGAACGCATCTCCTGGGAGACCCAGGCACCGCTGACCATCCGTCCGGCGGATTTCAAACCTTTCCCCGCCGGCAACGACTGGCAGGTGGAGCGGGGGAAGATGAAGAATGTCTGCCGCGCCTGCCACGGCGATTCGTGGATCGAAGACTTTTACCAGGGCTTCGACAAGGCGGTGGAGGAATATAACGAGGTGTACTTCAAGCCGGCCAAAGCGACGCTGGACACCCTGTACGGCAAAGGCCTGCTGGACAATACCAAATTTTTCGATGAGCATCTGGAGCTGCAGTTTTATGAGCTGTGGCACCATGAAGGCCGCAGAGCCCGCATGGGCACCATGATGATGGCCCCGGATTATGCCTGGTGGCATGGTTTCTATGAATGCAAGGCCCGCCTGAACACGTTCATGGAAGAAGCGAATCACTTGATCGAAACCGGACAGAAAGCCTATATCTA
>JAHLLR010000096.1 GCA_020444075.1 Deltaproteobacteria bacterium
TGGAGCAAAATTTAGATCAAAAGAATGTATTCGGCTCTGTTGCAGACGGCACCTGACGAGGTGACGATCAAGGTCTCAATTACAAGGCAGTTTCAAGTGCTTTCCCTAATTCGGGAGTAGAAGATTTGATTTCTTGATTCATAAAAGCAGGAGTCGCTCTTTACTCCCACATAGTTACCCATACGCCGACATCAAGACTCGACCCCGAAGCACCGACGAAGGATCCTGCGATTGGCGGAACGGATTCGGGCAACCTTGCCACCGCCACGGCAAAATGACCCGTTCCGGCGATTTCTCCGATAGTGGGATCGAACCCCTTCCAACCGGCGCCCGGCAGGTACACTTCAGTCCAGGCATGGGTTGAACCCAGGTTAGCCGTTGAGGGGGGCGCATGAAGATAACCACTCACAAATCGAGCTGCGAAGCCTAACCACCGCGCTGCAACCATCATTAGCACGGCAAAATCACGACAAGAGCCAGTACCGTAGGATAGTGTTTGCTCCGCCGTTTGTACGCCGGGTTCTTCCCGCACGCGATATGACAGCGTTTGATGAATGTGGGTACAAAGCCGCTGCAGCAACGTGTATGTCTGAATCCGTTCACCTGATTTCCATAAATTAGCAATCCATTCAACCAGCAGGCTTTTGGTCACTTGCGCCGGAGAGGCCATATAGGGTGACAGCAGAATCTTGTCGTCGGATCGATAGGTAAACGGGTGTTCGATGGCGTAATCGGCTACCAGAAAGTCCAGCGGCGCCTCATTGAATTGCTGGATGATCACTTCGCTTTCAACCGCAAGTTGGTTGGTCGGCAAATCAAAGGTAGCGATGGCAACTGAATTTCCTTCCACATCGCGGTGCCAAAGCAGAGTCGCCGGCGGTGTGATCGTCAAGGTAGCGGATTCGATACGAAGTTCATAGTCTTCCCGTGGACGCAGACGCAATTGATGGGGGCCGAGCCTCACAGTCCCGGAGAAATTATAATAGGTACGATGAAGAATCTTATAGCGCTGCATGGGTTATCCTAAACGACCGCGCGCATACCATTCAGCAACTCATTGACTTCAATGGTTGCAATACCGGAATTGATATCTGACATGGCGTAAGGGATGACCAACTCATTATTATGAATGATCGCTCCGCAAGTATAAACGACATTGGGGACATATCCCTCGCGCTCTTTC
Source organism: Deltaproteobacteria bacterium (assembly GCA_020444075.1). GTDB lineage: Bacteria > Desulfobacterota > Desulfobacteria > Desulfobacterales > Desulfosarcinaceae > Desulfosarcina. The sequence continues at coordinate 1,184 of JAHLLR010000096.1, forward strand.
TCGTGCGGGGAAAGCAGTGGCTCATCCAGGCGGGCGATAATTTTTGAAGGATTTGACAGATCGAGCAGCATGGCGCCAATGCAATATTTACGCATGGGCCCAACACCGTGGGTGAGCACGATCCAGCCCTTATCGGTCTCCAGGGGGGAACCGCAGTTGCCGATCTGAATGAATTCCCATGGATATTCAGGCTCCTGGATGATTTGAGACTTCTGCCAGAAATGGATATTGTCTGAGAACATGATATGATTGTTTTCACCATCCTGGCGCGAGAGCATGGCATAACGGCCGCCAATTTTCCGCGGGAAAAGCGCCATCCCTTTGTTTTGCGCGGCTTTCCCGTTGAGCGTTAAAATGTTGAATTTGATGAAGTCCTTTGTCTCAATCAACTGCGGTAAAATAGAAATGCCGTTATAGGCGGTATAGGTTGCATAATAGGTGACGTCTTGCTTGTCATCAAAAAACTGAACGAAGCGGGCATCTTCAATGCCTCTGCTTTCATTTTTGGAAACGGGAAAGATCACTCGCTCGGATACCCGGTGATCGGGGTGGAAACTGACCTCATAATTGGAATCCGCAAGCCAGCATATGACCTCGAAGGTTCTGTTTTGGATGGTTTCGGAAAATTGTGGTTTTATGCGAAGGTTCCCAATTTTTTCGATTAATTCATTATACGTAAAATCTTCCGGCAACTGGTTAAGCACATAAGCGGTTATCTCATTACTGGCACCCATCTCGTTTAATTTACGCTGGAAAACATTGCGCTTGTAGACCGGATCTAATTGAAGGTCCGGTGTTTCCACAAAATCACTGATCGGGTCGAAAAGAAACTTATTGTTCCGATCAAGGACCCCGCTACGAAAGACAATTGACGAAATATGGCCTTCACCGGTTGCCCGCAGGCTCATGATAAAGCGCAAGCTGCCTTTTTTCAGATGGCTCTGATCCGGATGGGCAACGATTGACGGGTTGAACAGGGCGGCTGATTCAATGGCGTACTCTTTCGTAAAGTAAGCTCCGATGAGAGCCCTTTGAACATCGCTGAGTATTGCATCCCGGGGAAGATAATCCTTCACCTCAATCAGGTGCCGCTCAAAAATGTGTTTGATGTCTTCGTGCCTTCCCGAAAAGTCAGCCATTATTTGAGCCATTAATTTTTTGGCAGCTGTTTCGGACAAGTTCATTATCCGCTGAATTATTTTAGATCTGCGATATCCTTCTTCGGGAACATGAAGACAGGTGATTACCCGGGAAGTGTCTCCTACGATCTTATTCACTTTTCTTTTAACTTTCAGCTTGTGACGCTTTTCAGAGTCCATATCCTCATGTCCTTCGTGTCGATTGACAGTGAATAAGCGGTGTCGGAGCAAATCTTCAATTCCAGCCTATCCACGACGTTAGTTTTCGATTCTGCGATAATCCGGCAATGGTCATCTATAGTGGAGGCCGTGAAGCCGATAGGCAAAGCGCCACCAATTCATCAATGACGGCCGTACCGACGCACATGACCGTATCCGCCCCACCCCAGTATATTTTTACCGTTCCGTCGTCTTCCGGAACCGCGCCACAAGAAAAAACCACATTGGGGACGTAGCCGGTTACCTCCCATGGATCCTCTGGCTGTAATATCCAACCATCGGAAACACCGATGATCGTGGCCGGATCATCAAGGTCATGCAGAGCCGCGCCCAGTCGATACACCGTTCCGGACATGGTCTTAAAAACGCCATGGTAAATATGCAGCCAGCCTCTGTCGGTTTTGAAGGGAGGCGCACCGGGCCCGATTTTCATTTCATCCCAGTGATAGGCCACCGGTTTCATAATCACCCTGGAATCTCCCCAGTGCACGAGGTCGGGAGAATAGGAGATCCAGATGGACCAGGGGGAAATTTCTGAATGCGGCCGGTCCAACCGGGCATACCTGCCGCCGAATTTTTCAGGGAAAATAACCACGTTGCGCAGATCGGCCTGGGTGATCAGCGCAAGTCGTTCTACTTTTTCAAAATCCCTGGTGCGCGCCAGGGCAATTCGGACGCCGTGGCGGGAATAGGCGCTGTAGGTCAGCAGGTACTCCCCCGCTACGGGACAGATTCTGAGGTCCTCAACGCCAAAGGCTTCATATTCGGCAAAAACAGTGTCCGTTGAAGGTGTCAGAAAGGGTCTGGGATGAACCGTAAATGAGAACCCATCCTCGCTGTCGGCCCTGCCGATGATGGAGCGTCCGTTTAGCAGATGCGATCTGAAAAGCATGATGTAGCGGCCGTTGTGTTTGACAATGCCTGCATTGTGAACGGTAGCAACCGGATAGGGCACATCCTTGCTTGTCAGGATGGGGTTTTTATTAAAGCGGGTAATTATGGGTTTGTTATTTTTCATATGGGTCCGTCCTGTAAAATCATTTCGTAGACCTGCAGGTAGGCATCGACCATGCGGTCGACGGTGAAATGCCTTTCCACATGGCGGCGGCAGGCTGCACGGTCGATCTCTTTAATACGCGCAACCGCCTCAACGGCCTCGTTTACGTCGCCCACCAGAAAACCACTTTTTCCGTTTTCAATCAGCTCAGGCATGCTGCCCCGATCAAAGGCGATCACGGGTGTACCGCAGGCCATGGATTCGATAACGGACAGTCCGAAAGGCTCATCAAACTGGATCGGATGCAGTAGCGCGCAGGCCCTGCCGAGCAGCCGGTTGCGCTCAACGGGTCCAACACTGCCGATATAAACCACCTTGTCGCTGCTTAGATGAGGGGCGACAAATTGATCATAGCAGGCCTGGTCCTGGATGATGCCCGCCAATATCAGTTTTTTGCTGCAGGCCCTGGCGATCTCAATCGCCTGTCGAGGCCCCTTGTCATTGTGAATGCGCCCGAAAAAAAGCAGATAATCGTCCGGAGCCGGTTGATAATCAAAATCCTGGATATCAAGTCCGTGATGGATGGTCTGGATATAATCAAGATCCGGGGATCGATCGGCGTCGCTGATGGACACATAAAACGTTTTTCGGTTGTATTTCTTGTAAACCGGCAGGATTCCGGGTGATGAAAAGCCGTGAATGGTGGTCACCACCGGGGTGGCGGTCATGACACTATACGTCAGCGGCAGAAAGTCAAAATGGTTGTGGATCAAATCGTATGCATCGGCATGCTCAAACAGCTCTGAAATGTGCAGGCACTCCCAGACTTTCGGGATGAGTGTGCGGTCTTCCTCGTAGCCCCGCGGGCAGACGGCATGAAGCTTGCCGCTGGTCTGTGAATCCGCGGTCGCAAACAGGGTGACATCATGCCCGCGTGCTGCCAGCCCCTCGGTCAACAGCGACGCCACGTTCTCCCAGGGTCCATAGTGGCGTGGCGGCGTGCGCCAGGCAATGGGTGAGAGCATGGCAATGTGCATGATTGATCCTTGGTTAACTGGTTTTTTGTGACGACCACTGGTTTAAGGTCTCGTCTCCATAGAGCTTCTGCAAGGTCATCAACGCAAGCAGCCAGGCCAGGGAGGACTCGGCGCCCTCATTCTGGTTGATGCCGTCCGCCATCAACCCATCCCGGCAGCCGCCGGTCTTGGCATCATAGAGCGGCAAGTTAAGGTCGTTGTGTCCGAGAAACCAATTGAAGCACATGACCGCGTTGTCGAACCATGATTGATCCCGGGTGATATCGAAGGCTTTCACGCAAGCCTCGACCATGGTACTAGCCTCGATGGGCTGCTGGTCGAAACGGGCTCTGGGGCCGCCCTGTTCATACCATCCGTTACTGCCGATGGGCACAAAATGATTGTCTTCGGTCTGGATGGCAAGCAGCCACTTGAGGGAGACGAGTCCCATATCGATCATGTCGTTGCGTTGCATCCGCTGGCCGGACAGCAGCAGGGCATGGGGCAGTTTGCCGTTAGCATAGTTCAACGCTTTTTCAAGCCATGGCCAACTGTCGGTAGCATGGTTTTTAAACTGATCGAAAAGCCTGATAGCCAGGATTTCCCGGACCCTGCGCACATCGCTGTCACCGGAGAATTTGTCCAGGTAGGCATTCACGCCCACGAGGCAAAAGGCGATGGCCCGGGGCGAATTAAAATTCTCGACCGCCCGCAGGGCCTTTTTGAAAAGGGTCGCACTCATTGCCAGATGCCCTGAGTTTTGAAGAAATGCCACCGCACTGCCAAGGCTCCAGATCGCCCTGCCATGGGCATCCTCGGAACCGATTTCTTCCGTCCACTGCCGCGAATAGGTCATGAAATTGCGAAAGCGCTCTTTTTTCTCATTGAACGCATACTGAAGAAACCCGAGATAATGACCACTGAGGGAATCGAGACCCCAGCCGTTTGCCGGCAGGTAGGTTTGGCCCATGGCGGCAACCAGCAACGCTCTGGCATTGTCGTCGGTGCAGTAGCCATGGGTGCGATCGGGGATGGTGTAATTGGCATGCTGCAGGATGCCGGTGTCATCGGTAAAGGCTTTGAGATGATCGAGCTTGATCTCCGGGAGCTCGAAATTCGTAATCACCTTGATGTTCTCAATGTAGGAATGCCGTGGACGGGGGTTACGGGTGCGGTTTCGCCGCACTTCACTGAATACCTGGAGATATTTCCGGGCGACCTCCTTCCAGACTGCCTCACGAGTGAATGTGTATGCCTTTTTGCGCATGGCGTGCCGTTCGACATCGTTGTCCAGAAGGTCGATGATCTGTTCCGCCATGGCATCCGGATCGCTGAAGGGCACCATTCGACCCCGGCCTTCGGCAAGCATCTCGGTAGCATACCAGTACGGTGTCGAAATGATGGCTTTGCCGGTGCCCATGGCATAAGCAAGGGTCCCGGAGGTAATCTGGGCTTCTTCAAGATAGGGAGTTGTGTAGATATCGGCGATGCCGAGGAACTCGCATAACTCTTTGAGTTCAACAAAACGATTTTGAAAAATGACATGCTCGCCGATATCGAGTTTGCGCACGAGCTGCTGCAGCATGATGCGATAGGCATCCCCGTGCAATTTCAAGATATGCGGATGGGTTGCCCCTAAAATAATATAGGCCACATCGGGGTGTTTTTTGATGACCGCCGGAAGCGCCAGCAATACATTCTCGATGCCCTTATTGGGGGAAAGCAAGCCGAAGGTTAGCAGGACTTTTTTGCCCTCCACGCCGAACTTGTCTTTGTTGAAGCTGGGATCGATAAAGGGAGTATCCGGTATGCCGTGATGAATGAAGACAATTTTCTCTTCGGGCACCGCGTAGATCTCTTTGAGGAAATCAAATGCCTTATGGCTCATCACGACCAGTTTGTCAGACAGTTCGGACAGCTTGCCCATGACGGCACGATATTCCGGAGCAGGGTCCTTCAGCACCGTGTGCAGCGTCGTCACCACCGGCATGCGCAGATCGCCCAACAGCTTCAACAGGTGGCTGCCGGCCGCCCCCCCGAAAAGACCGTATTCATGCTGCACGCAGACAATATCCGTCTGATTGATATTGAGAAATTGAGAGGCCATGCTGTAGTCGCTCAATTTGTTCTGGTTGATCTCAAAGCGCACTTTATCCGGATAAGGATATCCCTCGGGCGTGTCATTCATTGCCGCCGCCCAGCAGTTGATGTCAGGCGCTTCCGCTGACAGGCCTTCAACCAGATCCGTGGTGAAGGTGGCGATGCCGCATTGGCGGGGCAGATAGTTGCCGATTACGGCAACCGAGTTGATTCCCTCGTAATATTTAATAACCGATGTCATGACAGTCACCTTTAAGCCTTCTTGACCATGCGCAGGCCATATAAGAAGATAATCGCGCCTGTGGTTGCAACGATCAGGCTGCCTATCAGACCGCTACCAGGCATAATGCCTGCCTTTTGAAAAAGGATTCCGCCGATTATTGCGCCGATCACACCCACAATGATGTCTCCAACCACGCCATACCTTGTGCCGCCCATAAACTGCCCGGCAAGCCAGCCGGCAATCATGCCGATTAAGATCATCCAAAAAAATTCCATGTCATTTTCTCCTCAATTAAGGTAAAGACGCGCCTACAGAAGAACTTTCCCATCTGTGCCGTCACGGTTATTTTGAGGAATCAACGGCTCGGCATGCCAAGATGGTGAGCTGTGGGAAGCAACTACGACGCAAGGGTATGACCGCGGTCGAATCCTTTCCCTCGGGCGGAATGAACGGCCTCCATCCCTTCCGATTGACCGATGGTGTAAATATGAATGCCATGCGGCTCGATCAGCAGGCTCTTGGTCCCCAGCAAAACGCCGAACATGTCGGAACGCAAATGCTGATTCAACGCTTTGCGCGTCTGCCATTCTTCGAGAAGATTGAGAAGGTTTTGATCTTCCATATTACAATAAAGGGCATAGCTCAGACAGCCTGTTTCCATCTCCATCGACCCAACCATCGAAAGAAGCGTCTGTACCAGTTCTTTCTGCTTTTCCGGAAGCACATTCATGGTAATTCTAACGACGATCATGGTGACCACCTCCCGGCTATGCCAGCTTTTCTGGTTATGCGATGATTCACGCGCCAAGCGCCTCTTTGCATTGATATCCACCAACTTCATACTCAAGGTTCATGCCGGAATTTGTGTATTGCGTGTTTTTATCACATCAAACTGATTTAATTCAGAAATAGTCTTGAGCAGATGAAGGTGGGCATGACGGAGATGGGAAACGGTATCGGTCATATATCGCCAATGATCATATGTGACCAATAATTATGGTTTTCGAATTGTGCTGGGCCAGCGATTGTTTGCGCAACGCGTCCATCGCACTCGCCGGAACTAAACTGGTTACCTGTGGGAATTTCGTGGTTCTACGCGCTTTTCTGGTATGGAATAACCAATACGGGGCAGGATGCATGGTTAATAACGTGCTCGGTAATTGTGCCGGTTACAAAGTCCTTGATGTTGTCCCTGCCGTCGGTGCAAATGACGATCAGATCGATACCGAGTTTTCCAGCCGTTTCCGTAATGACCCGTTCCGGTTTGCCTTGGCGTATCTCATAGTCGACCTGAATATCCTCTGCATGCAGGTTGCCAATTTCAGCCATCATCTCTTGGCGTGATTCCATGGCGATCCGCCGGTACTTTTCTTTCAGGCCGTCAAAACTGACCCGAAGCATTTCCCGTTCCTGTTGAGCGATGAACTCCGGGTGGACATTCAATACCGTGATTTTCGAATTGAACTGATGCGCAATTTGAACCGCCTTTTTCAGGGCGATGAAAGCGCGCGCTTTCAAATCGGTCGGACAAAGAATATGACTGAACATGAAGTACTCCCTTCCATCGCACCGCCAATAGGCAACTTGATATGAACCGAAGGATATGCGCGAATTGAAATTGGCCTACGATGTTATGGTTTGTGGATATCCAGCTTGCGCATGCGGGCGCGCAAGGTGCTGCGGTCGAGGCCCAGGATTTCAGACGCGCTGTTGTTGCCGCTCACTTTCCAGTGGGTCTGCTCCAGCACCTGCATGATATACTCCCGCTCTATATCCGCAAGCGTTTGATTCGTCTTTGTTAAATCTTTTTTCGGTTTTTTCAGTTCATCCACCAGATGCAGTTTGGGACCCGACGAGTTGATCACCGCCCGCTCGAGGACATTTTCGAGTTCGCGAATATTGCCGGGCCAATGGTAGCTCCGCAACGCGTCCATCACAATCACCGGAACCAGACTGATTTTTTTTCCAAGTCTTTTGGATATCTTATCAATGAAATAATTGACCAGCAGCGGGATGTCCTCCCTGCGCTCCCTGAGCGGCGGCATGGTGATCGGAAAAATATTCAGCCGGTACCAGAGATCCTCCCGGAAGGCGCCCTTGCGGACTTCCGCTTCCAGATTGCGATTGGTGGCGGCAATAATGCGGACATCGACTTTAATCGTGTCGGAACTGCCCAGGCGTTCAAATTCGCCGGTCTCGATCACCTGGAGCAGCTTGGGCTGCAAATCCAGGGGCAGTTCACCGATCTCATCCAGAAACAGGGTCGTGCCGTTGGCAATCTCGAAACGTCCCAACCGTTTGGAATGCGCATCGGTGAAGGCGCCTTTTTCATGACCGAAAAGTTCGCTCTCAATGAGGTTGGAAGGCAGTGCAGCACAATTCATTTTCACCAGGGCCCGATCCTTGCGGGGGCTCATGCCGTGAATCGCGCGTGCCACCAGTTCTTTGCCGGTTCCGGTTTCGCCCAATACCAGGACATTGGTATCCGTGCCGGCGATTTGCTCGACCTTGTAAAACACATATTTGATTTCGTTGCTTCGGCCGATAATGTTTTCGTGGTTGAATTCCAGCTTTATTTCTTCCTGAAGATAGGCCCTCTCGGCTTCGAGTTGGTCGGTTAACCGCTTGATTTCATCAAGGGCGCTTTCTGCCAGATGTCTGCTGTTTTCCGCTTCCGCTTTTGCTACGTTGAGTTCGGCGGTTCGCTGTTCAACAATGTCCTCAAGATGTCTTTTGTAATATTCACGCTCCGTCACATCTTCGATGGCCAGCAGGATCAGCCGGGTATGGTTCCCATCTGAGTATATCCGCCGGGCATTCAGGTGCATGATCTTCGGGCCGATGGTCTCAAAGTGATGTTCCACCACAAAATCATTGAATTTGGTGTTCCGAGGGAGGATCTCTTCGAGCAATTCTCTGAGCTTGGGGATGTCCCATTGCCGATTGCCTAATTCATATATCAACATCCCTTCGGTCTGTTCGGGGTCCACGTCGAACGTGCGGTAGAAAGAGGGGTTGGCTTTTATCACTTTCAGATCAGGATCGAGCACCACCAACGGTTCTCGAATAGAACCGAGGATGCGATCGAAAATTTCCAGAAACGCTTTTTGCATTGACTTATCTCACGCCATCGGTTTTCCGGGGGTATCAATTTTAATAAGCTATGGCTGATTGTCTATGATCGTTGTAGTCATTTTAATACAGTTGTTTGTTGAACGCAACCGGGGCAACGGCATTCTGGATACCGGTTTGGGAAAATATGATTTAAAAAAATCATCAGCCTATCAAGGAAAAGGGTAATCGAAAAATGTCCCAAAATGAGATATTTGTTTCGGTTGGTAAAAATCTGTACGATTCTGGTTGGTTTAGAACCTTCCGTGAACGGTTCAAACCACTTAGCGCTTGAGATAGAAACATTACGGTATTTTAAAAAAGAAAAAGCAGGACCATTTTTGATGACCCTGCTCAGACGATGTCTTTCTAAGATGCCGTTACTATTTCTCGAAAAGATGCACGCACACCCGAGAAAGGTTTTAGATGTTACCCAGAACTTCCATTTTAAAGTATAACCTTTGGAGGTCGTTAAACCATCCGGTGGCTTATCATTGCTTGTTGAAGCGGGGTTCCATCTGCTGTAAAATGCAGCAGGTAGTTGCCTTTGTCAAGACCTTAACGGAGACTGAGTGCCGGAAATCGTCTATTTCCCGAAATCAGATCTCCCAATTGGTTTTGCAGTTTCTCCTTCTAAGGCAGCTTGACAAAATGGAACTACATACGCATATTCCTGATATAATTTTGATTCTGAAACATCTTTCCTTTCTACGTTTCAATTTATACCTTTCTTAAATTATGCGGGACTGACCTCGCAACAGCGATTCACCTTTTGTCCTTTCATTTTTTTTATTATTTCAGGAGATTCAACAATCTCCTCACATTGCATAGATAAAATGAGTTTTTCAACAAGGAGAATATGAACCATGAAACTCAGGCCATTGCAGGATCGAATTTTAGTTCAACGCGTCAAAGAAGATGAAAAAACCAAAGGTGGAATCATCATCCCGGATACGGCCAAGGAAAAGCCAGTTGAAGGCACAGTCATTGCTGCAGGCAATGGCAAGCTCAGCGAAAATGGAAAGCGAGTGGCGCTTGACGTCAAGAAAGGCGATCGGATTCTATTTGGCAAATATTCGGGTACTGAGGTGAAAATAGAGGGTGAAGAATACATTATCATGCGCGAGGATGACGTGCTTGGCATCACCGGATAAACATTGAAAGGAAGGTTAAGATTAAGATGGCTAAAATAATTAAATATGACATGAAGGCCCGTGAAGCGATGCTCAACGGTGTCAAGGTGCTTGCCGATGCAGTGGTTGTCACCTTAGGTCCCAAGGGCAGAAACGTGGTCATTGACAAATCTTGGGGGTCCCCCACAGTTACCAAAGACGGCGTTACCGTTGCCAAGGAGATCGAACTTGAAGACAAGTTCGAGAATATGGGCGCTCAGATGGTCAAGGAAGTGGCCAGCAAAACAAGTGACACGGCCGGTGATGGGACAACCACGGCTACACTTTTGGCCAGATCTATTTATGAAGAGGGGCAGAAACTGGTGGCGGCCGGTAATGATCCCATGGCTATTAAACGGGGGATTGATGCCGCGGTTGAAGTCGTTGTGAAAGAACTTCAAAAGTTGAGCAAACCCACCCAGGACCAGCGCGAAATTGCCCAGGTAGGCACCATTTCAGCGAACAATGATGAAACCATCGGCAACATCATTGCCGAAGCCATGAACAAGGTTGGTAAAGAAGGGGTCATCACCGTTGAAGAAGCCAAAGGTATGGAAACAACACTTGAAGTGGTTGAAGGCATGCAGTTTGATCGAGGATACCTGTCGCCCTATTTTGTGACCGATCCAGAAAAAATGGTTGCCGCTCTGGAAGATGCCTACATTCTGATCAATGAGAAAAAGGTCAGCAACATGAAAGATCTTTTGCCCATCCTTGAGCAAGTCGCCAAAATGGGCAGGCCGTTATTGATCATTGCAGAAGATGTGGACGGAGAGGCCTTGGCCACCTTGGTGGTCAATAAATTGAGAGGCACCCTGCAGGTCGCTGCGGTCAAGGCGCCGGGTTTCGGTGACAGACGAAAAGCCATGCTGGAAGACATTGCCGTTTTAACCGGCGGTCAGGTGGTCTCCGAGGATTTAGGCACCAAATTGGAAAATTTAGCGGTTGCAGACCTCGGCAAGGCCAAGCGGATCAACATCGATAAAGACACCACCACCATCGTCGACGGCGCTGGTTCGCGCTCGGCCATCGAGGGCCGGGTGAAGCAGATTCGTGCCCAGATCGAAGAAACTACTTCCGACTATGATCGGGAAAAACTGCAGGAGCGTCTGGCCAAACTGATCGGTGGTGTGGCCGTGATCAATGTCGGTGCGGCAACCGAAACCGAAATGAAAGAGAAAAAAGCCCGCGTTGAAGATGCGCTCAACGCCACCCGCGCAGCTGTAGAAGAAGGGATCGTGCCGGGCGGAGGTGTAGCACTGGTTCGCTGTCTGGCCGTGCTGGAGAAAATAAGAATCAAAGCGGATCAAAAGCTGGGGGTGAAAGTCGTCATGCGCGCCATGGAGGAGCCACTTCGTCAGATTGCCAAAAATGCCGGTGCTGAAGGTTCTGTCGTCATCGATAAAGTCAAAAACGGCGAGGGGGCTTTTGGTTACAATGCCCAAACGGACACCTATGAAGATCTGATGGTAGCCGGCATAATGGATCCGACCAAAGTGGTCCGGTTTGCCTTGCAAAATGCAGCAAGTGTAGCTTCATTAATGCTGACCACCCAGGCCATGATCGCAGAAAAACCCGAAGAAAAAAAGCAGATGCATCCGGGAGCTCAAGGAATGGGCGGCGGAATGGGTGGAATGATGTAACCTCCGCCATTCCATGGTTTTCAGGGTGGACAGGATAGGCAGCAATGCAGACTTGAGCTGACAGCTCCCGATGTTGTGGCTGTCAGTTCAAGACCATACCAATACCATTCAGTTGAATGTCGAGTGGATTATCCCCTCCTAAATGATACTACCCGAATCATATTCGTCATGCCGGCAACCCAAACAGGGCTACCTGCAGTGATGACGGCCAGCTCCCCTTCAGTTATACCTTTGATAGTTCAACCCTGGGCAAAATTGCTTCAACATCCGCGCGATGACAAAGCTCGGTACCAGGCGTTTGGGCGGTTGCCGTTCCCGCGGCACAGGCGAATCGCACGCAGTCCGCAAGGTCTTTGCCCCGGGAGTGCGCCAGCACGAATCCCCCCACCACCGAATCACCGGCGCCGACGGTGCTGTCTACCTCGACCGGCGGTGCAACAGCCTTGATTCTTTGTTCGACTGAAGATAACAGCAAGCCCGCTTTTCCCCTCGAAACAATGATATATGCAATTCCTCTGCGGTGGATTTGCTCACAAAAGCTAAAAATTTCCGACTCGGTTTGCAGTTCCCTCTCCGCCAGTCGGGAAAGCTCATAAATATTCGGTTTAATACAGGTCGGTTGGTAGTCCAGTGCTTCATTCAGAGCGCTTCCATCCGCATCCAGAAGGATGAAAGCGCCCTTTTTTTTCCGGCAAGGATCAGTTGACCATAGAGATTCGGTGAAACGCCGCGCGGGAGGCTTCCACTCAGGATCAGGTAATCCATATCCCGGACCTGGTTCACATGTTGAAAAAACATACCGATTTCTGTTGCCTTGATTTCCGGCCCGGTGGCGCTGATGGCGTACTGTCGGCCTTTTGCCTGTTCACGAAGGATAATATTGGTTCGCGTTTCACCTGAAATCCGGGTAAAATCGGTCATGACACCCGCATTGATGAGCAATCCTTCCAGTTGCAGGCCGTCATAACCGCCGACGAGACCAAGGGCCACACTCTGTCCGCCCAATTCCCGGATCACCCTGGAGACATCAATCCCTTTTCCGGCAGCATACGGTGTTTCCGAAAAAACGCGGGTGGTGTCTTCCGCAAGCAACTGCTCAACGACGATGAAACGGTCCAGCGCAGGATTTAATGTGACGGTGTAAATCATCTTCGATTTCTCTCAATTACAGAATAAAATCGGTCGCCAAAAATTTGCTTTTGTGTTCCCGCACGATGCGGGTGATGATCTGTTTGTTCAACTCCGTCTGTTTGGCGGCAACCAGGGTTCGAATGGAAAAAACCCGCAAGGCGTCGGATACGGAAAGGGTTCCTTCTGCGGAATCCTTACGCCCCGTGAAGGGAAACGTGTCCGGCCCGCGCTGGCACTGGCTGTTGATGTTGACCCGGCAGACCTGGTTGACCAGCGGGTCGATCAATCGTGCAATCTGGTCCGGATCGCTGCCGAAAATGCTGACTTGCTGGCCGTAGTTCGAATTGATCATGTAGGCGATGGGCTGGTCTATGCTGTCGAAGGGCAGCACGGGAACCACCGGCCCGAACTGCTCTTCATGATAGACTCGCATTTCGGAGTTGGCCGGATAGAGGACGGCAGGAAAAAAGAAGCTGCCGCAAACCGTTCCTCCGGAAGGATTCACGACCCGGGCACCTTGGGCAACCGCGTCCGACACCAGTTCTCGCAGGTAATCCGTCTTGTCTTTTTCCGCGACCGGGGTTATGAAAACCCCTTCCTGCCATGGCATTCCAAAGGCAAGGGCGTTAACCGCCGCGGCAAAGCGGTCGAGAAACGCGTCCGCAATGCCGGCCTCTACGAAAATAATCTTAAGTGCCGTGCAGCGCTGCCCGTTGAAGGAAAGGCAGCCGAGTGCGCATTCCCGGACGGCCAGATCGAGATCGGCACCGTCGAGCACAATGGCCGGATTCTTGGCCTCCAGTCCCAGCACACAGCGCAACCGATTGGGGTGAGGGTGCAGTTTTTTCAGTGCGTTGGCTGTCTTGCTCGTGCCAATCAATCCCAGCACGTTGATCTTGCCGGATGCCATGAGCGGGGGTATCATTTTGCGCCCCTCGCCATAGATGATGTTAATCACCCCTTGCGGAAAAACATCGCGGAAAGCCGCCAGGAGCGGTGCATAAAGCAGCGCACCGTGCTTGGGCGGTTTAAGGATCGCGGTGTTGCCCATGAGCAGGGCGGGTATCAGGGTCGTGAAGGTCTCATTGAGCGGATAATTGAATGGTCCCATGCAGAGCACCACACCCAGGGGGGCGCGCCGGATCTGGCCGATGATGCCCTCCTCGATGGTGAATCGGGAAGAATGGCGGTCCAGGTCTTTCAGTGCGGCGAGGGAATCGTTGATGTATTGAATAGTCCGGTCGAACTCCTTTCGCGAATCCTGGAGCGATTTACCGACCTCCCACATCAGAAATCGCACGACCCGGTCTTTGGCTTCGATCATCCGGAAAACGAAGCGCTGCATGTGATCAATGCGCTCGGCCACGGACAGGGTGGGCCACAAGCCCCGCCCATGATCATAGGCGGCAACCGCCGCATCCAGTGCCTGTAACGCCTGGACGTCGGTTAACAGGGGATATTCACCAATGGAAAAAGGCTTCGGACCGTTGTCGTTTGCCACCCGAACGGGCGAGAGCACCTCCTGACGCGGGCCGTCCCAGACCCGAAGCTCACCGTTGACGAGATAGCCGGTCTGAATGCAGGGGATCTCTTTTAAATGGGCTTCCGGTATATCGGTGGCCCGTGGAAATACGTGTTGAATATTTTTCATTAGCGTCATGGCCTGGTCCCTCCGAAAAAATTAATAAAAAAGAAGAACTACTCCCTAAAAAAACTGGCAATAATGAGGCGGGTCAAATTTCCAGCCGAACGCCGACTTCAATCGTTTGGTCCGCTGGAAGATTAAAAAACGAGGTGGCATCGGCCGCATTGCGCGACATGAAAATGAAAAGGCCCGCACGCCAACGCGCCATGGCGGATGTTTCAGCGATAACCAGGTTTTCACGGCCGATGAAAAAACTCGTTGTTTCCGGATCCAGATCCAGACCCTGCCCCCGCGTCAGTGCCAGTACACTCTCCAACGTAAGATCTTCCATGAAGCCATAGCGGGCCCTGATGCGATGAAACCCTCCGCCCAATTTTTCGGTTTGGATCTTTTCGAGATTAGGAACCCGCGGAATGTCTTCCACCTGAAAATTCAGCAATATTGTCCGGCTGTGAATGACGTTGTTGTGTTTGACGTTCTTTGCCAGGGCCACGGGCACGACATTTTGATTTCCCGTTAAATAAACCGCGTTCCCTTCGATTTTGTTTGGCGGATGGCTGGCCAGATCGACGATAAATTGATGCACCGGCGGCATGGCTTTGCGCAGCTTGGCCGCTATGATCCGGCGTCCTTTGGCCCAGGTGAGCATCAGCGTGAAGAACACCCCTCCGATGACCAGTGGGAACCAGGCGCCGTGAAGGATTTTGCTGATGTTGGCCGCAAAAAAAGGTACATCCACAATAAAAAAGAGGCCGGCCAGCGGCGCGGCAAAAATCAGAGGCCACTGCCACCGTTTGCGGGCCACGACAAAAAAAAGCATGGTGGTGATGAGCATCGTGGCCGTTACGGCGACGCCATATGCGGCGGCAAGCTTGCTGGAGGATTGAAAACCCGCCACCAGCAAGACGGTGCAGAACATGAGCATCCAATTGACCGGGCTCACATAGATCTGGCCGATTTGGGTCGCGGCGGTATGCCGGATTTTCAAACGTGGCAGGTAGCCCAACTGAATCGCCTGGTGGGTCATGGAAAAGGCACCGGTGATGACGGCCTGGGAGGCGATGATGGTGGCCAGGGTGGCCAACAACACCGTCGGAATCATGGCCCAGGCAGGCACCATCGCGTAAAAAGGATGACTCGCCGCTTCCGGATTGACCATGAGAAGGGCTCCCTGCCCGAAATAATTCAACACCAGGGCGGGAAATACGATGGCAAACCAGGTCAGGCGGATGGGCCGGGTGCCGAAATGCCCCATATCGGCGTATAAGGCCTCGGTCCCGGTGACCACCAGGAAAACGGCGCCCAACACAATAAACCCGTGCAATTTGTTTACGATCAGAAAGTGGATCGCATACCACGGCAAAACCGCCGACAATACCTGCGGCGTATGGGCCACTTGCACGGCCCCGGTCACAGCCAGAAAACCGAGCCAGACCACAATTACCGGTCCGAAAAGACCGCCCAACCGCGCCGTGCCGTGGCGCTGGATCAGAAACAGACCCAGAAGAATGGCAATCGTGATGGGAATCACATAAGGCCCGAATACAGGGGTGACAATGCCGATCCCTTCGACTGCGCTCAACACGGAAATGGCCGGGGTGATCATGCCGTCCCCATACAGCAGGCACGCCGCAAAAAGACCCAGGGCGATGACGCCTGATCTTCGCCGGTTTTCGGAAGGCCCATTTTGACCGCGAATCAAGGCAGTCAGGGCCATGACACCGCCTTCCCCATGGTTGTTGGCCCGAAAAACGAATAACAGGTATTTCACACCCACGATCATGACAAGTGCCCAAAACATCAGCGAGAGAATTCCCATCACATTGGTGTGGCTTACCGCGATGCCGTATTCACCGTGGAAACACTCACGAATGGCGTATATCGGACTGGTGCTGATATCCCCGAAAACCACGCCCAAAGCGGCGAGCGAAAGCCGCGCCAGACGGCTTTTCTTCTCGGGAGGTGCGCTCTCACTTTTTGTTTTCTCGGGGATCGGTTTTTCGGCCCCTTCATTGGGGTTGGTCATTCCAGGTCCTTTTTTTTCCGGTCAAGTTCCTCCGTGTCGATTTCACCACTTGCATAACGCTTCTTCATTTTTATAACCTCCATCATTCGGCTTCATTATAATGTCGGACTGTCCTGAGATGGCCGGTTGCCTCCG